>JAWRIJ010000052.1:0-29436 GCA_040307975.1 Oscillospiraceae bacterium | reverse complement strand
ACCGAGACGATGCTCATGCTGCGCGCCGACCACGCCAAGGCGCGCGACTCGGTCTTTGCCGACGTCGATCCGGCGCTTTTGGAGCGGCTGGGGCTGTTTACGGTGCAGACACAGTGCGACAGCAAGGACGCCTATCTCACGCGCCCCGACCTCGGGCGCAAACTGAGCGACGAGGCGCTGCGCACGATACAGGAAAAGTGCGTCAGGAACCCCGACGTGCAGATCTACGCCTCCGACGGGCTCAGCTCCGCGGCGATCGAGGCGAATTTGGAGCGTATCCTGCCCGTGCTGACGGAGGGGCTGGAGGCAAAGGGGCTCAGGGTGGGCACGCCTTTTTTCGTGCGCTTCGGACGCGTCGCGGCGGAGGACCACATCGCGGAAACGCTGGGCGCGAAGGTCGTGTGCGTGCTCATCGGCGAGCGTCCGGGCCTTGCAACGGCGGAGAGCATGAGCGCGTACATCGTTTACGGCGCGCACGTCGGCATCCCGGAGGCGAAGCGCACCGTGGTGTCGAATATCCACAAGGACGGATTAACGGCGGTGGAGGCGGGCGCCTACATCACCGAGGTGATCGAGCAGATCCTGCGCCAAAAGAAAAGCGGCGTGGATCTCGTGAAATAAAGGAGGGGAGCGATGCGGGGAGACCGAATATCCACCCACGTGTTAAGCGTGCAGATGATCCCGAACGTCGACGCGGCGCTGCGCGCCGCGCTCAAGCTCCCGGAGGGCTGCGAGTCGGTCGGGATTTTGACCACGGACTGCGACGACGTTTCCTACACCGCGCTTGACGAGGCAACGAAGAAGGCGGAGGTGCGCGTCGTGTACGCGCGCAGCATGTACGCGGGCTCATCCAACGCGAGCACGCGTCTCGCCGGCGAGTTTATCGGCATCCTTGCCGGCCCTGACCCCGCGGAGGTGCGAAGCGGTCTTGAAGCGGCGGTGCGCTGCGCCGAACAGGACGCGGCGTTCTACAGCGCGAACGACGACGACTCCGTGGTCTACTTCGCCCACTGCATCTCGCGCACCGGCAGTTACCTGTCCCAAGAGGCGGGCGCCCAAGAGGGAACGGCGATGGCGTACCTGATCGCGCCGCCCGCGGAGGCGGTCATGGGACTCGACGCGGCGCTCAAGGCGGCGGACGTGGAGCTGAAGCTCTTCTACGGCCCGCCGACGGAAACGAATTTCGCGGGCGGCCTGCTTATCGGCGAGCAGGCGGCGTGCGAGGCAGCGTGCAAGGCGTTTGCCGACAAGGTCTGCGAGGTCGCGGAAACGCCGGTGCACTATCAATCGTAAGGAGGGAGAGCGTTGGAATTTGACAGGGACTTATACTCCATTCAGGAGGCGCGGAACTTAGTCGCTAAGGCGAAGGCGGCACAGCGGGAGTACGCGCAGTTCGACCAGTCGCGCATTGACGAGGCGGTGCGCGCGGTTGCCGTCGCCTGCGCGGCGGAATCGGAGCGCCTCGCCAAGCTGGCGTGCGAGGAGACGGGCTTCGGCGTGTGGCAGGACAAGGTGCTTAAAAACCAACTCGGCAGCACTTTGACCTACGAAGCGATCAAGGATATGAAAACCGTCGGCGTACTGCGCGAGGACAGAGAGAAGAAGGTGACGGAGATCGGCGTGCCGATGGGCGTCGTCGCCGCGCTCATCCCATCGACGAACCCGACGTCCACGGTGATGTACAAGAGCCTCATCTGCCTCAAATCGGGCAACGCCATCATCATAAGCCCACACCCGGGCGCGAGAAACAGCATCCTTGAGACCTTTCGCGTGGTGGAGAAGGCGGCGCGCGCGGCGGGCGTGCCGGACGGCGTGGTGCAGTGCGTCTCGACGCCCACGCCGGAGGGCACCTCGGCGCTTTTGAAGCATCCCGACGTCGGCATCATTCTCGCCACCGGCGGCGAGGCGATGGTCAAGGCGGCGTACAGCTCCGGCAATCCCGCGCTCGGCGTGGGCCCGGGCAACGGCCCGTCGTTCATCGAACGCAGCGCCGATATCCCGAACGCCATTCGCCACATCTTTGAGAGCAAGACCTTCGATAACGGAACGATCTGCGCGTCCGAGCAGAGTATCGTGGTCGAGCGCTGTGTCGCGGACAAGGTCATGGACGAGGCGAAGAAACAGGGCGGCTACTTCCTCTCGGACGAGGAAAGCAAAAAGGTCGGCGGGTATCTCATGCGCGCGAACGGCACGATGAACCCGAAGATCGTCGGACGCAGCGCGAAGACCATCGCGGAGATGGCGGGCGTGAGCGTTCCGGAGGGGACGCGCGTGCTCATTTCGCCGCAGACAAGCGTGGGGAAGGACAACCCGTACTCGCGCGAAAAGCTCTGTCCCGTGCTTGCGTTCTACGTCGAGGAGGATTGGGAGCGCGCCTGTGCGCGCTGCATGGAGATCCTCTTCAACGAGGGCCGCGGTCACACGATGACCATTCACAGCCAAAACGAGGAAATCATCCGCGAATTCGCGCTCAAGAAACCCGTCTCGCGTCTGCTGGTCAACACGATCGGTTCGCTCGGCGGCGTGGGCGCGGTCACAGGGCTTCCGCCCGCGCTGACGCTTGGCTGCGGCGCGGTGGGCGGAAGCGCCACGTCGGACAACGTGGGGCCGATGAACCTTATCAACATCCGCCGCGTCGCGTGGGGGCTCAGGGAATTGGACGATCTGCGCGGCGGCCCCGCGCCCGAAAGCGCGGCGGTACAGAGCGGCGGCGACGGGCGCGCGGCGACGATGCTCAGCCGCGAGGATATCGAAGCGATCACCCGCGCGGTCATTGCGCGTTTGAGCTGAGAAAACCAAAACCAACATAAAATCAACACAACGGGAGGAACAAGAAATGGCGACTTTACAGGCTTTGGGCATGATCGAAACGAAGGGGCTCGTCGGCTCGATCGAGGCGGCGGACGCAATGGTGAAGGCGGCGAACGTCCACCTGATCGGCAAGGTTCACGTGGGCGGCGGGCTCGTGACCGTGATGGTGCGCGGCGACGTGGGCGCGGTGAAGGCGGCGACGGACGCGGGCGCGGCGGCGGCTTCGCGCGTGGGCGAGCTCATTTCCGTACACGTCATTCCGCGCCCGCACGAGGAAGTGGAGCAGATTCTGCCCACGCTGGAGACGAGCGACAAGTAAGCGGAGCGAACACCGAAAACCAACCTATAACAACATAACGGGAGGAAAAAATGGCTACTTTGCAAGCTTTGGGCATGATCGAAACGAAGGGGCTCGTCGGCTCGATCGAGGCGGCGGACGCGATGGTGAAGGCGGCGAACGTCCATCTGATCGGCAAGGTTCATGTGGGCGGCGGGCTCGTGACCGTGATGGTGCGCGGCGACGTGGGCGCGGTGAAGGCGGCGACGGACGCGGGCGCGGCGGCGGCCTCGCGCGTGGGCGAGCTTATTTCCGTACACGTCATTCCGCGCCCGCACGAGGAAGTGGAGCAGATCCTGCCCACGCTGGGAACGAGCGATAAGTAAGGCGCGGCTGTCCGCATCACGACATGGACGGAGAACATCGCGTATTGAGCGACACGGAGCTGCGCGCGCATTATCGCGCGGGCGAGACGGAGTATCGCGTCGCGCCCGGCACGATCGTCACGCCCGCGGCACGGGACTTCCTGCGCGAGCACGGCGTGGTTTTGCGTTTCGGCGACGCACCGTATGAACGCATGACCGTTACGCCCGTTCCGACGCGCGGAGGGAAGGCGTACTTCCAAAACGCCGCCACGGGAGAGGAGACGGAAGTTAAGGGCGAGGGGATGACGCATCTGCGCGGAAACCTGCTCGTCCCCAAGACCGATCCGCGCATTGAGCTGCGCGGCAGGCTCGACAGCCTTTCGGCGCGCTTTCTCCGTGTGCAGCTCGCCGCGTCGGAGGCGGGAGAAGACCGCCTTTGCGCGGATGTGGGCGAGCTTTTGGACTATACGCGCACGATCCTCGGCTGCGAGGTCAAGGACGAGCCGCTGCCGGAGCTGCACCTTTTGGGACTGGACAGCGCGGGCGTGCGCTACGCCTCGCATCATGTGAAAGAGACGATCGGCATCGACCATCCCGTGCCGGACTACCGCATGGGGCTTTTGTGCGTGCTGCTCAACGAGCTGCGCACCGAGGTGCGCGAGGCGGAGCTTGCCGCCGCGCGGGCGTTTCTCCGCGCCGACGGCACGGGGGAACGGCTCGACGTCATCGAGGGGCTCAACCGCCTTTCGAGCTGCGTCTACATTCTCTTTTGCCGCGAGGCCGCGAAACGCCAAAAACGGGAGAATCAGCCATGAATTACTATAGCGAACGGGATATCCGCGACATCGTCGAGGGCGTTTTGGCGCAATCGGGAATCCAATCGTCCGCCGCGGCGGAGCGTGGGGAGCCGATCCCCGTGGAGGTCTCGGCGCGCCACGTACACTTGACGCAGGAGGCGCTTAACGTCCTCTTCGGGGAAAACTATCGCCTGACGCCCAAAAAGCCCCTGAGCCAACCGGGACAGTTTGCCGCAGAGGAGCACGTCAAGCTCGTTACGCGCAAGGGCGAGATCGAGAGCGTGTCCGTTCTCGGCCCTGTGCGCGAGCGGGTGCAGGTGGAGCTGTCCGCGACCGACGCGCACATGCTCGGCGTGAAGCTGCCCGTGCGTCTGAGCGGCGATTTGAAGGGCGCGGGCGATATGCTGCTCATGGGCCCCGAGGGGGTCTATGAAGCGAAGGAGTGCGCAATCATCGCGCGCGCGCACGTCCACATGACGCCGGAGCAGGCGGAGCGATGGCGCGTCCGCGACGGGCAGACGCTCTCGATCGCGATGGAAACAGAGCGCCCTGCGACGCTTGACGGCGTGATCGCACGCGTCAGCGAGAGCGCGGGGCTCGCCGTCCACATCGACGTGGACGAGGCGAACGCGGCGATGGTGACGGGCGATACGGTGGGCTACATTGTGAAACGCGGGTGAGAAGGATGAATGAAAAAGAACTCGAACAGGTCGTGCGCCAGGTGATCGCGGAGCTTGCGCGCCGTCAAGGCGGCGCTTCCGATGCGATCGCGGACGACGGGAAGGCGAAGGTGCTGGTCGTGGGCGACCTCGGCGCGGTGCCGGAGCAATTGTGCGCGGGCGCGGTGCTCTGCCCGCTCTCTGAGTACGAATCAAGCCGGAACATCTGCCGCTACGACAAGGTCGTGATCGCGGAGCTGACGCTGTTGCAGCTCGTCGACGCATCGCAGGGCAGACCCGGCGACGCGGCGTGCTGCGCCGTCATTTCCGCGCTGCTTGCGGGCAAGGAGGTCGACCTTTTGGAGTCCGGCCTTCCGCACCGCGCTTACGCGGGCAAGGGCAGCACAGGACTGTACGCAAGGATCGAGGGCTATGTGCGCACGCTTCAGGGCTACGGCGTGAAGCTTCTTACGGCGCAACGCCTCGCGCGGCGCGAGGAAGCGCCCGCAAAGCCCGCAAAGTTTGCGCCGCCGCCCGCCGCGATACCCACGGGCGGCGCGAAGCCGAACGCGAACCGCGTTGTGACCGAAGCGGCTGCGCTGGAGCTGACGGCGCGCGCGACGGATAGCGTGACGCTCCCGCGCGGCGCGATCATAACGCCCTCTGCGCGGGATGTGTTTTCAGCGGCGCATGTGACGCTCAAAACAGAGGAGTAACGGAGAAAAGCCTATGATCATTTGCAGAGTGGTCGGCCACGTATGGGCGACAAAGAAAGAGCCGAATCTCGAAGGACTCAAGCTGATGGTGGTGCGCGAAGAGGGGACGGAAGGCTCCGATAAGACCTACGTTGCCGCCGATATTGTGGGCGCGGGCGTCGGCGAGCAGGTGCTCGTCGTCTCCGGCAGCACCGCCCGCAAGGCGTTCGGCAGCGACGACGTGCCCGCCGACATGGCGATCGTCGCCATCATCGACACGGTGGAGACCGAGCGCGAGGCGGCGAAGAAAGAGACAAAGAAATGAACCTGACGGAGCAGATCGCCGCCGCCGGTGTGGTCGGCTGCGGCGGGGCGGGCTTTCCCACCCATGTCAAGCTCAAGGGGAGCTTTGAATATCTGATCGTCAACGGCGCGGAGTGCGAGCCGCTGCTGCGCAACGACCGGTGGCTCATGCGCAACCGCGCGGAGAAGATCGTTGCCGCGATGGACGCGGTCGCCGGGGAAAAGCACATTCCGAACGCGGTGCTTGCGCTCAAGGAGCACTATGAAGACGAGCGCGCGGCGCTGGAGGAAGCGATCCAAAAATCCGGCTCCTCCGTGCGCCTGCATTTGCTCGGCAGCTTCTATCCCGCCGGAGACGAGCAGACGCTCGTTTATGAGGTGACGGGGCGCGTCGTCCCGCCCGCGGGCATTCCCGCCGAGGTGGGCGCGGTGGTGTGCAACGCCGCGACGATGTATTCCGTCGGGCTTGCGCTCAAGGGCTATCCTTTCATTTATAAATATCTGACGATTACGGGCGAGGTGGAGCGCCCGACCATTGCCTGCGTTCCCATCGGCACGAGCGTTGCCGACTGCATCGCGCTCGCGGGCGGCGCGAAGCGGCGCGAGTATGCGATCGTGCTCGGCGGCCCGATGATGGGGCGCCCGCTCGCGCAATCGGACGCCGCGGACTCGCCGGTGACGAAGACGACCTCCGCCGTGCTCGTGCTGCCCAAGGGCGGCGCGCGCGACCGCGCGGACAGCGTGAGCATCCGCGCGATGCTGAATCGCGCGCGCTCGGCGTGCATCCAGTGCACGACCTGCACGCAGATGTGCCCGCGCCACCTGCTCGGACACCCGCTTGAGCCGCACCGCATCATGCGCAAGCTTTCAACGGGCGCGGACGTGCGCGAGCTGCTGGACGACCCGGATATCCGCAACGCGCAGATCTGCTGCGAGTGCGGCGTGTGCGAGGTCTACGCCTGCCCGATGGGCTTGCAGCCGCGCAGGATCAACGCCATGCTCAAGCGTGAGTTGGGCGCGGCGGGCGCCCGTTACGAGCGGACGGAGAGCGAATGGCTGCCAAATGGGCAGCGGGAGGAGCGCAAGGCGCCCTCGGAGCGCGTCGCCGTCCGCGCGGGCGTACATGCGTATTACGATTATGAGATCACGGAGCTCGTTTACGGCGCGCCTTCTCGTGTGGCGATCCCGCTCAAAATGAGCGCGGGCGCGGCGGCTGAGCCGCGCGTGACGGCGGGTATGGCCGTGCGCGAGGGCGATCTGATCGCCACCATTCCGGAAGGAAAGCTCGGCGCGAATGTCCATGCGAGTATCGCCGGCACGGTGACGGAGGTTTCCGACAGGATCGTGATCGAGAAAGGGGGCGGGAAAGCATGAACAGTATCGGCTTTTTGGAGCTCAACAGCATTGCTAAGGGCGTCGAAGTCGCGGACGCCGTGCTCAAGACCGCGGACGTACACATGCTCTTTGCCAAGGCGGGCTGCCCGGGCAAGTACTACATGCTCTTCACCGGCGAGGTCGCCGCGGTGCAGTCGTCCGTCGACGCGGGACGCGCGCTCGGCGGCGGCGCGATCGTCGATCTGTGCGTTATCCCGAACATCGACCCGCAGGTCGTGCGCGCGATCAACATGACGAATTACCCCGAGCACATGAGCGCGGTGGGCGTGATGGAGTTCTACTCCGTTACCGCGTCGGTCTATGGCGCGGATGCCGCGGTCAAGGCGGCGGACGTGGAGCTGGTGGACGTGCGGCTCGGCACGGGCATCGGCGGCAAGTCGTTCGTGGTACTCACCGGCGAAGTCGCCGCCGTGCGCGAGGCGATCGCGTGCGGTATCGGCACGCCGAACGCGGAAGGGATGGTCGTTTCGTCCGTCGTGATTCCCAGCCCGCATCCCGAGCTTCTCGAAACACTGTACTGAGGAGGAGAAAGCATGATCGAGCTGGACGAGAAAAAGCGCATCATACAGGAATTTGTCCCCGGCAAGCAGGTCACGCTCGCGCATCTCATCTCGAACCCCGACCCCACGCTCTACAAAAAGCTCGGCGTGATCGGGGATGTGAGCGGCGCGCTCGGCATCATGACCATCACGCCGAGCGAGGGTGCGATCATCGGCGCGGACGTCGCGACCAAGGCTGCGAACGTGGAGGTTGTGTTTGTCGACCGCTTCAACGGCTCGCTCGTCATCTGCGGACAGACGGCGGACGTGGAGGCGGCGCTCCGTGACGTTCTCCGCGTGCTGACCGAAACGCTGCGCTTCGCGCCCGCGGAGATCACGCGCACATGAAAAAGATCATCCTCATCGGAACGGTGTCCTGCGGCAAGACGACGCTCTGTCAGCGCCTCAACGGACTCAAGCAGGACTATAAGAAAACGCAGGCGCTTGAGGTCGTCAACCAGACCATCGACACGCCGGGCGAATATCTAGAGCACCGCTCGTATCTCCGCAACCTCATGGTGACGGCGACGGGGACGGAGCTGGTGCTTTTTCTCATCGATCCCACGCAGGAGCGCTACATGTACTCTCCCGGGCAGGCGGCGGCATTTATGCTGCCGGTCGCGGGCGTCGTGACGAAGGCGGACCTCGCGACGCCGGAGCAGCTCTCGAAGGCGAGAGAGCTGCTGGAGCTCGCGGGAGCGAGCCCCATTTTCACCATCAGTTCCGTCGATGGCACCGGAATGGACGAGCTGGTCGCGTTCCTCTCGGAGGACGCGGGGGAAGAGCGCTGAAAAAACAGGAGGCATCCGACGGAGATAAAAATAGCTTAAATTTACGAAACAGCTTGCATCTGCAGGGCGATACGGATATAATGCATAGCAAGTGAGCAAAGGACACATTATCTTGTGCCAGCGAGGAGACGCAAGGGTGAGAACGTACTTGGGATATATCGAAAAGTTAATCCAGCAGGGCACAGTCGAAAGCTTTGAGGATTTCCAGCGCGAGAACCGCGTCAGAACCAACCTGCGCATGAACGTCATCCTTTGGGCGTGTACCCTCGCGGGGCCTGCCATTGCGCTGGGCGCTCGACTGGGCGTTTACCGCTCGATGCCATATTCCACATGCTTCAATTGCTTCCTGTGCATGTTCCTGCTTGCGCTGATCCATCTGCTGATGCTCCGAAAGCGGCCAAAATCCTTCCTGACGGGCATGATCGCCCTGTTTGCGGTCGACTGCCTGCTTGTTTACATGAGCTATGCGCACATCGGGATCTACATTGCATGGATGCTTGTCCCGCTGATGAGCCTGATGTTTTGTGATGTGCGGCTGTTCCTGTCTGTGAGCGTCGTCAATTTCATCTGCATGGCGCTTGCGCAGTGGCTGGTCGCGCCCTATTACGTGTCGGTGCGCAGCGACTACGCGACGGTGAAAAGCTACTTTATTGCCCGCATGAGCGGGTATACCATCGAGGGGCTGGTCATGCTCGTGGCAGGGAGCAGCCTTTGCAAGGTGATCACCCGGCACTACCGCGACCTGATTGAGATGGTCAAGGCTACCCAAAAGCATGAGGAGCAGATGCGCGAGCAGATGGCGCTCCTCGACTCCATGGCGCAGATTTACGACAAGGTCAATCTGATCGACTACAATACGATGACGGAGAAGCCCCTGCGCGGCGAAGAACTGCGGGAGACCCCTGTTGAGGAGGGGCAAGCGCAGTCGTCTATGAATCAGAGCTTCGTCAAGTTCATCGCGCCCGACCAAATGGAAGAATTTCTGCAATTTACCGACATCGGTACGCTGCGTGAGCGCCTGACGGGAAAGAAAATCATTTCCAGCGAATTTTTGCACGTGATCGCCGGCTGGTTCCGCGCGGCGTATATCACGGTTGAGAGCGATGAGAGCGGCGCGCCCGTCAAGATCATTTACACCACGCAGAACATCGACGCGGAAAAGCGGCGCGAGGAGCACTTGCTCCGCATTTCGCTGACGGACGAACTGACGCGCCTTTACAATCGTCACAGCTACGAGGAGGACGTGGCGGAGTACGAAAGCAAGGAGATGGAGCCGGACCTTGCGCTGTTTTCCGTCGACGTCAACGGCCTCAAGGAGGCGAACGACAGCAAAGGACACGCGGCGGGCGACGAGCTGCTGCGCGGCACGGCGAGCTGCCTTTCGGCGGTGCTCGGCGGACATGGGAAGGTCTACCGTACCGGCGGCGACGAGTTCCTTGCAATCCTGCATACCGACGACTGCGCGGCGCTGCGCGACCGCCTTTTGAAACAGGCGGCGGAGTGGCACGGCATATATAACGAAAAGCTCTCGTTCTCGGTTGGCTACGCAAGACACACGGACGAGCCAAACGCCGGCGTCCATGAGCTTGAGACGATTGCCGACGGGATGATGTACGAAGCGAAAGAGCACTATTATCAGACCGAGGGCGTCGACCGTCGCCGCCGCCGCAAGCGCGGCGATGCGGAAAAGCCCGCCGCGGAAGAATAAGGCAAGCCCCCGTCCGTTCGGGCGGGGGCTTGTCTTTTCGCTTTTCTCAGTTTTCGTACAGCTCGTTGAAGCGCATCATGATCGTCGTGAGCTGCGCGCGGTTCGCGGTGCCCTTCGGGTCGAGCACGACGGCGCGCGTACCGTTTTGTGTGCCGCGAATAAGCCCGTTTCCGACTGCCCACGCCATCGCGGGACGCGCCCAGTCGGAAATCTCCCGGTCGTCGGCGAACGACGCCGTGCTGCCGCTGATATAGGTGCTATAGCCTTTCATCTTGGCGTAGTTGAAAAGCATCGACGCCATATCCTCGCGCGCGAGGCCGTCCTCCGCGCCGAAGCTGTCGCCGGAGATGTGGGCGATGCCGCTGCCGGACGCCCAGGTGACGCTTTTGCCGTACCAGTCGTTCCTGCTCACGTCCGAAAACGCGTCCGTCACGTTGGCGGCGTCCGCGCCGGCGTAGTTGTAGATGATTTGCGTCATCATCGCGCGGCTCATGGCGCCGTTGGGATCAAACATGTGCTCGCTGACGCCGTTCATGATCTCGTGTGAGGACGCCCACTCCACCGACTTTGCGAACCATTCGCTGCCGGACACGTCGTAGAAGTCTTTCGTCTTGTCCACGATCTTCACGACCGAACTCCCGTCGAGGCTGAACGTGACGCCGTCGCTCTGCGCGGAGGAGGAGTGGAGGACCTTGTCTGGGCCGAACGCGTTTTCCACGACGGCGACGGTGCAGGGCGTCATGTAGGAGACGGGCACCTTGATGCGGACGCGCTGCGACGAGGGCGGAAGGACAATGCGAAGCTCCGGCGCGCTGTCGGGATTGCTCGCGGGCAGCACCTTGCCGGGGAAGCTTAGCATACCGCCGCCCCACGACGCGGAGCTGACGGCGCTGCTGCTGTAGGTGACGGACGCGGATTTGACCATGCCGATCCCGTCCGTAATGAGAACGCTGGAGGTGCCGTCCGGCTGGTTGATGACGGTTTGCTTGCTGCCGTCCGCGTTGGTGGTCGTGTGGATGTTTTGGTCAATGCCGCTTCGGTTCGGCTGCGCCGCCTGCCCGTTTTGCTGATTCGCCGGAACGGCGTTCGGCGTATATGTGCCGACGGAATTGCCGCGGCCGTCGCCCGGCTCAAGCACCCGGACGTAGCAGCTTGCGGAGCGGGTCTGCCCGCCGCGCGTCACCGTTGCCGTGATGGTCGCGTTTCCGCGCTGGTCGGCGAAATAGCGGCCGGCAGAATCCACGCTCACCACCCAGCGGTCGTTGGTGCGCCACGTGATGCTCGACGCCGCCGAGGCGGGCGAGACCGTCGCGGACAGCGTGCCGTAATCGCCCGGGTACAGGTCGAGCCAGGTGTGGTTGAGATAGATCCGCAGCTCCGGCGGCGTGGGATCCGCCGCCGCCACCGCGGCGGTCATGGCGCCCGTCCTGCTGCCCGTCTGGACGCTGCTCGTGATCTCGCAGGACATCTTTTTGCCCAGCTCCGCGCCCGTGAGCTTGTAGGTTTTGCTTCTCGCGCCGGAGATCGCGGCGCCGTCTGCTTTCCACTGATAGGAAAGCGTACCGGTGTTGTTTGTGTCGCTGCCGAGATTCGCCGTCAGCGTCTGCCCGACCTTTGCCGTGCCGGAGACGGTCACGGTTCCTGTCAGCGCCGGCGCGCTCGTGGCCGTGATCGTTACCTTGGCGCTGCCGGTATAGTCCGCGTCGTTCGTTCTGGCATACGCGGTATAGGCAACGGAGCCGACGGTGACGTCGGGCGACGTTGTATAGACGTTTCCGACCGCGCCGGAGATGACGTCCGCGCCCCGTTTCCAAGAATAGGCGTAATTGACGTCATAGTCCTTTCCGTAGTAGGCGCTGACCGTTGCCGGACTGGCGGCCGCCGTCAGCGTTACGCCGGCGCCGTCGTATGCCTTCGCCGTATCCGCGGGCGTGACCGTCACCGTGGGCGTATCCGTCACGCCATACAGATAGGTGAGGTGGTTCAGGGCGACGACGGCTTTTCCCTGACCAACGCCCTGCGGAGCGGCGCTGAACACGCCGCCTGCGACGGAAACATCGTCGCTTATGTCGTAAGCGCTGTTTGGATCGTGCTCAAAGACGGAGCCCCTGAACTCGCCGCCGGTGATGGTCAGCTTGCCGTAATTGCGGATGGTGTAATACTGCTCGGCGAGGTAAGAGCCACCTTGCACCGTGCAGGCCGCGTTCGGCTCCACGACGAGCGCGGCGGCGCTTGCGCCCTTGCCGTGCGCGGTTCCCGTGCCGGTGATCGTAGCGCTCGCGCCCTCCTTCACGACGATGGCGCTGCCGACGTCCGGCGCAATGCTGTAGCCGCCAAGCTCCAGCGTGACGTTTTTGCCGGTGACCTCCACGCCGTTCGTGATGTTCCCGCTCAGCGCATAGGTCTCGCCGTTCGTCCCGAGCGTGTACCGATCCTCCGCAACAGAGGGCAGATCTGCCGCGCGCGCGGTCAGGGGTCCGCTCAAAAGCATGCAGGCCAAAACCAAACTCAAGATCCTTCTTTTCATCACTCATTCTCCTATCTGAGCATCGCTTGGCATACTAATTTAATTTATTATACCGCCATTTCGGAGAATGGCAAGGGAAAATATTATGTTAACATGGAGATTTAGGTGTTCCGTTTTTGTAAAATATGCTATAATGCTTTGGAAAAGAGTCGACAATCAAGGAGGGCGCACAATGAAAGAATTGCTTGCATTTTTGGAACAGGAAGGCGTGGACAAGGGGCTGCTGCGCGGCGTGGAGGAATTCCGCGCGCAGTATGGCGCAACGGCGGAGCAGTTGTGCCGCGTGCCGCAGCCGGAGTATTTTTACTATGGGAAAAAGACGTGGGAGCTTGCCATTGCCGCGCTGCTCGCGGGGAAGAACCTGCTGCTCGCGGGACCGAAGGCGACGGGCAAGAACGTGCTGTGCGAAAACCTCGGCGCGCTGTTCGCCCGTCCCGTTTGGAACGTGTCCTTCCACATCAACACCGACGCGTCATATCTCGTCGGCACGGACACCTACGACGGGCATGCGGTGGTGTTCCGCCCGGGTCCGATTTGGCTGTGCGCCGAGCAGGGCGGCTTCGGCGTGCTCGACGAGATCAATATGGCGAAAAACGAAGCGCTCGCCGTGCTGCACGCGGCGCTGGACTTCCGCCGCAGCCTCGACGTGCCGGGGTATGACAAGCTCGACCTGCGGCCCGAGACGCGCTTTATCGCCACGATGAACTACGGCTACGCCGGAACGCGCGACCTCAACGAGGCGCTGACCTCGCGCTTTGCCGTGCTCGACATGCCGGTCATTTCGGAGGAGAACCTGCAAAAGCTCATCTCCCGCCGCTATCCGAGCATCAACGTCAAGATCCGTGACCAGCTCGTCAAACTCTACGCCGAGCTGGAGCGCAAGGCGGAGAGCGCCGAGATCTCCGACAGCGCGCTCGACCTGCGCGGCCTTCTCGACGCGATCGCGTTGATGGAGCAGGGGCTTTCCTCCGGCGACGCGCTTGCGATGTGCGTGGTCAACAAGTCCTTCGACGCGTATGAGCGCGGGCTCATCCGCGATGTGATCGCCGCGCGCATCCCTGCCGATTTGACAAAGAGCGTCGTGTTTGGGACATGATCAAAAAAGGCTTTTCGGGCAATGCCCGCCGCGCGCGCAACATTGTGTGGAACGCCGCGATGCGCTATGATTTTGAGCCGCCGTTTCTTGCGTTCTTCCCAAACGGAGAACCCGACCATTACTTCAACATGGTGATCGGGCTTGCGGAAAAATGGCTCGACCTTCCGCGTGTTTGGACGTTTTTCGAGCGCTACGGCGACGACCGCCGCGCGGAGGAGTTCGACGAGTTTCTTTGGCTTGGCGTCGAGAACTGCGTGTACGAAAAGGAACTCGCCGAGCGCCCTGTCCTGTCCGTGCTGCGCCGCGAGCGCGCGGAGCGGTTCTACGTGATGCAGCAGCGGCTCTCGCGCCAGCAGATGGAGATGCAGAGCATGCCCGTCTATACGCAGCAGGAGGCGCGCTGGGCGTCCGTTTTGGGGCGCGGCGTCATCCTCACGCCGCGCGAGAAGCGCATGGCGGAAGCGCTGTGCTTTTCCGGCGCGCTCGACACCGACGGCGTGCTGTGCGCGATGGCGGCGTTTCTGCGCGAGTTCTACCGCTTTACGCCGCCTGATGCGCCCGCCGCGCCGAAGCGGAGCGGCGGGCTCGCGAAGCTTCTGCTGCGTCATGAGCATCGGCGGCGCGACCGATTGCTCGTGCGCACCGGAACCGGCGAGGGCGACCATCCCCGCGCGGTGCAGCTTCAGCACATCGGCATGGGGCGCCACGCCGCGCCGACGGAGAAGGACGCGGCGTTCATCCGCGCAGTGTTCGGCGAGAGCGTCCTGACGGAGGGCGAAAAACGCGTTTTGGAAAACGAGCTTTGCGTTGGCAGCGACGAAGGCTGCCGGCTGTGGGTGACGAAGGGCGCGGGCGAAGACGGGGCGCGGCTCGACGGCGAGGCAGCCGACGTGCGCCGCAGTGCGGCGCTCCAGAAGGAGCGCAACGAGGCGTTTTTGAACGAGCACGCCGCGCAGGTGCGCGGCAGCGTCCGACGCCTCTCCACACGCATCGACACGATCTTCTCCTCGTATCTGCGCCATATGCCGGAGCCGGCGCGCGCGGGACGCATCCGGAGCGAGGCGGCCTACCGCCTGCCCATTTTGAACGACGCGCGCGTGTTTCTTAAAAACGGCGAGGAGACCGAGCCGGAGATCTGCGTCGATCTACTGCTCGACGCGTCGCAGTCGCGCATGAACTGGCAGGAGGTGCTCTCCTGCGAAGCGTATATCATCGCGAAGAGCCTTCAAAAGGCGCATATCCCCGTGCGCGTCTGCGCGTTCCGAAGCCTCCGGGGCTATACGGTCGTCGAAACGCTCAAGGGCTATGCCGACGTGTGCGAGGGCGTGACGCGCTACTTTGCCGCGGGCTGGAACCGCGACGCGCTGGCGCTGGAGACGATGGGGCGGCTCGACGACGCGGCGATGCGCGGCAAGAAACGCATCCTGCTCGTGTTGACCGACGCGAGCCCGAACGATTCCACGCCGCTCGCGGGCGAGGGGCTGATCCTCCCGCGTGAATACGAGGGCGCCGCGGCGGTGAAGGCGGCGGAGGACGCGGTGCGCGCGCTGCGCTCGGACGGCTTGCGCGTCGGCGCGGTGTTCCACGGCAGCACGGCGCACCTCGAAAACGTCAACCAGATCTACGGTCACGCCTACGTGCGCATCCAAAAAGCATCCCAGCTCGCACAGGGCGTGAGCAGCCTGCTGCTGATGCTGCTGCGCGAGTCGCGGACGGACTGAACGCAAAAAGGGAGAGGCATAACGCCTCTCCCTTTTGCCGCGTCGAGTCAAAGAATTACGGGTAGTATTTGTCTGCCGCGCTCTTGCGCAGCGCCGCGTCGGTCATCAGCTCGCGCTCGTCCTCAATGCTGGAGACGATGCCGCTGCGGCGCAGGATATCGAGCGCCTTCTCACGATCTGCCTCAATGACCTTGACCCAATAGATGTCACGGTCGATCTTGCCCCTTGCGCCGAAGTCGCGCGGGTCGAGCTTCGCGCCGCAGCCGCCGGCCATCACCACATCCTGCAAATAGTGCCCCGCGCGGACGCCGCGCAGCCCGGCCTCCTTGAGCGCCGCCTTGATTTGGAGCCAGGTCTCGCGGTCGCGCTTTTTAAAGATCTCGATTCGCTTTTCAAACACTGCCCTCGCATCCTTTCCCGCACAGAAGTATAGCACGCGGCGCGGTCGCGGTCAAGCGCGCGGGGACTGGACGGCGGACGCATTTTATGCTATCATGACATGGAAATTGTGAAAAAACGCGGTAAAGGAGAAGGTCGCGACATGAAAAAGAAGAACAAATGGCTGCGTGTGCTGCTTAGCGTCGTTGTGGGGCTGTTCGGCGTCTATCTTATCCTGTACGCCGTGAACTTCGGCTGTTCGCTCGCGCTGCGCTCCTATATCCGCAGCTTCGCGCCGGTCGCCTACGACGAAACGCGCGTCGTGCCCTTCTACGACGAAGCGCTTGGGCACTACGCCGTCCGCGGCGACCGCGGCGTCCGAGTGATGATGCTCTCCGACATCCACATCGGCGGCGGCTGCTGGTCGTTCAAGAAGGACAAGAAGACCGTCTACGAGGTCATCACCATGCTGCAGTCCGAAAAGCCCGACCTCGTCATCCTCGGCGGCGACAACACCTTCGCCGTGCCGGGACCGCTCTACAACGGCGGCGGCACGCTCGACAACGCGATGGCGGCGCGCGACCTGCTCACGATCTTTGAGCACGAGGACGTCTACTTCTCCACCGTGTTCGGCAACCACGACACCGAGGCGTTCGGCTATACGGGTCGCGTGGCGCTCGGGAAGCTCTATGAGAGCGAGAAGTATCCGCATTGTATATTCAAGTCCGAGTTCTCCGATTCGGAATCGCCGCGCCCAAGCGTGACCAACCAGTTCCTGCTTGTGGAGAACGCGGACGGGACGCCGGAGAAGCTCATCTTGCTCATGGATACGAATGACTATATCGACGGCTCGATCGCCTCGAGCATCCACTGGCGCTACGACACCATCCATCCTGCGCAGGTGGAGTGGGCAAAGGCGGAGACGCTGCGGCTGTCCGAGGCGGCGGGGGTCGACGCGGGCGAAACGCTGGGGACCGTCTGCTTCTTCCACATCCCGACGGGCGAGTATGAGACCGCGTATCGCGAGCTTGCCGCGAACGGGTTTGAGGCCGCGGGGGACAGTGAGTACGTCGCCGGCGTTTGGGACGAAAAGATCGACGAGGCGATGGGCGGGCGCATCTGGTACGGCGGCTG
The DNA here is from genome assembly GCA_040307975.1 of Oscillospiraceae bacterium. GTDB lineage: Bacteria > Bacillota > Clostridia > Oscillospirales > Oscillospiraceae > Hominicoprocola. Next base: position 12,240 of record JAWRIJ010000052.1, on the reverse strand, counting down.
CTATCGCACGGACGAGGAGCCCAATTCGCTCGACGGCTTCTTCGAGGCGATGGGGCCCGACGGCCTCGGCTCGCTTGAGGCGTGCTTCTGCGGACACGACCACGTCAACGACGCTGTTGTGCGCTATCGCGGCGTGCTGCTCGCCTACGACCGCTCGGTGGACAACAACGCCTACACGGACATCGCCCAAAGCGGTTATCAGAGGGGCTGCACGGTGTTTTCGTTCTTGCCCGGCGGCGATTGGACGTACGAGCGGAAAAACGTCTACCTTGACTGCGGCGCGGACGCGAACAAGTTCATTTTGGTCGATTACTCCAAGCCCATGTATCCCGGCTGGAGCCCGATGGGATAAAGGGATGTTACTTAAATAGAAAGCCCGTCCCTTTCCCGAGCAGAAGGGACGGGCTTTTGCGGCTTATTTCGCGTTAACCCTTGCCGCTGCCGCCTTTGCAATCGGCGCATACGCCGTAGAGCACGGTGTCTACCTTGTCGAGCGCGAAGCCCTGCGCCCTTTCGACGACCTGCATCAGCGCTTCCGCGCCGCCGGAGTCCATGTGGAACGTCCTGCCGCACTGCTTGCAGCTTAAGTGCAGGCTGTTCTTGCAGCGCTCCGCGCCGACATAGCGGTAGCAGGCCTCGTGCGCGTCGCCGCCCAGGTCGCGGCGCAGCGCGCCCTCCGCCTCCAGCTCGGCGACGTTGCGGTATACGGCGCTGCGGCTGACGTCCTCCGCTTCCAGCGCGTCGGCGATCCTCTGCACGCTCAGCAGCTCGTCCGCGTGTTTGCTGAGATAGTTGAGCAGCGTTTTGCGCTGCCGCGTCACGTATTTTGCCATTTCGCCGCCCCCTTTTTGCGATTCGTTCGCAAATAAAGATAGCACTGCGGCGTGTTGCTGTCAAGCACCGCGGCGCGTCGAAGCAAAATCGCAAAAAAATTTTTAGAAACCCCTGTACGAACGAAGCATAATCTGCTATATTTATCCTGCATCATTATATTTGCCTGCGGGTGTTCTCCCGCGCGGGCATGAAAGGGATCGCGATGGATAAGGAAGAATTTCTGCCCAAAACGGAAAACGACAAGCCGACGCCGCGTTTGGTGCAGATGATGCTCACGAACTTCGACGAGCTGGTGGAGGTCGACTATATCCACGGCCACACGCGCAACCTGAAGCACACGCAGGGAAAGATCTTCTCGCCGATGCCCGACGCCTCGTTCAGCGACATTCGCAACTATACCGCCGAGAACATGATCCATCCCGACGACAAGGAGCGTTATCTGCGCGAGAGCGACCCTGCCACGTCGAAAGAGCGCATGGAGGAGGCGCGCCTCTACGAGGGCGGCGTCCACAGCGCGCGTTTCCGCTTCAGGCTTATCGGCGGCGGCTGGCGCTGGATGGAGAGCGTTTCTGTCGCGGGCGAGGCGAACGGTGTGCCCGAGGGGCTGTGCTACATATTTCTCTATGACGTTCAGGAGCAGATGGAGCAGGGCGGCGCTCCGCTGGATATCCACAGCGGCGAGACGCGCAGCGAGCTGACGGGGCTTCTGACGGACGAGAACTTCTTCAAGCGCGCGAAGATGCTGCTGCATGAGCACCCTATGGGCTGGTGCGCGCTTTCCATGGATCTGGAGCACTTCAAGCTCTTCAACGAGTGGTACGGACGCCGCCACGGCGACCTGCTGCTCGCGCAGATCGGCGCGCGTCTTGCGCGCGAGGAGGAGCAAACCGGCGCGATCGCGGGCTATTTCGGACAGGACGATTTCTCCGTGCTTATGCCCTACGATATGGACCGGATCAACACGCTTTACACCGACATCCACGAGCAGATCAAGGGGTACGGCAATTCCGTGGGCTTCATGCCGGCGTTCGGCATCGCGATGGCGGACGACGTGAGCTGCGCGGTAGAGGAGCTGTGCGACCGCGCCTCGCTTGCCGCGCGTTTTTCCAAGGACAACTTCCAAAACCGCATCCGCGTTTTTGAACCTGACATGTATCAGGAGACGGAGCGGGATTATCAGCTCCTTTCGGATTTCCAAAAGGCGCTCAAGGAACACGAGCTGTTTCTCATGTTCCAGCCGCAGTGCAAGATCACCAGCAAGCGCGTTGTGGGCGCGGAGTCGCTGGTGCGCTGGCGCAAGGCGGACGGCTCGCTGGTCGCTCCTGGCGTCTTCGTTCCGGTGCTTGAGCGTTACGGCTTCGTTATCGACCTCGACAAATACGTTTGGGAAGAGGTCTGCGTGTGGATCAAGCATTGGATGGACACCGGACACACGCCGCTGCCCATCTCTGTGAACGTTTCACAGATCGACATCTACAGTTTGGACGTGCCGGCGTTCTTTGGGGATCTCATCAAGAAGTACAAGCTCCCCGCGAGCGCGATCAAGATCGAGATCACCGAGTCCGCCTGCGTGGACAGCGACGCGGTGGTGGACACGGTCCGCCGGCTGCGCAAGAAAGGGTTCCTCGTCCTGATGGACGATTTTGGCAGCGGTTACTCGTCCCTCAACATGCTCCGCAGCCTCAATGTCGACATTCTCAAGCTGGACGCGCACTTCCTGCGCATGAACGGCGAGGACCGCCGCAAGGGACTGCAGATCATGGAGTCCATCGTCAACCTCGCCAAGACCATGAGCGTGCCGATCATCGTCGAGGGCGTGGAGACGCAGGAGGAATGCGATTTCCTCGTCGGCATCGGCTGCCGCTATGTGCAGGGGTATTTCTTCTACCGCCCCATGCTGGTCGAGGATTTTGAGGAGCTCATCAGCGACCCCGAGCGGATCGACACGCAGGGCTTCCGCTTCAAGGTGCGCGAGGAGTTCCACACGCGCGAGTTTTTGGACAAAAACGTGTTCAGCGACGCGATGCTCAACAATATTCTCGGTCCCGTGGCATTTTTTCAAGTGCGGCGGAAGAACGTGAACATCACGCGCTACAATCAGCAGTTTGCCGAGGAGATCCGTTCGCCGGATCTGAACGCCCACCTCACCTCGGTCCAGAAAAACGTGGTGAAGGAGGACGTGCCGCGCTTTTTCACGATGTTTACCCGCGCCGAAAAGGATCCGCTGAACGGCGCGGTGGGCGTGATCCGCTACAACCGTTCCGACGGCGTGACGCTGCAATTGCAGATACAGTTTTTCTATCTCGACGAGGATGAAACCGGCAAGCGGTTCTACGGCTCGGTGCATGACATCACGCAGATGCAGACGATCAACAGCCAAATGCGCCTTTTGTCCCATCTCTCGCCGGACAGCGTCGCATTTTTGCACTGTGAGAACGGAAAGTGGTTCTCGCAGGTGGTTATCCACGGGCTGGAGAACGTGATCGGCTTCAGCCGCGATCAGCTCGAAAACGAGCTCAACGACAACAGCATTTTAAAGCGTGTCGCCGCAAAAGACCGCAAGTGGCTCAAAAAACTTATCGACGAGTCGAACATGCGGATTGAGGGCTTCAGCCAGCCGTTCGGCTTCAAATGCGCCGACGGAAAGACGGTCAAACTGTGCATCGGCATGGACGGCGTGGAGGAGAAGAACTGCGGCGTGGACAGTATGCTGATCATCCGCCGGTATCACGAGGAATGATCGCGGAGCATCTGCATAAAAAGAGCCTTGGAGCTTTGCTCCAAGGCTCTTTTTCCGCGGTTATGGCTATGTCACTGAAGGTTCGCCTTGAGCGCGGCGACCGCCGCCTCGCTCATGCCGTGGGAAGTGAGATAGACCTCGGCGGCCTTTGCGAGATCGACGTTATCCAAAGACGCGCCCTTTTCAAGACCCGCGACGGTGCGGAGCATCTCCATGACGTTCTTTTCCGCGATCATCTGATACTTTGCCGCGTCGGCGGTCGGGTCGATGTGGTAATAATTGACGTAGCTGAGCATGTAGTCGGCGACGATGTCGTCCTTTTTCGCGCCTGCGAGCGCCTCAAGGAGCATCGCGGCGAAGCCCGCGCGGTCCTTGCCCTCGGTGCAGTGGACAAGATACGGGCCCTCATGCTCGGAGAGGAAAGTGAAGCCCTTGACGATGCCGGCGGCAAACTCGTCGGAGGCAAAGTTGACCGGCATGCCGAGAACGATCACGCTGCCCGCGTCGTACAGACCCTTGTAGTACATGGACGAGAACGTGTCGGCGGCGAAGTAGCCCTTTAGCTCCTCCTCGGTATCGGCGAGGTTCATCACCGTCTTGACGCCTGCGGACTCAACGAGCTTGTTGGCAATGGCGGCGCGGTTATGCTCATCGTTGACGGGGGACGCGGAGCGGAAAAGCTTGCCGGCGCCCACACCGTCCATCTTGACCTCGCGGAAGTTCGCGAAGATTTCGTCGGAGGCGTAGTCCGCGCGCTTGTCGGTGTAGACGAGGGAGTTGACCTCCTGCGCGGTGAGCGCGCCGGCCTTCTCCTTGAGGGAGATGGTGACGGTGTCGCCAAGCTTGAGGCCCGCCGTCTCGGCGAACTTGCCGTAGTTGATGCAAACGGCGATGTTCTCGTGGCCCGGATAGGCGCGCAGCATGTATTCGCCTCTGTCGACGTAGTAACCGTTGAAGTAGGGCATATCGCCGGAATAAACGCCCGCCTTGACCGTCACCACGTCGCCGAGCGCGTAGCCCGCGGCGGTGAAGCCGAGGATGGTGGTGTCGAGCAGCGCGTGGCCGTACTTCTCGACCTGAACGACCTTGCCGGCGACGGCGCCGTTGAGCGTCTGCTGGAGGAAGGCGATGCCGGCGCGGATGGCCTTGTCCATGGTTGCGTGGTCTTCCTCGGCGAAGATGTTGTAGGTGTGGTCGGCGCCCTCAATGACGCAGAGGTTGTTCGTGCCGAGCGTCTTCTGCACGTTCTCGGAGTCCGCCATCGGGACGGTGTCGTCTTTGTCGCCGTGGATGGAGAGGACGGGCGTCTTGAGATCCTTGATGGCGTCGAGCACCTTGGTCTCCTTGACCTCTCTGAACCAGCGCTCGCCCACGGGAAGAGAGTCGCGCCAGTCGAAGGCCATATCGTACGAGCCGGTGGTCTTCGCGGTTTCGTAAGCGGCGGTGAAGTTATCGAACATCGTGGTCAGGTCGAGCGCGCCCGCCCACGTGACGGCCGCCTTGAACGTGCCGGGGTATTTCGCCGCGGCGAGCAGCGCGTTGGTGCCGCCCTGGCTCCAGCCCATGACGGCGAGCTTGTTCGCGTCGACCGTGTCGAGCTTTGCCATGTAGTCGGCGGCGGCCTTCGCGTCGATGTTCGCGGAGGTGTAGTTGTAGTCCTTATAGCTGGCGGTCGAGTCGCCGTTGCCCATGAAGTCGATGCGGATGGTAGCGATGCCCGCGTCCGCCATCATGGGCGCCGCGACGTCATAGCCGCCGCCCGCCTCGTGTTTGTCCGAGCCGGTGCCGTGCAGCATCACGACCGCGGGGAACGGGCCGTCGCCCTTGGGCATGGTGACGATCGCGGGGATGGAGTGCGCGGGGATGCTGTCGATGGCGGGGACGTCGATGGATACGGTCTCGCCTACGGTATTCTCCGCCTCGATGAGTTTATCGAAGCGCATGAGGATCGCCGCGAGCTCCGCGCGCGTCGCGCTGTCGTCCGGCGCGAGGGCGCTGCCCTTGCCGTTGACGACGCCCGCGCCGCAGGCCCACTGGAACGCGCCGATGCACCACTCTGGCAGTGTGAGCGCGTCGTCATAGCTCAGAATGTTGGTGTCCTCGCCCACGGAGACGTCCAGCTTGCGCACGTCCTTGGCGTAGCGGTGGAGAATGGTCACCAGCTCGCTGCGGCGGATGCTGCGCTCGCCGGCAAAGGTGCCGTCGCCGTCGCCCTTGGCGAGACCCGCCTGCTCCGCCCACGCGGCGGTGTCGGCGTACCACTTGCCGGAAACATCGGTGAAGGACGCCGCCTTGGAAACGGCGGGCTTGCCCTCCAGATTGTAAAGCGTACGGAACACCTGCGCGCGGGTCGTGGCGCCCAGCGGCTCAAAGCCGTTGTCCGTACCGGACATGATGCCCTTGTCGGTGACGTATTTCTGCGCCTCCGCGTACCAGGGCTCGCCGTCGGCCGCGAAAGCGGGCGCGGCGAGAGACAGCGCCAGAACGCAACACAAAAGCAGGGACAGGAGTCTTTTCATAGGTCAATCCTTCCTTTCCGTTTTCCTTCGGGAAAACCAATTCTTATCTTAGCATCGTTTTCGCGTCCGCGCAACCGTTTTTCGACTGTAAAATGAAACCATCCGGACGCGAAAACGTCCGGACGGTCATCGTTATTCGCGCTTGTCCGCCTTTTCGAGCGCGCCCACGAGCTGCGGGATGGTGGCTTCAAAGTCCACGCCGTACCACGGCTTTTTGGGGTTTTGGAGCGTTGCGCGGATGGTGTCGGCGGTATAGTCTGCGGCGAGCTTTACCGCGTCTGGCAGCGAGAGCCCGCGCATGAGCGCGCCGACGCAGACGCTTGAGAAGATGTCGCCTGTGCCGTGATAGCTTGCGTCCACGCGGTCGTTCTGATAAGTGAAGCGCTCGCCCGTCTTACGGTCGTATCCCATCACGCCGGTCTTGCCGGGGGAGAGCGACACGCCCGTGATGGCGCTCACGCGCGCGCCGAGAGCGGCGAGCCTGTCGAGCAGCTCTATGATATAACCCTCGTCATAGCGCTCGCGATACGGCGTGCCCGTCATGAAGCACGCCTCCGTGATGTTCGGCACGATCACGTCCGCACCGGCGCACAGCGTTGCGTTGCACTCGGCGTAGCGCTCATCGAACGCGGGGTAGAGCTTGCCGTTGTCCGCCATCACGGGGTCGACGAAAATCACGTTGTCCTCTGTGCGGAACTCGTCAAAGATGCGCTTCGCAACCTTGATCTCCTCCTCCGTGCCGAGGTAGCCGGTGTAGATCGCGTCGAACGTGACGCCCTCGCTCTTCCAGTGGTCGGTGATCGGAACGAGCTGGTCGCTCAAATCCTTGACCGTGAAGTTTTTAAACATCGTGTGCGTCGAGAGCACCGCCGTCGGCAGAATGGTCGTCTCCACACCCATCGCCGAAATAATGGGCAGCGCCACCGTGAGGGAGCACTTGCCGAGGCAGGAAATGTCCTGAATGGTCAAGATTCGCTTCATAAGGAAAACCCCCTTGAAAAAACCCGTATCCGGCGGGCCGTTTTCCAAGAGGATATCCCTTAAATGGTATTTATAAAATAGTCAGTACGTAATAATTTTATAAGGTCAGATTCCGTCCTCCGCGTGGCGCAGCAGCATGAAATAGTCCACGCCGCTCGCCTCGTCGGGGACGGAGTCGAAGCGCATGCGGAGCTTGACATGGCTGCCGTCGTCAAGCCGGACGGAGAACGGGAATGAGAAGTCGTCCATCCGCATGCCGGAGCCTACGATCAGCTGCAGCAGGCGTTCCCGCTCCTCGGGGTCGAGTCGGTCGCGGAAGCTGCCGTCGTTGAGCTCCCGCTCCAGCCGGAGCCGGTCGAGGGAGAGCGCCTGCTTCAGCCCGTGCGCCGCCACCTGGAATATGAGCTCCGTTCCGGGCTTGCGCAAGAATATGACGCTGTCGGGCGTGAGGTGGGACAAAAGGCGCATGTGCCCGTTGAGGCTGATGAGATGCGTGACGTCCTGCACGGAGCCGTAAAACCGCTTCGCGCCGTCGTCGTCCTCACCGAGAAAGAAGACGCGGAGGCGGAAGCAGGCGAGCGTGCCGTCGAGCCGGTTGAAGCGGATCATGCCCTGCGCGCCGTCGAGCGGGTCGTGCATGGCCTGATCGAGCAGGCTGTACAGCAGCGGCATGTCCTCTTTTGCGATGAGGCTTTGGAGCGTGTCCATACGGTCGCGGAAATGGGAGACCTTGATCTCCTGGTAAAACTGCTCGTTGTAGCGCACCACGGTCACCGTCCTGCCGCGGCGAGTGAACAGCACCACGGGACCGAGAATGTTGTTGAGCATCGCGTCGCTGAACACGTTTTCGTCGAGAAACTCGCGCGTGTGGAATTCCTCGCGCGATTTGAACGTGAAGCCGGTCGTGTCGATGTGCTCTGGGAGGGAGATAAGCGCTTCGAAGTCCGGCACCGGCATGGGGCGGAAGAAGTAGTAGCCCTGCGCGTAACGGCAGCCGAGGCCGGAGAGGAAATCGACCTCCTGCTTCGTTTCCACGCCCTCGACGATGACGGGCACGCCCATGGTCTTCGCCATGTTGACGATGGATTCCATGATCTGCATTCCCTTGCGCTGATCCTCGCCGTTCATGCGCAGGAAGTGCGCGTCGAGCTTAATGACGTCGACGTTCAGGCTTCGGAGCATGTTGAGCGATGAGTAGCCGCTGCCGAAATCGTCCATCAGCACGGCGAAACCGAGCGAGCGGAGCCGCTGCACCGCGTCGATGACCTTGGCGTTGTCCACATAGGCGGACTCGGTGATCTCGATCTTGACGGAGCTGACCGGAAGGCCGTACTTCTTGATGAGACCGTGGAAATGCTCCGGCACGTCGATGGTGAAAATATCGATCTGGGAGACATTGACGGAAACCGGCAGCGGCGTGTGTCCGTCGTCGATCCACTTTCTCTGCCAGCGGCAGACCTCATCCCAAACATATTCGTCAAGGTCGGTGACAAAGCCGTATTCCTCCAGCACCGGAACGAACACGCCGGGCGGCACCAGCTCGCCGTTCGACTTTTTCCAGCGCACGAGCGACTCCGCGCCGAGCACGCGCTCAGTCTGGATGTTGCACTGCGGCTGGAACATGAGGAACAGCTCATGTTCCTTGAGCGCCTTTTGAAAATCGGAGAGGATGCGGTAATCTCGATCCGCCTTTTCCAGCATGGAGGGGTCAAACACGCGGATGCGGGTGTGGTAATTCTCTTTCGCGCGGCGCGACGCCATGAACGCGCGGTCATACAGTTCCTCGACGGGGACGTCCTTCTCCGCCATGCAGATGCCGAACGCGGGCAGAAAGCCCACGGAGGTGCCATAGCCGATGATGATCGCGTGGATGTTGTCGTAGAGCTCATGGATGTCCTCCATGCTGTACGGTACAAACAGCGCGAAATCATCCTGCCCCATGTAGCACGCAAGACCGCCGGAGAGCTCCTCGGTACGCGCAAGGCGCGCGCCGAGCTGCGCGAGCAGCAGGTCCCCTTGGTCGCGGCCGTACCACTCGTTGAAGAGCTTGAACTGTTCAAGGTCGATGGCGACCATGCACCAGCCGGTCGGATGCTCTCGCAGGAGTTCTTTCGCGTGGTAGAAGAAGCTCACCTTGCGCGCAAGCCCCGTGAGCAGATTGCGATCCGCCGCAGGGACGCTCTCGCCTGCCGGTTCGCCGCTTGCGATCTTGTCCTCAATATCGAAGACGAAGACGTAGATGAGACCGTGGGGCATCCCTTGTTCCGCGCCGCCGACCATCACGCGCTCCGTCCAGCGCCAGCCGCCGTCGAGTAGCCTGTAGCGCACGCGGGTGCGGAGCACGCCGGGCGTTTCGGATTCTGCGAGATGCTTGAGGAGCGTATCGGGATTGCTGTCGCGAAGATATACCTCCAAATCGTCGGGGTGGACCATGTGCTCGGCGCTGTAGCGGAACATATCCGCGTACTCCGCCTCGGGAAGGGGGACAAAATACTTGTCCGGCACATGGCGGATGTTGCGGACGGAGCCGTGAATGAGGTCGATTTCGATCAGCTCGTCGTAGGGAGAGAGCATCAGACGCACCAGCTCCGCCGAGGGCTGGCTGCTTTCCAGTACGGGTTCGCGCGGTTCCGTAGGCATGCCTTCTGCCCTCCCATCCTAAAACTGCGCCGCAGGAGTACGATACTTCCGATAAAATAATATCAAAGGCGAGTGAAGCTGTCAAGGTCGTCCCCCTGCCGACGGCGACGGTCGGACGCTCTTGATTTTGCGGCGCGGTGTTGGTACAATAAGAAAAAATGCAAAAGGAGCCAAGCATGCACATCACCGAACAGTGGATCCTGTCCCACGCGCCGGGTCCGGCGCTCGCGGAAAGCGGCCGCGAGCTGTCCGGAGCGGGCAGCTTTTCAGCGCTTCGGCGCACGGCGGACGGGATGACTTTTTGGGCGGAGTGCGCGGGCAGCGCGCATAATCCCTACTACGTTTCGGTTGATTTTGCGCTCTCGGCGGACGAACCCGTGTTCAGCTGCTCATGCCCAAGCCGACAGACGCCGTGCAAGCACGCGCTGGGGCTGCTGTACGAGCTGCTTGCGGACAGGAAGTTTACTGTGGACGAGGAGCCCGCCTATGTGGAACGGGCGCGCGCGAAGCGCGCGGCGGAGCAGGAACGCGCCGCTGCGCGGCTGGAGCGCGCGCGCAGACAGAACGCGGCGTCGCGTGAGAAACGTCTCTCGCGCCAGCTTGAGGGGCTGGACAAGGCGGAAAAGTTTTCGAATGATTTGGTGCGCGGCGGGCTTTCGGCGGCATCCGAGCTTCCGGCGCAGTCGCTGGATCGACTCGCCGCGGAAATGGGAAGCTGCGACCTCCCCGGCGCGCGCGACGCGTTTGAGCGCATGGCGCTGCTCGACCGGCGGCTGCGCCAGGGCGAGTTGAGCGAGCGCGCCTGCGCGCCGGAGCTTTTGCGCACCCTCGCGGCGCTTCGCATCATGATCCTGCGTGCGCGCGTTTTTCTGGAGCGGCAGCTCGCTTCCGGGGGCTATGCGCTGGAAGAGCCCGTCCTCTATGAGATGCTCGGCGGCGAGTGGAACGCGGACGAGCTGCGCGCCATCGGCGCTTGCCGCAAAAATGCGCGGTTCGTGCAGCTCTCTTTCGACGTTTCGGGCGGCGACGGCCGCCGTGCGCGCGCTGAGCGCGGGTTTTGGATGGACCTGACGCGCGGCGAGCTTGTCCACACGCTCTCGACCCGTCCGGCGCGCATGCCAAAGGGCGAGGGGATGGACGACTCCTGCTTTTCGCTCTTGGAGATCCCGCTCGTCTATGAAGCGCCGGTTTTGCCGTGCCCCTGCGTGTGGTGGGAGGACGCCGCGGCGCGAACGCTGTCGGGCGACGACCTCGCCGTGCTGCGCGGCTTTGCCGCGACGAGTATCCAAAAGACCGTGCGCGCCTCGGCGGAAAAGCTCAGCGAGCCGCTGCTGCCGGGCTACGCGCCTGTGCTGATGCGCGTCGGCGCCGTGGGGTACGTCGGGCGGACGCTGGTGCTGGAGGACGCGGAGGGCGGGCGCGTCGCGCTGCGCGACAGGCCTTCGGACGGCGCTGAGCATGCGTCCGTGTGCCGCCTGACGGCGCTGCCGCATCCGCCCGAGAAGGGCGACGCGATCTTCGGACTGCTCTTTTATGACGAGAGCGACCGGAGGTACTGCATCCATCCGTACAGCGTCGTGCGCGCGGACGGCGTCGTCCGTCTGCAGTTCTGAAGGGGGGCGGGAGCATGGATCTGCGGCCTCTGTATACGCTCAAGGAATGTGTGGAGGATACCGCGCGCGCGGGCACGGACGCGCTGATGCGCGATCAGGCGCTGCAAAGCGCGATTGCCTCGTTTGCCCCGCTTTCCACTGCGGTCGACGCCTTCGGGCGCATCGGCGCGGAGGCTGTCCGCCTGCTCGCGGCGGAGCCGGAGGAGCGCGGCGCGCGCTTGCTGGACGTGACGTATATGGTGACGACGGTGACACGCCGCCTCGGCGTGACGGATGTAACCGGCGAGTTGACGCCGCTGCGCGGCGGGAACGGAAACAGCGCCGCCGTCGCTTACAGCCGCCTGCGCCCGCTCATCGACGCGCTGACCGGCACGGGCGCGGGACGCATCACGGTCATTGAGGAGACGCTCGCGGCGCATCCGGAATACTTCGGGGACGTGCGTGTGCTGCCGTATCTCGTCGACGCGCTTGCGCTCGCCCATGGCGAGATGGAAGAGGTGCTCTCCTCCATCCTCCTGTCGCAGGGAAGGAGCGCCCTGCCGTTTTTGGAGGCGGGCTTTGAACCGGACGGACGGCGCGAGACGGAGCGCCGCGTATACTGGACGGCGCGCCTCGGCGGCGCGGAGGCGAACGAGTGGCTGCTGTCCATTCTGCCTGTGTGCGCGAAGGAGGCGCGCGAGACGGCGATCGCGGCGCTGGGCGTCTCGCAGGACAACGCCGCGCTGCTGCGCGAGCTTTACCGGACGGAAAGCGGCAAGTGCCGCGACGCGGCGCTTCGGGCGCTTGCGCGGATGGAGGACGGCGAGAGTCGCGCGCTGTGGGAGGAAGAACTGGAGAAACGCCCCGATTGCCCGCCGTGCCTGGAGGGTGTGGATTCGCCGCTCGCCGCCGACATGGCGGCGCGTGCGCTGCG
>JAWRIJ010000051.1:0-5892 GCA_040307975.1 Oscillospiraceae bacterium | reverse complement strand
GGGTGCAGCTCGATCTCGTGCCCGTCGGCGTCGACCGCGGGATGCAGATCCATTTCCGCCGTCCCGTCCTGCTCCGGCATATCGTCGAGCGGCACGTCGAAGCTGGGCTTTTGGTACGCCGTTTTCGCTTTTTCTTGCTTGGTTTCGGCGATTTCACGCGGGAAAATGACACGCGAGGCAAGGAACGCCACGACCGCGACCGCGACAAGGAACAGCATCGCGCGCATTGCGCCGCTGGTCGTCAAGACCACGGCGGACAGGCCGAGGATGCTGCTCACGACGTAGAGCGCCGCGACCGCCTGCTTTTGACTCAGCCCCATGTCGATCAGGCGGTGGTGGATATGCCCGCGATCCGGCGACATCGGATTCTGCCCGTGCGCGAGGCGGCGCACAATGGCAAAGAGCGTGTCGAACATCGGAAGGCCGAGGATCAAAAACGGCACCGCGAATGAAATGACCGCATAATACTTGAACAGGCCCTGAATGGAGATGGTGGCAAGCACGTAGCCGAGAAACGTCGAGCCAGTATCGCCCATGAACATCTGCGCGGGATTGCGGTTGAACGGCATGAAGCCGATGCACGCGCCGACGAGGGACGCCATGATGAGCGCGGTCTGCGCCTCGGAAACGAGCAGCGCGATGACAAGCATCGTGACCGCGCTGATGGTCGAAACGCCGTTGGCGAGGCCGTCCAGCCCATCGATCAGATTCACGGAGTTCGTGATGCCCACGATCCACAGCACCGTGATGGGGATCGACGCCCAGCCCAGCACCCAGTAGGGATCGTCGCTGAACACGTTCGGGTTCGACAGTACTTTCACAACGACACCGTGGTAGACCGCAACGAGCGCCGCCACGATCTGCACGACAAATTTAAAATAGGCGCGCAGCGGCGTGATATCGTCCACCACGCCGAGCACGACGATGATGACCGCGCCGAGCAGAATACCTCGCAATTGGCGGTCGATGGGTACGAACACCAGCATACTCACCAGAAAGCCGAGGAAGATCGCGAGTCCGCCGAGGCGCGGCACGGGCTTCTTGTGCATGCGGCGGTTGTCCTTCGGCACGTCGATCGCGCCGATCTTATAGGCGAACGACTTGACGAGCGGGCACATGAGGAAGCTCACGACCATCGCGCACAGCAGCGCCTCGCCCACCCGCAGCAACAGCTCGCCTGGAATACTTGTCATAGCCTTTTCACCCTTTATTTGGCAATAAATCCGACTTTCTTGTAGACCTTACGAAGCGTCTTCTCCGCGAGATAGGATGCGTGCTCCGCACCCTCCTTGTAAACGGATTCCAAATACGCCTTGTCCGTCTTGATGCGCTCCGCCTCTTCGCGGATGGGACGGAACAACTCGACGACCGCGTCCGCCACGGCAGGCTTGAACGCGCCGTAGCCCTGGCCCGCAAACTGCGCCTCGATCTCCGTCTGCTCTTTGCCTGTGGCGGCGGCGTAAACGGCAATGAGGTTGGACACGCCCGGCTTTGTCGCGGGGTCGAAGCGCACGCAGTTCTCGGTGTCGCTGTCGGTGACGGCGCGCTTGAACTTGCGGACGATCTCCTCGGGCTTGTCCATAAGGAAGATGCAGCCGTCGGGGTCGGACTTGCTCATCTTGCTCGTCGGGTCGCCGAGACTCATCACGCGCGCGCCGAGCTTGGGGATAAACGCCTCCGGCAAGCGGAACGTATCGCCGTAGACGCCGTTAAAGCGCTGCGCGATGTCGCGGCAGAGCTCCACGTGCTGGCGCTGGTCGTCTCCCACGGGGACAAGGTCGGACTGGTAGAGCAGGATATCCGCCGCCATCAGCACCGGATAGGTGAAAAGGCCCGAGGTAATGTTGTCCTTGTGCTTTGCCGCCTTGTCCTTGAACTGAGTCATGCGGGAAAGCTCGCCAAACTGCGTGTAGCAGCCGAGCACCCAGCCAAGCTCCGCGTGCTGCGGCACATGGCTTTGGATGAACAGGATGCTCTTTTTTGGATCAAGACCGCAGGCAATATACTGCGCGAGCTGGTCAAGAGCACGGCGGCGCAGGTCGGCGGGGTTCTGGCGCACGGTGATGGCGTGCATGTCCACGATGCAGTAAACACACTCGTACTCGTCCTGCAACGCCACCCAGTTCTTGATCGCGCCCATATACGAGCCGAGCGTCAGCTCGCCGCTGGGCTGGATGCCGCTGAAAATTCGCTTTTTTGCCTGATTGTTCGCTTCGTCCATAGTTTATTCCTCTCTCCCGTCCGCGCAGAGTAAAAAACGCGGACGTAATCAGCCATGATGATAGTAGCACACTTTTTCAAAAAGTACAAGAACCTAGACAAAACCTTGACAATTATGCTCTAAAACGGTAAACTGTCAAGGAAATTTTTGGATAGTTTTCGGGAGGTAGCCCCTATGGCTTTGGACATGGAATATTTCGACATCATGGAGCGCAAGATCCCGCACGGCAAGGTGCGCACGCGTTTCGCCCCCTCGCCGACCGGCTACATGCATGTCGGCAACCTGCGCACGGCGCTCTATACCTACCTCATCGCCCGTCACGAAAAAGGCACGTTCATCCTGCGCATCGAGGACACGGATCAGGGGCGCCTCGTCGAGGGCGCGACCGACGTGATCTACCGCACGATGGAGGAATGCGGCCTTTCTCATGACGAAGGTCCTGACGTCGGCGGCCCCGTCGCTCCATACATCCAGTCCGAGCGGCGCGACACCTACGGCAAATACGCCGAGCTCCTGTGCGAGCGCGGCCATGCCTACTACTGCTTCTGCGAGAAGGCGGAGTCCGCCGAGGACAGCGGCGAGTTCGACCGCGCAGACGACCCCTGCCGCAGCCTCAGCCTTGACGAGGCAAAGGCGCGCATCGCCAAAGGCGATCCCTACGTCATCCGTCAGCGCATCCCGCACGAGGGCACGACCACGTTCCGCGACGCAAGCTTCGGCGATGTGACCGTGGAGAACAAGACGCTCGACGACCAGGTGCTTTTAAAGCGCGACGGCATGCCGACCTACAACTTTGCCAACGTCATCGACGACCATCTCATGGGCGTCACCCATGTCGTGCGCGGCAGTGAGTACCTCTCCTCCGCGCCGAAGTACAACCTGCTCTACGAGGCGTTCGGCTGGGAGGTGCCCACCTACGTCCACTGCTCCCCCGTCATGCGCGACGCGCAGCATAAAATGTCCAAACGCAACGGTGACCCGAGCTATGAGGATCTCAAGGCGCAGGGCTATCTGACCCCCGCCATCCTCAACTATGTGGCGCTGCTCGGCTGGTCTCCGCGCGGCGAACGTGCCGAGCAGGAGTTTTTCACGCTTGACGAGCTGGTCGAGTGTTTTGACCTCGCGGGCATTTCCAAATCCCCCGCCATCTTTGACATTGAAAAGCTCACCTATTTCAACGCGAACTACATCCGTTCCCTGCCGCCGGAGGAGTTTGCCAAGGTTGCCGGACCGTATATCCGCCAAGCGGTCAAAAACGAGGCATACTCCGTCTCCGAGATCGCGGCGCTGCTCCAGGCTCGCTGCGAAAAGCTGACCGACATCCCCGAAAAGGTCGATTTCTTTGACGCGCTGCCCGAGTACGACGTCGAGTTTTACACCAACAAGAAATCCAAGACCGACGCCGCCGTGTCCCTCGACATGCTGCAAAAGGTGCTGCCGAGGCTGGAGGGCATCGCCGACTGGACGAACGACGCCATTCACGACACGCTCGTCGCCTTCGCGGAGGAGCTTGGCGTCAAGAACGCGACGCTGATGTGGCCGCTGCGTATCGCGGTGGCGGGCAAGCTCGTCACGCCCGGCGGCGCGGTCGAGATCTGCCGCATCCTCGGCAAGGCTGAAACGCTCCGCCGCGTGAAAGCGGGCATTGCCAAGCTCTCATGAACCTGCCTCGTTCCGCAAAGTCCTTCCTCGCCCTGCCCGCGGCGCTTTGGGAGGAGGCGTGGAAAACCGCCGTCGCTTTTGCAATGCTCATCGGGATCGGATACTCCATCTCAACGGCACGTCCCGAATCGGTCGACCCCCTGCTGCGCATGTTCACCCAAGCCGCCGCCGAAATGGGTATCTATCAGGTCAAAGGTTTCGTTCTGATGGCGACGATCCTCTCCAACAACCTGTTCGCACTGCTGTTGGCGATCTCCGCAGGCCTTATTCCGCTGCTCCATCTGCCCGCTCTTTCGTTGGGACTTAACGCGCTGCTCATCGGTGGGCTCGGCGCGTATTACCGGCGCCGGGGGCTGGGGCTTACCGCTTATTTGGCCGGCACGCTGCCGCACGGAATCACGGAAAGCGCGGCGCTCGTGCTTGCCTGCGCCGCGGGGCTTTATGTCTGCCGCGCCACGACCTACGCCGTCTTCGGGCACGTGGATCGCAGGACGGTTGCAAAAACGCTCAGCGAATGTCTGCGCGTCTATACGCATTGGATCGTGCCGCTGCTGGTGCTTTCCGCCGCGCTGGAGGCGTTCGTCACGCCGCTCATCTTTGGGCGGTTCATTTGACGCCTTTTTGTCGATTTCGCAATATTTCCCGCGCAATCTTGCAATACGGGCGCAGTTGTGGTAGGATAGCCCTGCTTTGAGATCAAACCGAATACCAATTGAAAAGGAGATATAACTATGTACAGTTCCAAGGTCGAGAAAGTCATTGCCCGCGAGATTATCGACTCCCGCGGCAACCCCACGGTCGAGGCCGACGTCATCCTCGATGACGGCACCATCGGCACCGGCGCGGCGCCCAGCGGCGCTTCCACGGGCGAGTTCGAGGCGCTGGAGCTCCGCGACGGCGACAAGAAGCGCTACGGCGGCAAGGGCGTCAGCAAGGCCGTCAAGAACGTCAACACCGTCATCAACAAGGCGCTCGCCGGCAAGGACGCCTACGACATCTACGCCATCGACAAGGCAATGCTTGAGGCCGACGGCACGGACGACAAGTCCAAGCTCGGCGCGAACGCCATTCTCGCGGTATCCATCGCCTGTGCGCGCGCGGCGGCGAACGATCTCGACATCCCCCTTTACCGTTTCCTCGGCGGTCAGAACGGCAACACCCTGCCTGTCCCGATGATGAACATTCTCAACGGTGGCGCGCATGCGACCAACACCGTCGACACGCAGGAGTTCATGATCATGCCTGCCGGCGCCCCGACCTTCCGTGAGGGCCTGCGCTGGTGCACCGAGGTCTTCCATTCCCTGCAGGCGCTGCTCAAGGCGGACAAGCTCGCCACCTCCGTCGGCGACGAGGGCGGCTTCGCGCCCAACCTCAAGGACGACGACGAGACGCTTTCTTATATTATTAAAGCAATCGAGAAGTCCGGCTACAAGCCCGGCAAGGACTTCGTCCTCGCCATGGACGCCGCCTCTTCCGAGTGGAAGGGCGGCAAGATCGGCTCCTACAAGCAGCCCAAGAGCGGTAAGAAGTTCACGAGCAAGCAGCTTGTCGACCACTGGGCGGATCTCGTGAAGAAGTACCCGATCATCTCCATTGAGGACGGTCTTGATGAAGAGGACTGGGAAGGCTGGAAGTATATGACTGAGAAGCTCGGCGGCAAGGTCCAGCTCGTCGGCGACGACCTGTTCGTCACCAACACCAAGCGGCTTTCCAAGGGCATCGAGGGCGGCGCAGGCAACTCCATCCTCATCAAGCTCAATCAGATCGGTTCCGTTTCCGAGACACTCGACGCCATCAAGATGGCGCATAAGGCGCACTACACCGCCATCGTGTCCCACCGCTCCGGCGAGACTGAGGACACCACGATCGCCGACCTCGCCGTGGCGCTCAACGCCGGCCAGATCAAGACCGGCGCGCCCAGCCGCAGCGAGCGCGTCGCAAAGTACAACCGCCTGCTCCGCATTGAGGAGGAGCTCGGCTCCGCCGCTGTGTACGCGGGCTTCGACGCA
>JAWRIJ010000050.1:0-17288 GCA_040307975.1 Oscillospiraceae bacterium | reverse complement strand
CGCGATGTAGACGCGCACGACCATGTTCACGCCCGGTCCCAGCTCGTCCCCCGCCTCGCGGGAGAACACCTTCGCGTCGACAATGATGCCGCTCTCGCCGTGGGGAACCTTCAGGGACGTGTCGCGCACCTCGCGCGCCTTCTCGCCGAAAATCGCGCGCAGCAGCCTCTCCTCCGCGGTGAGATCGGTCTCGCCCTTGGGCGTGACCTTGCCGACGAGGATATCGCCGGCGTGAACCTCCGCGCCGATGCGCACGATGCCGCGCTCGTCGAGATCCTTGAGCGCGTCGTCGCCGACGTTCGGGATATCGCGGGTGATCTCCTCGGGTCCGAGCTTCGTATCGCGGGCGTCGAGCTCATACTCCTCGATATGGATGGAGGTGTAGAGATCCTCGCGGACCAGACGCTCGTTGAGCAGCACCGCATCCTCGTAGTTGTAGCCTTCCCACGTCATGAAGCCGACAAGGATGTTGCGGCCGAGGGCGATCTCGCCCTGATCGGTCGCGGGGCCGTCGGCGAGAACGGTCGGGTCTTCGAGGATGCGGCCGTTCTTGTCATACTTGCGGCCGTGCACACGCTCGCCGACATTGACGATCGGGTGCTGGTTGATGCAGGTGCCGTGGTTGGAACGCAGGAACTTGGTGAGCTTGTACTCCTTGGTACCAAGGTTCGCGTCGTCGTAGGCAACGGTAATGCTGCGCGCGTCCATTTTGCTCACGACGCCGTCGCCCTCGGCGAGGACGGCAACCTCCGCATCCATGCAGATCTTGTGCTCCATACCCGTACCGACGATGGGCGCCTCCGGCCTGAGCAGGGGCACCGCCTGACGCTGCATGTTCGCGCCCATCAGCGCGCGGTTCGCGTCGTCGTTCGGCAGGAACGGGATCATCGCCGTCGCGATGGAAACCATCATGCGCGGGGAAACGTCGATGTAGTCCACGCGTTCGCGGTCGACCTCGACCATTTCGTCGCGGTGGCGGCAGGTAATGCGTTTGTTGGTGAGGCAGCCCTTCGCGTCGACCGGCTCGGCAGCCTGACCGACGATATACTGATCCTCCACGTCCGCGGTCATATAAGTGATCTCGTCCGCGACCTTGCCGGTCTTATGATCGACCTTGCGATACGGCGCCTCGATGAAGCCGTACTCGTTGATGCGGGCGTAGGTCGCAAGGTAGGAAATAAGGCCGATGTTCGGACCTTCCGGCGTCTCGATCGGGCACATACGGCCGTAGTGGCTGTAGTGTACGTCGCGCACCTCCATGTTCGCGCGCTCGCGGGAAAGTCCGCCGGGACCGAGCGCGGAAAGGCGGCGCTTGTGCGTCAGCTCCGCGAGCGGATTGGTCTGATCCATAAACTGTGAAAGCGGCGAGGAGCCGAAGAATTCCTTGATCGCGGCGGTGACGGGGCGGATGTTGATAAGGCTCTGCGGCGTCACGATATCGAGATCCTGGATGGTCATGCGCTCGCGGATCACGCGCTCCATACGGCTAAATCCGATGCGGAACTGGTTTTGCAGCAGCTCGCCCACGCAGCGAAGGCGGCGGTTGCCGAGATGGTCGATGTCGTCCTTAAAGACGATGCCGTGCGCGAGCGCGTTCATGTAGCTGATCGACGCGAGAATATCGTCGATGAGGATGTGCTTGGGCACGAGGCGGTCGACGTTTTCGCAAATTGCATCCTTGAGCTCGTCGCCGGAGTACTGGCTGAGCAGCTCCTGCAGCACGCTCTCGCTGACGCGCTCGCGGATGCCGAGCTCCTTCGGGTCGAAGTCGACAAAGCGCGCGAGGTCGACCATGTGGTTGGAGAACACACGCAAAGGCTTGCCGTCGATGTCCAGCGTCACATCGTTGACGCCGATGGCGTCCAGCTCGTCCGCCTCCTCGCCGGTTATGACGTGCCCCGCGTCAAAGAGGATCTCGCCCGTGCGCGGGTCGGCGACCGGAGCGAGCAGCTTCTGCCCGCGGATGCGGGCGCGCAGCGCAAGTTTTTTATTATATTTGTAGCGGCCGACCATGCTAAGATCGTAGCGGCGCGGGTCAAAGAAGAGGCTGTTGATCAGCGTCTCGCAGGCTTCGACCGTAGGCGGCTCGCCGGGGCGCAGCTTGCGGTAGATCTCAAGCATGGCCTCCTCATAGGTCTTGCACGCGTCCTTTTCGAGCGTCGCGACGATGCGCTCGTCGTCGCCGAAGAGGTCGAGGATATCCTTGTCGCCGTGCAGGCCGATGGCGCGCAGCAGCTCGGTGACGGGCAGCTTGCGGTTCTTGTCGATGCGGACCCAGAATACCTCGCTCGCGTCGGTTTCGTATTCAAGCCACGCGCCGCGGTAGGGGATCGCCTGCGCGGTCATCAGCGGCAGGTCGGTCTTGAGGTCGATCTCCTTGCCGTAGTAAATGCCCGGGGAGCGGACGATCTGCGAGACCACCACGCGCTCGGCGCCGTTGATGACGAACGTGCCGGACTGTGTCATGAGCGGGAAGTCGCCCATGAATATCTCCTGTTCCTTGATCTCGCCCGTCTCTTTATTATAAAGGCGCACATTGACCTTGAGCGGAGCGGCATAGGTCGCGTCGCGCGCCTTGCATT
The DNA here is from genome assembly GCA_040307975.1 of Oscillospiraceae bacterium. Taxonomy (GTDB): domain Bacteria; phylum Bacillota; class Clostridia; order Oscillospirales; family Oscillospiraceae; genus Hominicoprocola. The sequence goes on along the minus strand of JAWRIJ010000050.1, from coordinate 14,706 downwards.
CCTCCACGTCGTATTTTGGCTCCTCGTCCATCTTGTAGTCGATGAAGCTCAGTTCGAGGTTGCCGGCATAGTTCGCGATCGCGTCCACATCCGCGAACACCTCGCGCAGCCCGTGATCGAGGAACCACTGATACGAGGTCTTTTGCAGTTCAAGGAGATTCGGCATCTCCATGACTTCCTCGTGCCGTGCGAAGTTTTTGCGAAGGGTCTTGCCGTACATCTTGTCGTGGGCCATTTACTCTTCTTCCTTTCCTGCCGCCGGCAGCCTCTTTGCCGGCCGCTCAGAATTTTGATACGCGCGGCGTTGTTGATAAAAAACAACGCTTTGCTCTTGCATCTTTTGCCACAATCCGCTATACTTGCGTTACTAGGTGGAGTTTCGCCGATGCTTCACTTTCGCATATAAGCGCTTTATTCTACCGAATCTTGCCGGAAAAGTCAAGCTTTTTTTGCGCTTGGCTTCTTTTTTTGTAAAAAAGCATCCCGCGCCGCCGCGGGATGCTTTTCTATCTTATTCGTCCTCAAGCCGGACAGGACGCTCAGCGCCAGCCGAAGGTCGCGAGACCGTAAACATATAAAACCAAGATGATCGCTGGAACGCTGAAACGGAAGATCGGCTTCATCCACGGCTGCACCTTGAGGCCCTTGCCGGCGTTGGCCTCCTTGACAAAGTTATCCCAGCCCCAGCCGAAATCATTGCAGCAGAACAGCGTAAATACCAAACTGCCGACGGGCAGGACATTGGTAGAAACGATGAAATCCCAAAAGTCCAGCCAAGCGGAACCCTCCGCAAAGGGCTGGAAGGAAAACACGCTATAGCCCAAGGCGGTGGTCAGGCCCAGCAGGAACACGACGACGCCGCAGATAAGGCTGCCCTTGGGGCGGCTCCAGCCGAAGAGGTCGCGGGTCATGGCAAGGATGTTCTCGCACACCGCCAGCACCGTGGACATGGCGGCAAAGACCATGAACAGGAAAAACATCGTTCCCCAAAAACGCCCGCCGGCCATATTATTAAAGACCGTCGCCATGGTGTTGAACAGCAGGCTGGGACCCGCATCCAGCTCAAGCCCGTAGGAGAAGCAGGCGGGGAACATGATGAAGCCCGCCAGCAAAGCAACCAGCGTGTCCAACACAATGACGTTCACGGATTCGCCCATCAAGGAGCGCTCCTTGTCGATATAGCTGCCGAAGATCGCCATGCTGCCCATGCCCAAAGAAAGTGTAAAGAACGCCTGATTCATGGCGCCGACGATGACGGAGCCGTCGATCTTGGAGAAGTTGGGCACGAGGTAGAAAGCGATGCCCTCCTTCGCGCCGGGGAGCGTCAGACTGTGTCCCGCCAAAACCAGCATCAGGACGAGCAGCGCGACCATCATGTACTTGGTCACGCGCTCCAGACCGCCCTGAAGGTTAAAGCTCAAGACCACAAATGCAATAACGACCGTGACGGCAAGGAAAGTCACATTCAGCTCAGGATCCGTGATCATGGGCACAAAGCCGAGGTCGCTGTTCTGGCCCGTGAGGAATTTGCAAAAGTAGTTGATGATCCAGCCGCAGACCACCGTGTAGAACGCCATGAGGCTGAAGTTGCCGACAAGCGCGACATAGCCCATGAAGCCCCATTTCTGACCGGGCTTCTGCAGGGTCTGGAACATTTTGACCGGGCTTTTCTGCGCAGCGCGGCCCACCGTGAACTCCATGGTCATAACGGGCAGGCCCAAAACCAGCAGGCAGAGGATGTACACAAGCACAAAGCTGCCGCCGCCGTACTGTCCGGTCATCCAAGGGAATTTCCATACATTGCCGCACCCGATGGCGCAGCCTGCCGAGAGCATGATAAAGCCCAATCGGCTTCCAAGGTGTTCTCTTTCCATCTGATTTTCTCCTTTAAATGCCTAAAGTGCGATAAATACATTTGGAGATTATACAATGTCCGTCGCTATTTTGCAAGACTGGATTGGATCAAACCGAATTTGGCGAAAAAATCTGATTTTTTCGCTTCTTCTCTCACACCGTCATTTCCCCGCGCAGGTTCTGCTCCATCCGCGCCTTGACTTCTTCCTTGTCGCAGCCGCAGCTGAAGAGGTAATAGAGCTTCGCGACGGCGGCCTCGGTCGTGATATCGAGCCCGCTGACCGCGCCCGCGCGCTTGAGCGCGCCCGACGTCTCATACGTACCGAGCGACACCGCGCCCTGCGGGCACTGGGAGCAAACCGCCAGCACCGTGCCGTTTTCATAGGCGCGTCGGATGATGGGCAGCAGCGCGTTCCCGTCGCCTGGAATGTTGCCCGCGCCGAAGGTCTCGATGACGATGCCGCGCAGCTTCTCGGTCATAATGGACTCAAAGAGCTCGAACTGAATGCCCGGAAAGACCTTGATGACGCCGATGGGGATATTTTCAAGCGTTTGCAGCCGCAGCGCGCCCTCCGGCGGCGGCAGCAGCGCGCTTTTGCGGTAGCGGATGGAGATGCCCGCCTCCGCAAGCGCCGGGTAGTTGGGCGAAACGAAGGCGATCAACCCGTCGGCGGAGTATTTCGTCGCGCGGTTGCCGCGCAGCAGGCTCCCGCCGAAGTAAAGGCAGACCTCGCGCACGCGCTCGTCCGCGGCGATGAGGATGGACGTGATGAGGTTGTCGCGGCCGTCGCTGCGCACCTCGCACAGCGGGATCTGTGAGCCGGTAAGCACCACGCTCTTGCCGAGGTTTTCGAGCATAAACGAGAGCGCCGAGGCAGTATACGCCATCGTGTCGGTGCCGTGGAGGACCACGAAGCCGTCGTAATCGTCGTACTTTCCCGCGATCAGCCGCGCGATCTTGTTCCACTCGTTCACCGCCATGTTCGACGAATCGAGCAGCGGCGACATCTCATAAAGCTCCCACTCGGGCATCTCATCGGCATGCAGCGCGGGGATCGCGTCGAGCGCCGCGCGGAAGTAACCCTCCTTGGGCGCGTAGCCGTTGTCCGTGCGCACCATGCCGATGGTGCCGCCGGTATAGACGATCAGGACTTTTTTCATGCGCGCCGTCCCTTTCCCGGCTCCTCAATAAAGCCTGCGTAGAGTGTGAGCAGCGCCGCGCTGAGCAGCATGCCGCCGAGAACATCCGTAAACCAGTGAACGCCCGAGGCGAGCCGCCCGAACACCATCAGCGCGATCGTAAGCGCGCACACCGCCTCCGCCGCGGCGCGCTTGCCGTGGTCTCGGCGGCCGCCAAGATAGTGCTGCGCGAGCAGCATCGCGCTGCCCATCACCACACACACGAGCAGCGTGTGTGTCGACGGGAACGACGCCTCCACATGCGCGTCGCCCGGTATGATCACAGGGCGATAGTTCACGATCACGACCTCAAACAGCGCATAGAACGCGAGCATGACCGCGTAGAGGATACCAAGCGCGCCAAGTTCGCGGTCAACCTTCCAAAAGCTCCTGCGGCGCGCAAGCTGCACCGCTCCCACGAGCGCGAACGCCGCCGCGACGCCATAGGAAAAGAACCCGAGCAGCTTCGTGAGTTTATACCATGCGGGGTTGAAGCCGAACGCGTTATGGATGGCGCCGTTGAGGCGCGAAAGCCCGATGGACGTGCCCTCCGGTCCGATCGCCGCCACATCCGCGGTTTTGACGAGGACGATCAAAATAAGAAAAAGCGCGAAAAATACGCCCGAGAGCAAAAAGCCTTTTCTACGTTTCATAAACCGTTTTCCAATTCCTTCCTTTTATTTGCTTTCCGCGCCGGCAGCTCCGCATACATGCCTTCCAGTAATTTCCGTAGGAACCCCTTATTGTCTACGTCATCAACGAGCAGCATTTCCTTTGCGCCTTCGTATGGAAGTTCCATTTCCGCATTCGGCATCATTGCCACAGCGGACTTTGTTGGCTTCACAAGAAAACGGTCATCATAAATGCCGCCGACAATCTTGCCGCGATAATAGATGATGAATTCGCCCATCATCGCCCGGTAAGATACATCGTTCAGTTCATACAACTGCTCTAATATGAAATCCAAGTATTCTTTGCTTGATGCCATATAACAATTCCTCCAACATTTATATCGGACACTCAACTCCCCAACATCTAACTCGGCAACTCAACATAGTGACATCTATCGTGGCAACTCAACTCTCACACTTTTTGAACTGATTTGCCCTTGGATAAGTTACCGCAGACTATTACCCGCTCCACCCGCTCGAAACTATCGGGAGCCGAAAAGTACCTGAAATCAAGGGCTTTCGCGGCTATTCCCCTTCGACCTTTGACATCAATACTACGGTCTCGACGTGGCTTGAGGCTATGAAATAGATAGTCATATCCTCCGTGCCTGTACGTATAAACCGGGGTCAGGAAGATATCCACCCTTTTCCTGTACACCGGGAACATATCCACTGTTTGCCTGTTCGCAAGGAACATATCCACGATTGGCGGTTCGCGGGAACATACCGACAAACCAGGCTATTGCCTACTCCAAACCTGTCGCCTTGATTGCTCCCAGGCAGTGGATTCTTACGACGCGGTTGTCGTCGATTTCCGCCGTCTGACGCAGTTGCTCCACATAAGGCTTGACGAACTCCGGTCTGCGTTTACCGAGGACGCGGAAAATTTCCGGTGCCTCCATCCTGACCTTTTCATCCGTGTCGTGGAGCAGTTTTTCAAATACCGGAATATGATTCTCATAAATATCAGGCGTGTTGGTAGCGATGTTTTCTGACGCCCAGATAAATGCCAGCCGGACTTTTGGTTCCTCATCAGTGGCAAATCGGAATAACTCCGCCCAGAACGGCGCGATCAATGAATAGTCACCCCGTCCGATCCTGCCGAGAGCGTTGACTGCACGCTCCCGCAAAAGCGGCTCCGGACTGTCGAGGAAGGAAGCGATGGTCGGAACCGCATCCTGCACGGACTGAGGATAGATGAGGCCCATCTCGCCAAGCAGCCAGAGTGCCTTTGCCTGTATCTTTACGGAGTCATGGGTGAGGAGGGATGCGACGCAGGGAATGCTCTCTTTCCATCTGTCTCTCTCTTTTGTCAGGGTTCCGAGCTCTTTATATAGTTCTTCTTCGGTCATATCACTGGCCTCTCGAACCTGATTGCCGCATTGACATCTCTCTCAATCGGCAAACCGGATCATCTGCTTTTCTACATCCACAACCGCTTCAACACCAAATGGAATGATGCACCGTGGCATTGCATGCCCAACATTCAGGTTGAAGACAACCGGAAGGTCGTTCCTTTCTATGACCTGAATCAATAGCTGCCGATATTCCTGAGCATACGTTTCATCTATAGGCTTTCCAACCAGTACGCCGGATACAGCCTCAAACACGCCTCTTTCTTTAAGATATTTAAGCGCCTGACGATACTTTTCCGGAGAAGGTTTTTCTTCGCTGGATTCCAGAAGCAGTATGCGTCCTTTCCAGTCCTCTGCATCAGGGAACAAATGATATCTTTCACACAGAACCGGCATATCCGCATAACGCTCAGCGTTAAAGAAATCATACATGGAGTCGATGCATCCGCCGAGTATTTTCCCTGAGAATGCAGGAGGTCCCTGCAACAGTTCAAATCCATAATTGGGATGAGCGATCAGCGGTCTGCCAACTTGGTCGGGCGCAAAGCTTTTCCTTTCTTCATACCAGACGTCGCTGGGTGTTATTTCCTTGATGGTTCCGGTAGAGATCAACTCCTCGAAATACATTCGCGTATAAAGATGCATTTCCGGACTCAGTTCACATATGTCTGGAAGAAACGCCTGTCCGTAAAAAGTTTTCATTCCAACCTTGTGTAACATCAGATGATTAATCGTGGTATCTGAAAAGCCAAGAAAGATCTTGTCAGTCACAGCATCTGCCAGTTCATTATGATCGAACAAATATGGTAACAGACGATATGTGTCATCTCCACCGATCGCGCACAGGATCATATCGATCTCCGGATCACGAAATGCCTGCAATAAATCCTCCGCTCTTTTATCCGGATTCTCTTTGATATAGTCCAGTCCCATAAGTGCATGTGGCATAAACTTTATATTCAGGCCATATTCCTTGAGCCTGCGAATACCAATATCAGCTTCAAAGCGGATAAATGGTTCACCTACAATTCCGCTCGACAGACTGACAATACCAACAGTTTTAATCATGCTTCCTCCGTTAACGTTTGCTTGAATACCCTGACATCCAAACCACAGCCACAACCCGCTGTTATCCAAACCACTAACTCAACCCTACCGCAAAAACATCTAAACCGGACACTCAACCCTATGACATCTAAGCCGCTAACTCGACCCTCCGGACAGAGCGGTTGATATGTTCCCGCAGAGGACGTTTCGTGGTCACAATCGTACTCCGGCACCGATGCTCGTATGCCCGAAAAGCCTTGTTTTCAGCACTTTTGACGACCTTATGTGTCTTTCCTTGACATCAAACATACTGTCTCGACGTGGTCGACCCGTGGGAACATATCCACCGCGCAGGCGCGCTTTGCCGTATAGCCCAGCTCCGAAAAGCGCTTGACGTCGCGCGCGAGCGTCGCGCTGTCACAAGAAACGTAAACCACGCGCCGCGGCGCCATGTCCGCGATCGCGCGTACCACGTCCTCGGCAAGCCCCTTGCGCGGCGGATCGACCGTCACCACGTCGGGGCGCAGCCCCTCGGCGGCAAGCTTTGCCGCCACGGCGGAGGCGTCGCCGCAGAAAAACTCCGCGTTCTCTATCCCGTTGCGCGCGGCGTTCGCCTTCGCATCCTCCACCGCCTCCGGTACGATCTCCGCGCCGATGACGCGCCTGACGCGCTTTGCCATCGTCAGTCCGATCGTGCCCGCGCCGCAGTAGAGGTCGAGCAGCGTCTCGTCCCCGTTCAGCTCCGCAAACTCGGCCGCCTTGTTGTAAAGCTTCTCACACTGTGCGTGGTTGATTTGGTAGAAAGACGGCACAGACAGCCGAAACGTAAGTCCGCAGAGCTTATCCTCAATGTAGTCTCTGCCCCAGAGAACCCTGTAGCGTTTGCCGAGCACGACGTTCGTGCGCTCGGTGTTCACGCCCAGCAGCACACCCACCGTCTTCGGCACCGCGCCGCGCAACGCGCGCGCCAGCTCCTTCTCAAACGGGAGCGTATCGTCGTTCACAACGACGCAAAGCAGCGACTCGCCGCGCTGATTGTTGCGCACGAAGAGATGCCGTACATGTCCTGTCCCCGTCGTCTCGTCGTAGCCGGATACGCCGTACTGCGCCATCCACTCGCGCAACGCGTCCGCCGCCGCTTCCGCCGCCGGATGCACCAGCAGGCAGTGCTCAGCGTTGATGACCTCATGCGTGCGTGCGCGGTAAAAGCCTACGGCGCCGCGGGGCGAAACCGGCCAGATCGACTTGTTGCGGTAGCGGAACACCGACTCCGCGCCGATGATCTCCTCCACCTCGACCGCGCTCTCGCCGATGCGCCGCAGCGCGTCGCGCACGCGTTGGAGCTTGAGCTGCTTTTCCTCGGCATATTCCATGTGGCGGTAGGTACAGCCGCCGCAGCGCGGGAAATAGGGGCAGTCCGGCTCCATGCGGTGGGCGGACGGTTCGATAAGCTCCTGCACTTTGGCATAGGCGACGTTCTTGTTTGCCTTGAGGATCTGAACGCGGCAGCGTTCTCCGCGCAGCGCGCCGGCAACGAAAACGACGCGGCCGTCGATCCGTGCGACGCCCGCGCCGCCGCCCGCATAGCCTTCGATGCGGGCGGTATAGGTCTCGTTTTTCTTCAGTTCCGTCTTATCCGTATGCTCCACGGCTCCTCTTATTTCCACTTTTCAAGCAACGCCTTGATCTGCGAGGTAAGCGACGCCATGTCCTTGTTCGCCATGCCGCGGCTGCCCTTGATAAAGTAAAGCAGCTCCTCCGCCGCCGCAACCAGCTTGTCATAGATCACGTCGGCGCGCTTGCGCGCCTCGGTCTTGCGGCGCTCGGGCATGTAGCCGTTCTCCAGTTCGACGCCGCGGGCAAGGTCGAAGCAGGCGGTGAACATCGGCGCGTCCGCCGTGAAGCCGAGAGAGCGCAATTCCTCGGCGAACGCGGGGGCGATATCCTCGTCGCCGTGGACAACAAACACGCGCTCCGGTTTGGGGTCGAACGACTGCGCCCACTTCACGAGCCCATTGTGGTCGGCGTGCGCGGACAGGCCCTTGAAGTTGACGATCTTCGCGCGCACGGCAACCTCCTCGCCGAAGAGCTTGACGCTGTCCGCGCCGTCGATGATGCGCCGCCCGAGCGTGCCGGGCACCTGATAGCCCACGAACACGACCGTGCAGTTGTAGCGCCAAAGATTGTGCTTCAAATGATGGCGGATTCGGCCCGCGTCACACATGCCGGAGGCGGAAATGATGACCTTGGGCGTGGGGTCGGCGTTCAAAAGCTTGGACTCCTCGCCCGACTCGACCATATGCAGGTTCGTGAACGAGAACATGTGCCGGTCGTCGGTAGAAAGGTCCAGCGATTCCTCATCGACATAGCCGCGCACATCGCCGCAGAAGATAGACGTTGCCGCCTTGGCGAGCGGCGAGTCGATGTAGACCGGAAAGTCCGGCACGGACTTCACCAGTCCACGCTCCTTGATGCGGCGGATGAAGTACAAAAGCTCCTGTGTGCGCCCCACCGCGAACGACGGGATGATGACGTTGCCTCCGCCAACGAGGGTCTGGTCGATGATCTCGGCGAGACGGCCCTCGTAGTTCCAGTCGCCCTCATGGTTACGGTTGCCGTAGGTGGACTCCATGAGCACGTAGTCCGCGTGTTTGAGAAGCTCCGGCGCGCGCAGGATCGGCTGCGACTCGTTGCCGATGTCGCCCGAGAAGACAAGCGTCTTCATCACGTCGCCCTCGGTGAGCACCATCGTGATGCTCGCCGAGCCGAGCAGATGCCCCGCGTCGGTAAACGTGACCTCCACGCCCTCGCAAAGCTCCACGGTCTCATGATAGTCGCAGGTGCGGATATATTGCAGCGCCGCCTGCGCGTCCGCGATGGTGTAAAGCGGCTCGACCGGCTCGCGGCCGGCTCGTTCGCCCTTCCGGTTGGCGTACTCGGCGTCGCTCTCCTGAATGTTCGCGGAGTCGAGCAGCATGATCTCCAGCAGGCGTCCGGTGAGCCTCGTCGTCAGGATCTCACCCTGGAACCCCTGCTTGACGAGCAGCGGGATGCGGCCGGAGTGGTCGATGTGCGCGTGCGTGACGAGCACATAATCGATCTCGTTCGCGGCGAAAGGCAGCATCGTGTTGTCCAATTCGTCGCGTCCCTGCTGCAAACCGCAGTCGACCAAAATCTTTTTTCCGTTCACCGTAACGCAATGACACGAACCCGTGACCGCGCGGTCGGCGCCGTAGAAGTAAAGTTTCATCGCTTTCCTCCCGAATTGTCAAGAAAGAATTGGGATTTTGCCCATTTGATTTTAGCATACATGCACACTTTTTTCAAGGCATACGGCGCATTTTGTTGTGCGTAAGCGACAATCGCCCGGGCGAAGCCGCAAATTGCTTCACATTTTACAGTCCGTTCACAGATTATGTGTTTGCATCTTGTGAAAGCTTGTGTTAGAATATATGAGTATTTCTTTACGCATCACTCCGAAAGGAAGTTTTTTACCATGGGTCTTTTCACGAAAATCTTCGGCACCTACAGCCAGCGCGAGCTCAAGAGCATCTACCCCATCGTCGACAAGATCGAGGCGATGGCGGACGAATACGCCGCGATGAGCGACGCGCAGCTTCAGGCAAAGACGCCGGAGTTCAAAAAGCGCCTCGCCGCCGGAGAGACGCTCGACGATATCCTGCCCGAGGCGTTTGCAACCGTCCGCGAGGCGGCAAAGCGCGTCATCGGGCTCTATCCCTACCGCGTACAGCTCATCGGCGGCGTGGTGCTGCACCAGGGGCGCATCGCGGAGATGAAGACCGGTGAGGGCAAAACGCTCGTCGCGGTGCTTCCGTCGTACCTCAACGCGCTCACGGGCGAGGGCGTTCACATCGTCACGGTCAACGACTACCTCGCCAAGCGCGATAGCGAATGGATGGGCAAGATCCATCGTTTTCTCGGTCTTTCCGTCGGTCTGATCGTCCACGATCTCGACAGCGAGCAGCGGCGCAAAGCCTACGCCGCGGACATCACCTACGGCACGAACAACGAGATGGGCTTTGACTACCTGCGCGACAACATGGCGATCTTCGAAAGCGAGCTTGTCCAGCGCGGACACGCGTTCGTCATTGTCGACGAGGTGGACTCCATCCTCATTGACGAGGCGCGCACGCCGCTGATCATCTCCGGAATGGGCGAAAAATCCACGGAGATGTACTCCCGCACCGAAAGCCTCGTCGCGCGCTTGCGCAAGAAGGTCATCGCGGAGACGGACGAAAAAGAAGAAGAGGACGTCAACGAGGTCGCCGACTACATTGTCGACGAAAAGGCGAAAACCGCGACGCTGACCGCGAACGGCGTGAAGAAGGTCGAAGAGTACTTCGGCCTCGAAAACCTCTCCGACCCTGAAAACTCCACCATCGCCCACCACGTCAATCAGGCGATCAAAGCGCACGGCGTGATGAAGCGCGATATCGACTACGTCCTCAAGGACGGCGAAGTCGTCATCGTCGACGAGTTCACGGGCCGCCTCATGTTCGGCAGGCGCTACAGCGAGGGATTGCATCAGGCGATCGAGGCGAAGGAGCACGTCACCGTTGCGCGCGAGAGCAAGACGCTTGCGACCATCACGTTCCAAAACTACTTCCGCCTCTACAAGAAGCTCTCCGGCATGACCGGTACGGCGCTGACGGAGGAAGAGGAATTCGGCACGATCTACAACCTCGATATCATCGAGATCCCGACCAATCGCCCGCTCGCGCGCATTGACGACCCCGACGTCGTCTACAAAACCGAGGCGGCAAAGTACCGCGCGGTCATCGAGCAGGTCAAGGAGTGCCACGCCAAGGGTCAGCCGGTGCTCGTCGGCACGGTGTCCATCGAGAAGAACGAAAAGCTCTCGTACCTTTTGCAGCGCGAGGGCATCAAGCATAACCTTCTGAACGCAAAGAACCACGAGAAAGAAGCGGAGATCGTCGCGCAGGCGGGCAAACTCGGCGCGGTGACGGTCGCGACGAACATGGCGGGCCGCGGCACGGACATCATGCTCGGCGGCAACGCCGAATACATGGCGCGCAACGACCTGCGCAAGGCCGGCATGAGCGACGAGCTGATCGCCGAGGCGACCGGCTACGCCGACACCGATAACAGGGAAATTCTTGACGCGCGGCAGATGTTCGCGGATTCCCTGCAAAAACACCGCGAGGAAATCAAAGGCGAGGCCGACAAGGTGCGCGAGGCGGGCGGTCTCTTTATCATCGGCACCGAGCGCCACGATTCCCGCCGCATCGACAACCAGCTGCGCGGCCGCGCGGGCCGTCAGGGCGACCCCGGCGAAACGCGTTTCTATCTCTCGCTCGACGACGATCTGATGCGCCTGTTCGGCGGCGACCGCATCACAGGCCTGATGGAGCGCCTCGACATGCCCGAGGATACGCCCATCGACGCCAAGATGCTCTCACGCTCCATCGAAAACGCGCAGACAAGCGTGGAGTCGCGCAACTTCCAGTCGCGTAAATCCGTGCTGGAGTATGACGACGTGATGAACAAGCAGCGCGAGATCATCTACGGCCAGCGCAGGCAGGTGCTCGACGGGCTTGACATCAAGAACACCATTATGGGCTTCATCCGCGGCGGCATCGAAAACAACGTCACCATCGCCCTGCGCGAGCACGGCAAGGTCACGCCCGAATCCGCCGGCGAGGCGCTTAAGGCATGCGAGGGCATGTACTTCCCGCGCGGCGCGGTGGACGCGAACACGCTCTCCGGCCTTACCGAGGAGGAGCTTACCAATCGTTTGGTCGAGGCGTCGGAGAAGTTCTACAACGCCAAGGAAGCGGCGCTCACCTCCCCCATCATGCGCGAGCTTGAGCGCGTCGTTATGCTGCGCGTGGTCGACGAGTACTGGATGGATCACATCGACGCGATGACAGAACTGCGTCAAGGCGTACGGCTTCAGGCGTACGGCAACAAGAACCCCGTGGACGAGTATAAGCGCATCTCGCTCGACATGTTCGACGAGATGATCGGCGCCATTCAAAACGAAACGGTGCGCCGCATCTTCTCCGCGCGCGTCAAAACGCAGGCGGAGGTCAAGCGCGAGCGCGTGGCGGAAGGCATCAACGCCACCACCGCAGGCGACGGCACGGTCAAGCGCCAACCGCGCAAGGTACAGAAGATCGGGCGCAACGATCCCTGTCCCTGCGGCAGCGGCAAAAAGTATAAGCAGTGCTGCGGAAGATAATATGCCCTTCACCGAACACAACGTAGACGGCTTGGTTTTCGATACCGCCGACGGCCTCAGCGCCGTCGGCGGCGTTCGCCATGCGTTCACGACCCGCCTCGGCGGCGTCAGCCCCGCGCCGTTTGATTCGCTCAACTTTTTCGAACGGAACGGCGACACGGCAGAAAACGTCCTTGCCAATTACCGCCTGCTCGGTCAGGCTGTCGGGCTTGACTTCTCGCGAGCCGTGGGGAACCGTCAGGTGCATGGCGACACGGTGAAGCGCGTCTACGCTTCGGACGCGGGAAAGATCCTTTACAGCGACCGCCCTTATGACGCCGACGGCCTTATCACCGATGTGCCGGATCTCCCGCTCGTCGCGTTCTCCGCCGACTGCTGCACGATCCTGCTCTACGACCCTGTTCGCCGCTGCGTCGGCGCGGTACACGCAGGCTGGAAGGGCACGGCGCTCGGCGTTGCGCGCCGCGCAATCGAGGCGATGGCGAAAGCCTGCGGCTCTGCGCCGCCGGACATTCGCGCCGCCCTCGGCCCCGCCATCGGGCCGTGCTGCTTCGAAACGGACGGCGATGTGCCGCAGGCGCTTCTCAAAGGCTTCGGTACGGACGCGGATCGCTTTATCGAACGGCGCGGTGAAAAATATCACATCGACCTCAAAGGCGTCAACCGCGCGTGGCTTCTGCGCGCAGGGCTCTTACCCGAGCATATCGAGGCGCACGAAGCCTGCACCGCCTGCCGTCTCGACCGTTACTGGTCGCACCGCAAGCTCGGCGCGCGGCGCGGCGGACAGATCGCCGTGATCGCGCTGGAGGAAACGCCATGAAAAAACTGTCTGCTCTAATCCTCGCGCTCGCGATATGCCTTACGCTCACCGCATGTTATGAAGCGGAGAACGCGGAACCGCAGGATTTTTGGGAGATGGAGGAGCCGCCCGTGGAGGCGGCGCCCGAGGAGAACGTCAAGCCCGCCGTCTTTACGCTTCCCTATCTCAACAGTCAGACCTTTGACCCCGTCGCCTGCTCCGACGGCGTGCAGCAGGTCGTCGGCTCGCTGCTCTATGAGGGGCTGTTCACGCTTGACGGGCAGTTCGTCCCCCAACCGACGCTTTGCGCCTCCTACAGCTGCAGCAGCAACGGTCTTGCCTACACCTTCCGTCTGCGCGAGGACGTGTCATTTACCAACGGCGCAATCCTCAATGCCTCGGACGTGCTCGCGACCTACCGCCGCGCGCAGGCGTCGGAACGCTATGCAGCGCGTTTTGCAAACATCGCCTCCATGGCCGTCAACCGCGGCGCGCTCATCATCACGCTCCGTCAGCCGGACAGCGCGCTGCCCGCGCTGCTCGATATCCCCATCGTCAAGAACGGCACCGAAAAGGACACCGTCCCGCTCGGCACAGGGCCGTACTTCTTCCTGACCGACAGCGAAGGCCCCTGTCTCGCGCGAAAGGAACACTGGTGGCGCGACGGCGCCGGTCTGCCTGAGCGTATCGCGCTCACGCCCGCCAAGGACGCAGACAGCGCGGTCTATCTTTTTTCCGCCGAAAACGCGCATCTGCTCACCGCCGATCTGCTCGGCGAGACCTCCGCGGTTGCGCTCGGCGGTGTGGATCGCCTCGACGCGCCCACAAGCGTGATGCTGTTCCTCGGCTTCAACGTAAAACGGGGCGCGCTTTCGGACGCCGCGCTGCGTGTTGCGATGGGCAGGGCGATCGACCGTCCTTCTATCGTGGAAACGCTGCTGGCGGGTCACGCTGCCGCCGCTCAATTTCCCATTTCTCCCGCCTCACCGCTTTATCCCGCCGCGCTGGAAGCATCGCATGACGACGGCTTGTACGCCGTGGCGCTTTCCAACGACGCGGATGAAAACGCCGTGCAGCAGCTGGAGCTGACGCTGCTCGTCAATGAGGAAAACAGTTTCAAGGTCGCGCTCGCGGAGCACCTTGCCAAGCAGCTCGGCGCGCTGCGCCTCACCGTCACCCCTGTCGCCCTGCCGTGGGCGGAGTACCTCTCCACGCTGCAAAGCGGCGACTTCGACCTTTGGCTCGGCGAGGTACGCCTCACCGCCGACTGGAACTCCGCCCCTCTCGTTGCAGCCTCCGGCGCGCTCAACTACGGCAAATTCAGCGGCGCCGACCTCGAAAAAGCGTTGGGCGAATTTCTCAAGGACGAAAATGCGGAAACCGCCGCCGCCTTTTGTGAACGCTTCGCGGAGGACGCGCCGTTTCTCCCGCTTGTGTTCAAATCCGTCTCCGTGCTCACGCCGGAGGGCCTGATCGACGGCATTTCCCCCACGGCGACGCAGCCCCTGCGCGGTCTGGCGGACTGGCGTTTCCACTTTACCGAATAAAAACGGCTCGCCAAAAGGCGAGCCGTTTTAA
>JAWRIJ010000049.1:0-10249 GCA_040307975.1 Oscillospiraceae bacterium | reverse complement strand
TGGTGGTATAGGGGATCTCATAGACCTCGATCAGGTTCTCGTCCTTGAGATAGCGCCACCGCGCGCGCACGCGCACGCCGCCGCGGCCGGTGTTGTAGATCTCCTCGATCGCGGCGGGATCGTAGAGCACCTCGCCGCCGGTGGGGAAATCGGGCGCGAGCAACGTTTCCGAGAGCACGCACTCGGGGTTTTTGAGGTACGCGATCGTCGTGTCGCACACCTCGCCGAGATTGAAGCCGCAAAGCTGCGACGCCATGCCGACGGCAATGCCCTGATTGGCGGAGACGAGAATGTTCGGGAAGGTGGTCGGCAGCAGCGCCGGTTCCTTCATCGTGTTGTCGTAATTGTCGACAAAATCGACGGTATCGCTGTCGATATCGCGGAACAGCTCCGCGCAGATGGGCGCGAGCTTTGCCTCGGTGTAGCGGCTCGCCGCCCACGCCATGTCGCGCGAGTAAACCTTGCCGAAGTTGCCCTTGGAGTCCACAAACGGGTGCAGCAGCGCGCCGTAGCCCTTTGAAAGACGCACCATCGTGTCGTAAATGGCGGCGTCGCCGTGCGGGTTTAAGCGCATGGTCTGCCCGACGATGTTCGCGCTCTTCGTGCGCGCGCCGGAAAGCAGCCCCATCTTATACATGGTATAGAGGAGCTTGCGGTGGGACGGCTTGAAGCCGTCGATCTCCGGAATGGCACGGGACACGATGACCGACATCGCGTAGGGCATGTAGTTCACTTCCAGCGTCTCGGTAATGCGCTGGTCGACCACGTCCGCGTGGAGTCCGAGGACGTTGGGGTTATTCTTGTGTTTGAGCTCTTCGGGCTCTTTCTTCTTTGGCATCGGGGATAACCTGCCTTATTCCTTAATACACTATTAAATAAAAGCGCTTCAGCTTACGTCGATCATTTCCAGATACTTGTAGCCGTTCTCCGCGATGTGGTTTTTCCGCCCCGCGAGATCATCGCCGAGCAGCAGGTCGAATACCTGTGCCGTGCGTTCCATATCCTCGGGCGTCACGCGGATGAGGCGGCGCGTCTCGGGGTTCATTGTGGTGAGCCACATCATCTCGGGATCGTTCTCGCCGAGGCCCTTGGAGCGGTCGACCTTGACCTTCTTGCCCGCAAGCGACGCCACGATATCGTTTTTCTCCTTGTCCGTGTACGCAAACCATGTCTTCTCGCCGCAGTTGATCTCAAAAAGCGGCGTTTCGGCAATGTAAACGTACCCCTCCTCGATAAGCGTGGGGCAAAGGCGATAGATCATCGTTAGGATCAGCGTCCTGATCTGATAGCCGTCGACGTCCGCGTCGGTGCAGATGACGACCTTGTTCCAGCGCAGGTTGTTCAGGTCGAAGGCGTTGAGCTCCTTGGCGTACTTCCCCGGCGCTTCAACGCCGCAGCCGAGCACCTTCAAAAGGTCGGTGATGATCTCGCTTTTGAAGATGCGCGGATAATCCGCCTTGAGGCAGTTGAGTATCTTGCCGCGCACGGGCATGATGCCCTGAAACTCCGCGTCGCGTGAAAGCTTGACGCTGCCGAGCGCGCTGTCGCCCTCAACGATGTAGATCTCGCGGCGGGAAACGTCCTTGGTGCGGCAGTCGACGAACTTCTGCACGCGGTTGGAGATGTCGATGCTGCCGGAAAGCTTTTTCTTCACGCCGAGGCGTGTTTTTTCGGCGCTCTCGCGGCTGCGCTTGTTGATCAGCACCTGCGCCGCGATTTTCTCCGCGTCGGTGCGGTTTTCGATGAAGTAGACCTCAAGGCGGCTTTTGAGGAACTCCGTCATCGCCTCCTGCACGAATTTGTTCGTAATGGACTTTTTGGTTTGGTTCTCGTAGCTCGTAAGCGTGGAGAAGTTGTTGCTCACCAGCACGAGGCAGTCCTCGATATCCTGCCAGGCGATCTTCGCTTCGCCCTTTTGATACTTGTTGTTGCTCTTCAAATACGCGTCGATGGCAGAGAGGAAGGCGCTCTTGGTCGCGCGCTCGGGGCTGCCGCCGTGCTCAAGCCAGCTGGAGTTGTGATAGTGCTCGATGCGCTGCACGCGATTGCTGAAGCAGCAGGCGACCGAGAGCTTGACCTTGTACTCGTCCTTGTCGTCGCGGTCGCGGCCGCGGCGCTCGGTCTCCCAAAAAACGGGCGTCGTAAGCGTTTCCGCGCCCGCGAGCTCGGCCACATAGTCGACGATGCCGTTTTCGTAGACGAAATCCTCGGTCTCGAACCGTCCCTGCGTCACCTCGTTGCGGAAACGGAACGTCACGCCCGCGTTGACCACCGCCTGACGCTTCATCACGTCGGTAAAGTAATCCACGGGAATGTCAATATCCGTAAACACGTCGAGATCGGGGAGCCAACGCGTCAGCGTGCCGGTCTTCTTCCCGCGGTCGGTCGGCTCGATCGTGAGCTCGTGTCCCTTCCCACCCGTGGCCTCGCCGCGCTCGAAGTGCAGCGAATACTTGTTCCCGTCGCGCCAAACCGTCACGTCCATGTAGCGCGAAGCGTACTGCGTCGCGCAGGCGCCGAGGCCGTTGAGTCCGAGGGAATACTCGTAGTTATCGCCGCCGTTGTTCTCGTATTTTCCGCCGGCGTACAGCTCGCAGTAGACGAGCTCCCAGTTGAAGCGTTTCTCCTTTGGGTTGTAGTCCAGCGGGCAGCCGCGTCCCTGATCCTCGACCTCCACGCTGTGATCCAGGTAGCGCGTGACCGTAATAAGCCTTCCGTGCCCCTCGCGCGCCTCGTCAATGGAATTTGAGAGTATCTCAAACACAGCATGCTCGCAGCCGTCCAGCCCGTCCGAGCCGAAAATGACGCCCGGACGCTTGCGGACGCGATCCGCCCCTTGCAGCGAGGCGATGCTTTCGTTGCCGTAATCCGTTTTCCTGTTTTCCGCCATGTGTCTCTCCGTTTCGCAGATCATTTTGCCGAATTTTGCGTCCGTCCTCCCGTGTCCGCACGCTATGGCACAAAACCTCACAATACAATGTCTAGTGCATTATACCCCCTTTCTTCCACAATAGCAAGTGTTTCTCCGTTAAAATTGCCAAGCGCCATCATTCGTCAGAGCCCGCCGTTTTTCTTTCGAAAAGTGCGCCGCGCCCGATATTCCATAACACTATGGTCAACTGTCCAAACCCCCAAAAAACAGAGTTATGCACAATATCCACAAGTTTTTCCACACGGTTATGTCAACGCCTATACCCACGAAAAATGTCGAATTTTGTCCGCCGTTTTCGACGCAGTTCGTCAGCCTCCGCTCTGTCATTTTTTGTCAATTTGCCCTATTGACAGAAAGAAAGCCCGTGCTTGCGGGCTTTCTCATTTTCCAAAGATATAGTGGTCATCATTCGATTGATGCAGAAAATATTGTGTCCTATTCAAACGCGCGCAAGCGAGGCGGTATATTCCGTTTTATTCCGCCAGCAGCATCAGCACGAGCCCGTACAAGGCGCTCGCCGCCGTGCCGAAGACAATGACCGGCCCCGCGATGGTGAACATTTTTACCGCCGTGCCGGTGATCAGTCCCTCGCTTTTGAAATCAAGCGCGGGTGAAGCGACGGCGTTGGCAAAGCCCGTGATCGGCACAAGCGTCCCCGCGCCCGCAAAGCGTGCGAGGCGCGTGTAAAGTCCCAACCCCGTCGCGAGCGCCGAGAGCGCCACAAGCGTAATCGACGTAGCCGAGCCCGCGTCGGTCTTGTCTAGCCCCAAACTCAAAAAGCCGCTTTGAATAAGCTGCCCGAGAACGCAAATCGCGCCGCCCGTCACGAACGCGAGCGCCGTATCCCGCGCGAGCGGCGATTTGGGCGCCTTGCGCTTTACATAGTCCTGATATTCCTTCGGCGTCATATCCATATCTCGTTCTCCTTTCGCGCTTAGTTTTGCCATATCTTTGCAATTTATGAAACCTTCTTGCGCGGCGGCGGAAATGCGCGTAGAATAGCGCCATGGAAATGCTTCGCCCGCTGGGGCTTTACATCCACATACCGTTTTGCCGCTCGAAATGCGCCTATTGCGACTTCTACTCTCTCGCGCGCGGCGAGGATCGCATGGACGCCTATGTTTCCGCGCTTGCAAATGCGCTGCGTGCTTTTGCGCCGCGCGCGGCGGACCGCGGCGTCGACACGGTCTACTTCGGCGGCGGCACCCCGACATTACTCGGCGCGCCGCGCCTGATCGTCCTGCTCCGCGCGGTGCGGGAGAGCTTTTCCGTCGCCGCGGACGCGGAGATCTCCTTTGAAGCGAATCCCGAGAGCGCGCGCGACACGAACGCGCTGCGCGCCTTGCACGAGGCGGGCTTCAATCGCATTTCGCTCGGGATGCAGTCCGCAAACGACGACGAGCTGCGCGCCGTCGGACGCATCCACACATCGCGCGATACGCAAGCGGCGGTGGACGCCGCGCGGCGCGCAGGCTTTGACAATCTCAGTCTCGACCTCATCTACGGCCTGCCCTGCCAAACGCGGGAAAGCTGGCGCGGCAACCTTGCCGCCGCAGTCGCGCTCGCACCGGAGCACCTTTCGTGCTATGCGCTCAAGGTCGAACCCGGCACGCCGCTCTACGCCCTGCGCGGCGATCCCGTCCTGCCGGACGACGACGCACAGGCGGACATGTACTTAGACGCGGTGGAGTTTCTTGCCGCGCGCGGCTATGCGCAGTACGAGATCTCGAACTTCGCCCGCCCCGAATACGAGTCCCGCCACAATCTCAAATACTGGACGCTTGGCGAGTACCTCGGCTTCGGCCCCGGCGCGCACTCGGACTTCGGTGGGCGGCGCTTTGCCGCGGCGCGTGATTTGGACGCCTTTTTGGCGGGACGCGCCGCATACAGCGAGGACGCCGCGATCCCCGCGCGCGAGCGCGCATCGGAGCGCGTGATGCTGGGACTTCGCACCGTGCGCGGCGTCGCGGCGGAGGAGGTCTGTCTGCCCTTTGACGGCGCGGAGGCCGTCCTGCAGGAATGCGCGGCACACGGCCTTGCGAAAAGGCAGGCGGGGCGCTGGCGGCTCACGCCGCGCGGCTTTCTCGTTTCCAACGCAATTATTCTCCGCGTGCAGGAAGCTCTGGGGCTTTAGCTTTACTTTTTTCACCAGGTATAGTACAATGAGTTATTCCCGTTTTTCCAAGGAGGCATACCGTGAGATCCCATCTTCGTAAACTGTTGTCGGCGGCACTTTCCGCCGTGCTGGCGCTCGGCAGTCTGCCCGTCTACGCCTCGAACGCGCTCGGTCACGACCTCGCCGCGCTCTCTACCGAGCTCAGCCGCGGCACAGAGCTTGCCGACGGCACGTTTTGGAGCGATTCCTATTCCGACTTCCGGCGCGAGAACTATGTCGTCTACACGCCGAACGCGCACGTTACGCCTCTCGTCACCTACGGCGAGACGACCCGCGCGCTCACATCGCTGCCCAACATCGCAAAGGGACTGGAGGAGCAGGGCCTGCGCGTTGTCGCCGGCATTAACGGCGACTATTACGGCGTGGCGCACGGCGTTCCGCTCGGCTCGACGATGACGGACGGCGTGCTGCGCAACGTCAACCACGACCCCTACTTTGCCGTGGGCTTCCGCGCGGACGGCACGGCGCTCATCGGCGACCCGCAGCTGCACATCCACACGCGGGTGGACGGCATCGAGGGCCCCGAGATCTTTGCCTACAACCATGTGCGTATCACGGAATACGGCATTTTCCTCTACGACCACAACTTCAACAGCCGCCACACCACCGGCACGAGCGAGCCGGGCGTGGACGTCGTTCTCTCCTGCCCCGACGCGTTGACGCTGGGCGGCGCCGCGACGATGACCGTGGAGGAGGTGCTCCCCGAGGTGACGGACAGCGTCGTGGAGGAGGGCAAGTACATTTTGAGCGCCAACCTGCTCGCCGGCGAGGACTATACCGCGCCGCTGCTCGCGCTCCGGCCCGGCGACACGGTGACGGTCTCCGTCGACCCCGAGGGCGCGGGCGACTGGCGCGCGGTGAAAAACCTTATCGGCGCGCCCGAGCTGCTGGTCGAAAACGGCAAGGCACGCAGCGGATTTGCCGCAGGCAGCGCGCCGCGCACCGCCATCGGCCAGCGTGCCGACGGCTCGCTCCTCTTCTACACCATCGACGGCCGCCGCAGCGGGCACAGTGTCGGCGCGACGTTGGAGATGCTTGCCATGCGCCTTGCGGAGCTGGACTGTGTCACGGCGGTCGCGCTGGACGGCGGCGGTTCGACCACGCTTGTCGCTACGATGCCGAACGAAACCGCCGCGCGCGTCGTGAACACCCCCTCAGACGGCAACGTCCGCGCGGTAAGCAACCACATCGTGCTCGTCGCGCCAAACACGCCGAGCGGTCTCCCCGACCACGTCTACCTCGCGCCCGCCGCCGAAAAGGCGCTGCCCGGCGCAAAGATCGCGCTGACCGCCGCCGTGATCGACACAAACGGTATCCCAATGGACGTCCCCGTTTCCTTCGCCGCCGACGCAGGCAGCGTCGCGGACGGCGTTTGGACTGTTCCCACCGAGGTCGGCTCCGCTTCCGTCACGGCGACGGGCGCGGGCCTTAATACGGCCGCCAAGGTCGAGGTCACCATGCCGGACGCCATCGTGCTCCAGCAAAACGGCGCAACGATCCGGTCGCTGAACGTCGCGCCGTCGAGCAGCGTGGCGCTCACGGCGTGCGGCGTTTTGAACCATCTCCCGCTCGCGGGCGGCAACGACTGCTTTACGTGGACGTTTGACGGAAACGGGGTCACATTCCTGCCCGACGAGCACACGTTCGTCGCGGGCTCAGACGCCGGCGCAGGCACATTGACGGTCACGCTCGGCGAAAAGGCCGCGTCCATCCCCGTCACCGTCGCGACCGTACCGTGCAAGGCACTCGACGACTTTGAAGCGGATTTCGAACCGCTCACCGACCTGACGGAGGAGCAGCTCGCCGCAACGCCGGACGCTGTCGCGCATCTGCTGTTCTCCCGCGCGACTGACGCCGCACACGTCCGGTTCGGCAGGGCTTCGGCAAAGCTTGATTACGCGCTCGACGGGGAAAACGCCGCGCGTCTGTCCGTGAATTACGCTGTCGATGCGGCGTACAACTGCGTCGAGCTGTGGGTCTGCGGCGACGGCGGCAAAGCCTCGCTCGCGTTGGAGACCGACGCGGGAAGCACTCCTGCAGCGGAGCTCTCGTTCACCGGCTGGAAGCCCATCGCGTTTTCTTTGCCCTCTGGCGCGCGCAGCATCACGGGCGTCGTTCTCAGCGCGCCGGAAAAGACAAGCGGTGTGCTTTGGCTCGATCAGCTCGTGCTCGCCGTCGATTACTATGTGGACATTGCCGCGCCCGAGGTCGCGCTGACGCGCGATGAGGATGCGAACACGCTTGCGGGCCGCGCATTCGACGCCCATGACGGCGCCGCGCTGCAAACGCTCCGCCTGACCATTGACGGCGCGACGCTTCCCTATGAGTTTGACAAGCGCACCGGCGCGCTGACCGCCGCGCTCCCCGCGCCGGACGGCCTCGCGCACCACGTCTCCCTCGTCGCGGGCGACGCGAGCGGCAATCTCTCACGCGCGAGCGTCCTTCTTCCCGCCGCGGAGGGTCTCGTTCCTCCGTTTCCCGACGCCGAGAGCCATTGGGCGGAGGGCGCGATCGAGTTTTTGAAACGCACCGGCGTCTCCAACGGCGACGACAAGGGCAACTATAACCCCGACACGAACATCACGCGTCAGGAGTTCGCCGCCATGCTCTGCCGCTATCTCGCGCCGGAGGGCGACTTCGGCGGCGAAGCGTTGCCCTTTGCCGACGCCGATCAGATCGCGTCCTGGGCAAAAGGCGCGGCACAGGCGATGTATGCGCTCGGCGTCGTAAACGGCAGCCGTGACAGCGACGGCAAGCTGCGCTACCATCCCCAGTCGAACATTACGCGCCGCGAGGCGGTGACGATGCTTGGGCGTCTTCTGGAAAAGGGCTACGCCGTACCGGAGCTCTCCTATGCCGACCGTGCCGACATCCCTGACTGGGCGGCGGAGCACGTCGCGCGGCTCGGTTCAATGGGCGTGTTCGACGACTTTGTGATCGACAAGTTCTCTCCCTCCGCCCCCATCACGCGCGCAGAGGTCGCCGCGTGTCTTCTGCGGCTGAATTGAGTCTCCTACATTTGTATATAGAGAGGTGTTGCCCCATGAGCAAGTACTCCCCCGAGGACGTCGTTCGCATTGTGCGTGAGCAGAACGTCCACTTTCTCCGCATGCAGTTCACAGATATCTTCGGTCAGCTCAAAAACGTGACGCTCCCCGCCTCGCAGGTCGAAAAGGCGGTAGGCGGTCAAATCATGTTTGACGGCAGTTCCATCGAGGGCTACACCCGCATTGAGGAGTCCGATCAATACCTGCGGCCCGACCTCGACACTTTCGTGCTCGTGCCATGGGATCGGGAGGCGGGCGTCTCGGCGCGCATGATCTGCGACGTATACAACCCCGACGGCACGCCGTTCTCCGGCGACCCGCGCGCCGTGCTGCACCGCGTTTTGAAGGAAGCCTCCGACATGGGCTACACCTTCAACGTCGGCCCCGAGTGCGAATTCTTCCTTTTCAAGACCGATGCAGACGGTAAGCCCACCACACGCACCAACGACGAGGTCGGCTACTTCGACCAGGGCCCGCTCGACACCGCCAACCTCACCCGCCAGCGGATCTGTCTCGCGTTGGAGGAGATGGGCTTTGAGATCGAAGCCTCGCACCACGAGAATGCCGCGGGACAGCATGAGATTGACTTCAAGTACGCCGACGCGCTCACCGCCGCCGACAACATCATGACCTTCAAGCTCGCCGTCAAGACGCTCGCGCAAAAGGATGGGCTGCACGCGACATTTATGCCGAAACCCCTTTTCGGCGTCGCGGGCAACGGTATGCACATCAACATGTCCCTCTTCCGCGACGGTCAAAACGCCTTTTACGATGCGAGCGACGCGCGTGGGCTTTCCACCGTGGCGTATCGGTTCATCGCGGGCGTGCTCGCGCATGTGCCCGCCGTCTGCGCGCTGACGAACCCGCTCGTCAACTCCTACAAGCGCCTCGTCCCCGGGTATGAGGCGCCGTGCTACATCTCGTGGTCGACGGGTAATCGCAGCGCGCTCATCCGCGTCCCCTCGCCGCGCGGCAACGGCACGCGCCTGGAGCTGCGCAACCCCGACCCGTCCTGCAACCCGTATCTCGCGCTCGCGGTCTGCCTCGCCGCGGGGCTCGACGGCATCAAGCGCGGCCTTACCCCGCCCGACGAGATCACGGAGAACATCTATGAGCTCTCCGCCGCCGAACGCAAGGCGAAGCGCGTGGGCAGCCTGCCCGACTCGCTCAAGGCGGCGATCGACGCGCTGCGCGACGACGAGCTGATTTGCAGCGTACTCGGCACGCACGCGCTGCTGCAATACCTCGTCGGCAAGGAAGAAGAATGGCTCTCCTACTGCACGCGCGTAAGCTCGTGGGAGGTCGAACGGTATATTACGAACTATTGATGCATATGAGCAACATCTGTAAACTCACCAAAGAATTGACCGTTCTGCCCGGGATGTGCGACAGCGCCGCCACGCTCGGCGTGCCTGACACGTTTGCGCTGTTTATGGACATCGCCACCGAGCACGCCTGCGCGCTCGGCAACGGTATCGACGTGCTTTCGTCGCGCGGATTGTTTTGGCTGGCCGTGCGCACGCGCGTACGCTTTTTCCGCCGTCCCAAAATGCTGGAGCGCGTCACGCTCTCGACCTGGCCGGAATCGCCCGGTAAACTGCGCGCGAACCGCGATTATATCATCGAGCAGGGCGAAGCGCCGCTCGTTGCCGGCAAAACGGAATGGACGGTGCTCGACACCGCCTCCGGCCGTCTGCATCCGATGGCGGACGTGTTCGCCTCCGGCGACGCGGCGCTGCCGGAGCCGGTGTGGGACGAGCCCTTCACGCGCATGCCGGACGACGGGCTGGACGAGTTTGCGCGCTATACCGTGCGCTCGACCGATATTGATCTCGGCGGGCACATGAATAACGTCGCCTATATCCGTGCGCTTGCGAGCCTGTTCTCCTGTGAGGCATGGCAGGGCGCGCGCATCCGTGAATTGGAGATCGCCTATCGCAGCGCTTGCTATGAGGGCGACACGCTCGTTTGGCAGAGGCATATCGCCGAGGATGGTTCGGTCGCGCTGCGCGCGGCGCTCGACGACGGCAAGACCATTGCGCTCGCGCGCCTGATCGCGGAGCATCCACTGTAACTACGCGCAAAAAAAGGCGC
>JAWRIJ010000048.1:0-12166 GCA_040307975.1 Oscillospiraceae bacterium | reverse complement strand
CCCCCCCCAAACCCCCTTTTTCATTTCGCTTCGCAGCCTGTCCGTTCAAAGCAGTCTCGCCTTATCCGAACAGCACGTTGTTGACGACGCCCTCCAGATACTCCTGACGGCCGCTGCCGGGCAGGGCGGGCGCGCCCAGCTTCTCGGCGTAGGCGGCAAGCTCCGCGAGCGTGGTCTCGCCGGAGCGGATCTTCGCGCCGATGCCGGAGCCGTAGCTCGCGTAGCGCTCCTTGACGAACTGGTCCAGCCGCCCGTCCTCGATGAGCGCCGCCGCCTTGATAAGACCGAGCGCAAAGGTGTCCATGCCGAGGATGTAGGCGTAGAACATATCCTCTTCGGTATAGCTGGGACGACGGGTCTTGGAGTCGAAGTTGAAGCCGCCGGTGAGGCCGCCCGCCTTGAGCACCTCGTACATGCACATCGTCGCGTCGTAGACGTTGAACGGGAACTCATCGGTGTCCCAGCCGAGCAGCATGTCGCCCTGATTGGCGTCGATGCTGCCGAGCATGCCGTTGATGGCGGAGATGCGCAGGTCGTGCTGGAAGGTGTGGCCCGCGAGCGTGGCGTGATTCGCCTCGATGTTCAGCTTGAAGTCCTTGTCCAGCCCGTACTGGCGCAGGAAGCCGATGGCGGTCGCAGCGTCGAAATCGTACTGGTGCTTCATGGGTTCCTTGGGCTTCGGCTCGATGTAGAAGTCGCCGGTGAAGCCGATGGAGCGGCCGTAATCCACAGCGAAATGCATCAGCTTGGCGATGTTCTCCTGCTCGAACTTCACGTCCGTGTTGAGCAGCGTCTCATAGCCCTCGCGGCCGCCCCAGAACACATAGCCGCGGCCGCCCAGCTTGACGGTGACGTCGAGCGCCTTCTTGACCTGCGCCGCGGCAAAGCAGAACACGTCCGCGGAGTTGGAGCTGCCCGCGCCGTTCATGAAGCGCGGATTGGAGAACATATTCGCCGTGCCCCACAGGCAGCGGATATCCGTGCCCTTCATCTTTTCCAAAATGTAGTCGCTGATCTCGTCGAGGCGGCGGTTCGTCTCCTTGATGTCGTCCGCCTCCGGAACGAGATCCACGTCGTGGAAGCAGAAGTACTTGATCCCCAGCTTCTGCATGAACGCAAAGCCCGCGTCCACCTTCGCCTTCGCGTGCTCCATGGTGCCCTTTTCCGCGCCGAAGGACTTGTCCGCGGTGTCGCGTCCGAACATGTCCGTGCCGGCGGCGCAGAGGTTGTGCCACCACGCCATGGCAAACGGGAGGTGCTCGCTCATCTTCTTGCCCGCGACGACGCGGTCGGCGTCATAATACTTAAACGCCAAAGGGTTCTTGCTCTTCGGCCCCTCATAGGGGATCGCGGGGATGTTCGCAAACGGTTCGCTCATAATTGGTTCCTCCTGTTCATTGCAATTCCCGGAACAGTTCCTTGACCGCCGGGTAGGTTTTCCGGAATTTCTGATACGCGCGCTCGTAGCGCTCCACAAGCGCGCTCTCGGGCCGCACCGTCTCCGTCGTGCGCACAAGCGCGTCCGCGCAGGCTTTCACGTCGGCGTACTCGCCGCAGCCGACCATCGCGAGCATCGCCGCGCCGTAGCCGGGCCCCTCCTCCGTTTGGGGGATATCCAGCGGGAGGTTCAGCACGTTCGCCATGATTTTTCGCCACAGCGGGCTCTTTGCCCCGCCGCCGCAGAGCTTGGAGCGCTCGATGCGGACGCCAAGGCTTTTCGCCACCTCAAAGCTGTCGCGAATGGCGAACGCCACGCCCTCCAGCACCGAGAGCACCATGTCGGTGCGCGTCGTGTCCATGCTGAGGCCGATGAACATGCCGCGCGCGTCCGTGTCGTTGATGGGACTGCGCTCGCCCATGAGGTAGGGCAGGAAAAACACGCGGTTGTTTCCGAGCCGCTCGTCGGTGATATCTCGCTGCTCAAGCGCGTAGTCCCTTGTGCGCAGGATCTCGTCGCAGAACCACTTGTTGCAGCTTGCCGCCGAGAGCATACAGCCCATCAGGTGATACGTCCCGTCCGCGTGGGCAAACGAATGGAGCGCGTTGTTCGGGTCGACGCCGAAGCGCCGCGAGGAGATGAAGATGGTGCCGGACGTGCCGAGGCTGATGTTGCATGCGCCGTCGCCCACGGTGCCCGTGCCGACGGCCGCCGCGGCGTTGTCGCCCGCTCCGGCGACGACCTTCACGCCCTCCGGCAGGCCGAGCGCGCGCGCGATCTCCGGCTTCACGGCGCCGACGACGTCAAAGCTTTCAAACAGCTTCGGCATCTGGGCTTCCGAAACGCCGCAGATTTCCAGCATCTCACGTGACCAACGCTTATTCTTCACGTCAAGCAGGAGCATCCCGCTCGCGTCCGAATAATCGCAGGCGTGGACGCCGGTGAGGCGGTAGACGATGTAGTCCTTGGGCAGCATGATCTTCGCGATGCGCGCGAAATTCTCCGGCTCGTGCTTTTTCATCCACAGCAGCTTCGGCGCGGTGAACCCTGCAAACGCGATGTTCGCCGTCAGCTCGGAGAGCTTTTTCTTGCCGACGGTCTCATTGAGCCACGCCGTCTCCTCGGACGTGCGCCCGTCGTTCCACAAAATGGCGGGGCGGATGACCGCGTCATCCCGATCCAGCGCGACGAGCCCGTGCATCTGCCCACCGACGCCGATCCCTGCGACAAGCGCCGCGTCACGCCCGTTCAGCAGCTCGCGGCAGCCCTGCGACACCGCGTCCCACCAGTCGGCGGGCAACTGCTCCGACCATCCCGGCTGCGGGAAGGAGAGCGGATACTCGCGCGAAACGGAGGCGAGGATCCTGCCCGCTCCGTCCACAAGCAGCAGCTTTACCGCCGAGGTGCCGAGGTCGATTCCGATATAGTACAAACGAACACTTCCTTTTTGTTCAAGTCAGGCACGGCTTTAGCCCTTGACGGCGCCCGCGATAAAGCTTTCCTGAATCTTCTTGCTCAGGAAGATATACACGAGCAGCGTCGGGAAGGTGGCGAGCACCAGCGCCGCGCCGATGGGTCCCCAATCGGTCGTATACTGGCCGGAGAGCGCCTGCACGCCGACCGGCAGGGTCTTGAGCGCCGTCTTACTGATGAAGATGTTGGCAAACATCAGCTCGTTCCAGCATTGCAGGAAGGTATAGATGCCGACGGTCGCGACCGCGGGCTTCATCAGCGGGACGATGATGCGGAAAAAGATGCCCCACACGCTGCATCCGTCGATGCACGCCGCCTCGTCCAGCTCGCGCGGGATCTCGTTCATAAAGCCCGTGCATACCAAAATCGCCATGGAGAGCGAGAACGCGGAATATGGGATGATCAGCGCCCAGTAGGTGTTGAGCATGTGCATGCGCGAGAGCGTGACATACACCGGAACGATGGAGGCGTGGATGGGGATGGTAAGACCGAGCATGAAGAATTTGTTGAGCGTCTTGCGGCGCTTCCAGATAAGGCGCGTCAGGGCAAAGGTCGCCATCAGCGCCACGACGAGCGTGATGAGGATGGTGGATACCGCCACGATGACGCTGTTGGCGAAGTACACGCCCATCTTGCCCGTATGAAGGGCGCTTTCGTAGTTGGACCAAAGCCAGTGGCGGGGAAGGCCCACAACGTTCGCGCCGAAAATCTCCTCATTGTTTTTCAACGAGAAGGTAAACATCCAGTAAACAGGGAAGAGGTTGATGAGCGTCCAAAAAATGAGTCCGATGTAGGTGACGACACGTCTGGGTTTGCTGGTGTTTCTCATTTCATCAATCCTCCTCTTTGAAAATCGCGCTGATCAGCAGGGCAAAGCCGAAGCACAAAACGATCAGCAGCACGGCGATCGTGCTTCCCATGCCGTAGCGGTTGCGGAGAAACAGCATGCTGATCATCAGCGTGCTCGGCACCTCCGTTGCGTGCAGGGGGCCGCCGTTGGTCAAAACATAGATGAGGTCAAAGGATTTAAGCGAGCCGGTCACGGCAAAAATAACGCTGATGCGGATGATGGGCTTGATGTACGGCAGCACAATGTAACGGTTGATCTGTCCGTCCGTCGCGCCGTCGAGCATGGACGCCTCGCGCAGCTCGACGGGTACGCTCTTCACGCCCGCGTAGAGCAGGAGCATGTGGTAGCCCACGTACTGCCAAAGAGTGGGAACGAATACCGACCACAGCGCGGTCTCCTTCGTGCCGAGCCAAATCTTCGTCCAGCTTTCAAGGCCGACGCTGCGCAGGAACACGTTCAAAATACCGTAGTCGGGGTTGTAGATCTTCAGCCACAGCTGGCCGATGACCACCGTGGAGATCAGCACCGGCATAAAGTAGACCGAGAGGAACGCCCGCTCGCCCTTGATCTTCTTGCCGAGCGCGAGCGCAAGCGCCAGCGCCAGCGGCAGTTGGAGGAAGACCGAAAGCGCGGCGAGCAGCAGCGAGTTCCCCAGCGCCTTCATAAATCCGATGGAGTTGCTGGTAAAAAGCTCCTTATAGTTGGAAAGGCCGATGAAGGTCTTCGCGCCGATGCCGTTCCAGTTGAACAGGCTGTAGTACGCCGAGGCGCCGATCGGCGCGATCAGAACGCCGCAGAACAGGAGCAGCGCCGGCAGGAGAAAAATCAGAATATGAAGTTTGTTGCTGTATAATTTTTTCATTGTCTGTGTTGCTCCTTTGATAGGGATGGCGGCACTTCCCAATCCCGATGCGTTTTGAGAAGTGCCGCCTTTTTTGCTTTACGCTCGGCGGTTAAGCCGAAAGATTACTGGAGGTCCTTGGTAAGACCGGCGACGAAGCCTTCGCCGTCGATCTGGCAGCCGTAGACCTGGGAGACATAGTCGAGGTAGGTGTTGGCGGGATCAGCGCTCATGGCGTTGTCGCCGAAGAGCACCATGCCCTCGGACTCGGCGACGATCTTGGCAACGTCGGCGACGAGCGGCTTGACAGCGCTGGTGTCATAGTCGGGCGTCCACGCGGGCAGACCGGAGCCGGCGAGGTAGCCGTAGTGGCAGATCGCCTTGCCGAGCTCGAACGCAGCGGAAGCGGCAAGCTCGACGTTCTTGGAGTAGGCGGAGACGGCAAGCGCGTCGTTCGGGCCGCCGATGACCTGGCCGTAAGTAGCCTTGCTGGAATCCATGACCGGGAAGAGCGCGACCTGGAAGTTGCCGGCAGCGTCGCTGATCTCACCGCAGTTCCAGGAGCCGTTCTGATAGAAGGCGGTCTTGCCGGCGATGAAGTTGGCCTTGACCTCGTCGTTGCCGAGCGCCATGCCGTTGGGATCGAAGTAACCCTTGTTGATCATATCCTGGAAGGTGGTGACGGCGGTGGCGATGGCGGGATCGTTCCATGTCTTGCGGCCGGCGAAGATCTCGTTCATATCCTGATAGCCGATGGTCTTCTCAATGATAGGCTCAAGATACTCGGTCACGCACCACGTCTCCTTACCGGCGCAGCCGAACGGGACGATGCCCTTGGCGACGAGCGCGTCGCAGCAGGCGGTCAGATCCTCATAGGTCTGCGGGACATGATCCCAGCCGGCCTGAGCCAGCAGGTCCATGTTGGCGAACAGGGTGACAATGTTCATGGTCAGGGGCACCGCATAGTGCTTGCCGCCGTAGGTGGAGTTCTGGAGCATCACCTCGGGAAGCTGGGCGGCGTAGGGCTTATAGGCCTCGTCGAGGCAATAGGCCGTGCCGGCGTCCGCGAAGTCGCCCAGGAACGCGCCGGACCAGGTGAAGAAGATGTCGGGCAGCGTGCTGGGATCGTTCATGGCAGCCTTGATCTTGGTCTTGTAGGACTCGTTTTCAAACGCTTCCCACTCGATCTTGATGTCGGGGTGGGTCTCTTCGAATTCCTTGACGGCGTTGACATAAGCGGGGTGGTTGGCGTCGCTCTCGGTGGCGATGCACCACATGGTCAGCGTGGTCTGCGCGGGAGCGGCGGGCGTGTTCGCCGCGGGGGCGGCGGGCGTCGCGGGAGCCGCGGGAGCGGCAGGCGTCGCGGCAGGCTGCTCGGTCTTCTGCCCGCAGGCGGCGAGCGCGAAGATCATGCACAGGGAAAGGGCGAGCGCAAGAAACTTTTTCATAATAATCCTCCTTAAAAAATTTGATGCTTTTATCAAGACCCGGTCCGAAGCCGTGCCGTCCGTTTTCCCGGTACGGACAGCCGTGCGCCGTTCCAGAATCTTCCGATGTTGTCGCGCGGAGCGTCATTCGCCGAGCGAAACTCGCAACGCCTTTTGCCCCGTCAGCTCTTCGGTGCGTTTATCGGGGCCGCCGAAGCCTGCGTACAGCGTCCACTTCCCGCTGCCAGCGACGCGCTCCCCCGCGTCGTTCACGACGGTGAACGCGGACGGGTCGATCGCGATTTGAAGCTCTTTTTCCTCGCCCGCGGCGAGATCGACGCGCGCAAAGCCGCAGAGCACCGGGTTAGGCGGCGCGAAAGGGCTCTTTTCGTCATGCAGGTACAGCTCGACGACTTCGCCCGTGCCGCGCGTTCCGTTGTTTCGGACGGTGACCGCCGCCCGCTCCCGATCCGCCGACAGCGCGGTAACGGCGCAGTTGCCGTAGCTCAGACCGTAGCCGAAAGGATAGAGCGGCGTCCCCCGATAGTAGCGGTAAGTACGCCCTTTCATGGCGTAATCGGTAAATGCCGGCAGTTCGCCGAGCGCGCCGTTTCGATAGAACGTGACCGGAAGCTTTCCCGACGGGGACTCTTTCCCGAACAGAAGCTCCGCGACCGCCCTTCCGCCGCTCGCGCCGGGATACCAGGAAAGCAGCACCGCGCCGGCTTTCTCTTGCGCCTCGCTTACGTCGATGGCGCTTCCGACCATCAGAACGAGCACGGTCGGCTTGCCGAGGTCAAGGATACGCGTCAGCAGCAAGCGCTGCTGCCTGGGCAGAAGCAGATCTTCCTTGTCGCCGGAGGCGTAGCTGTTGCCGGTGTCCCCTTCCTCGCCCTCCATCGTCTCGTCCAAGCCGAGCACAAGGACAACCTTGTCGCTCGCCTTCGCGACCGCGACCGCCTCCGCGAGACGGTCATCCGCCTCCGCGAGCGGCTCCACACGATCCGCGCCGAGCGCGCAGCCCTCGGAATAGATCACGCGGCATTTTCCGTCCGCGATCTCCCGTATCCCCTCAAGCACTGTAACGTAGTGGGAAGAGGTGCCGTGATAGTTTCCGATAAGCGCCCTGCGGCTGTCGGCGTTGGGCCCGATCACGCCGATCGTGCCGCAGCCCGCGGCGTCGAGCGGGAGCAAACCGTCGTTTTTCAGCAGCACGCAGGCTTCAAGCGACGCCCGATGCGCGAGCTCCAAGTGCTCGTCGCACTCAATGCGCTCGTAAGGGACGGAATCGTACTCGCTGCCCTCGTCGCCGAGGATGCCGAGAAGATAACGCGTGGTGAAAAGCCGCACGGCGGAGCGCGTAATGTCCTCCTCCGAAATTACGCCCTGCTCCAACGCTTCCATGATGTGCTCGTAGGTGCAGCCGCAGTTGAGATCGCAGCCCGCCTTCAGCGCCATACGGACCGAATCCGCCGGCGAGGCGGTGACCTTGTGGTTTTCGTGGAAATCGCGCAGCGCCCAGCAGTCAGAGACAAAGTGCCCTTCAAAGCCCCACTCGCCCCGCAGCTTGCCCATCAGCGCCTCGCTCGCGCAGCAGGGCTCGCCGTTTGTGCGGTTGTACGCGCCCATGACCGCCTCGACGCCCGCGTCCCGTACCAGCGCGCGGAAAGCGGGGAGATAAGTCTCCTCCATGTCCTTTGCGGAGGCGACGGCGTTGAAGCTGTGACGCAGCGCCTCCGGTCCGCTGTGCACCGCGAAGTGCTTGGCGCAGGCGGCCGCCTTGAGCGTTTTGCCGCCGCCTTGCAGGGCGCGCACATAGGCGACGCCGAGCCGCGCGGTCAGATAGGGGTCTTCGCCGTAAGTCTCCTGTCCGCGCCCCCAGCGCGGGTCGCGGAAAATGTTGATGTTGGGCGACCACATCGTCAGTCCGTGGTAGATGTCGCGATCCCCCTCGCGGGAGAGCGCGTTGTACTTTGCCCTTGCCTCGTCGCCGATGGCGTCGGCGATCTTCGCGAGCAGCGCGTCGTCGAACATCGCCGCCATGCCGATCGCCTGCGGGAAGCTGGTCGCCGTTCCGCCGCGGGCGACGCCGTGCAGCGCTTCGTTCCACCAGTTGTAGGCGGGAACGCCCAATCGCTCGACCGCCGGCGCATCGAAGCGGAGCTGGCTTGCCCTTTCCTCGACGGTCATGCGCCCGACCAGTTCTTCGGCAAGCTTCCTTGCTCTCTCTCGCGTCATTTGCGGTCGTCCTCCCTTGGCGTTTTTTGCTGTGGCGGCCCGCGTCAATCCAAACGTCTGACGGTCTCGCCCTCCAAAAGCCCGCCATGCACCACGATGTGCTCCGGCGGCGTCGTGCGCGGATGCTCAATGCGTTCAATGAGCCGCGCGGCGGCGATGCGCCCGAGCTCCGTCGTGTTCTGCTGCCATGTGGTGAGCTTGGGGCTGAGCATCTTCGCCATGTGGATACCGTCGTACCCGATGACCGAGATGTCCTCCGGCACCCGAAGCCCCGCCTCCAAGATCGCGTTGCTGCCGCCGATATAGGAGTAGTCGTCGGAAAAAAAGATGCAGGTCGGGCGCTCTGCCAGCGCCAGAAGGCGCTTCGTCGCGTGATAGCAGCTGATCGGCTCGTGATACTCGCACTCTTCGATATATTCCGGCGGGACCGTAAGTTCCAGCGCTTCGCAGGCGCGGTAAAATCCGGTCATACGGTTCTCCGTCACGGCGGTCGGGTTGCCGTGGATGTAGGCGATGCGGCGGTGTCCCATCTCATAGGCGTAGCGCACCAGCGCCTCCATGCCGTCCATGTTGTCGGACAGAACCGCAGCGCGGTTGTTGAAGGTATGGTCAAGCGTGATGACGGGGATCTCCGAGTTGACGAGCTCCTGCACCAGCGGGTCGCGGAAGTCCGCGCAGATGATGACAACGCCGTCCACGCCGCGGTAAAGCGCGTGCCGCAGGTAGCTGGTGCTTTGGTGACCCACATTGTTGCTGATGAACGTAATGTCGTAACCGCAGCGCTCCGCCTCGGTGCGCAGGCTGTTGAGCGTCGAGGCAAAATACTCGTGCATGAAGCCGCTGTTGGAAAGATCCGAAAACAGGATCCCAATATTATATGTATGGTTCGTTTTGAGCGCACGCGCCAGGGAGTTCCCCGTATAGCCAAGCTCCTCCGCGGCGCGGACGATACGCTGCCGCGTCGCCTCGCCGATGTCCTGCTGTCCGCTCAGCGCCTTGCTCACCGTAGCGACGGAGACGCCGCAGCGGATCGCGATATCCTTCATCGAAACCACGGCGTTCACCTCGGTTGATACTTAATCGTTTTCGCAATATAAAAATACCCCAATAATCTAGAAATTTCAAGAGAAGTTTTTATAATTGTTCGCCAAAAGCAAAAAGTTTGTCATGCTTATATAGTTTGCCGCGAAATTTTTGTGGCTTTTGCACAGAGACTTTGTCAGATAGGCAAAATGCCCCTTATTTTTATTCAATAGTGCAAACAGCATGTCAAAATGGCGCGCTCTTTTCGGTCAAATCTGTCAACGTCGGAGTCGTGTGCGTTTACGTAATCGTTTACCCGAAAGCGCGCAAAAAGCGCCCGATCTCTTTTGAAATCGGGCGCTTTCCCTTTTCCGAACGATACGGGCGCCGAAGCTCCGCATCCGTTCTACAGCCACCTGCTGCACGCGACCAGCCGGTCCCACGCGTCCTGCTTGATCCGCAGATACTCGCCGCCGCCCAGCTCGTCGCGCGCAATGGCGGCAAGCCGCTCCGGATCGCTCACGCCATGGCTGTCGCAGCCGTTGACGATCAGGTATACGAACAGGTTGTCGCCGCCCTTGTTCTGCGCGAACGACCGATCGAGCTTTTCATAGATGCTGAGCAGATCCGCCTCCCGCTTTGTGACGGGCAGGATGGTCGGCAGCGAGGTGTACCACGGGTTTTGCGTGATCGCCAGCTTGGGATGCCGAACCGTGCCGAGGGCGATCGCGGCGGAAAGCTTTGCGAGTCCTTCCTTTCCCGCCTCGTTCGTACACTGATATTCAAACGCCTGGCTCTTGACAAACGCCAGCGTCGAGCCGAGATAGCGGCGTGCATAATCCGTATAGTTGCCGTCCGCCTTCTCCCACAGCTCGGCATAGACCGCATCCGAAATCTCCGGCATCTCCCTGCCGTTGAAGGAAAACGTCGCATAGCTGCCGTCGGCGTTCTTTTTGAGGAAAGTGTCCGGCCCGTAGGACATGAGGATCATGCCCTCGTCGCTGTAGGCAAAGTCGATAAGCTCCAGCGCGGCGCACAGCTTGTCCGGACTGCCCGCAACGCCGTCGCGGGAGATGGCCCACCCCTGCGTCTTCACGCTGCGCCAGGACTCCGTGAAGCGCATATATCTGCCGCTCTCCGTTCCGTCCTGCCAGCGTGCGACGGGGAGCATCGTCGCCATGTATTTCTCGCCCTCGTCCGCCTGCAGTTTCGTTTTGTTGTAAGCGGTCTGCGTCTGATTGTAGTCGTACTGCATGAAGCCCATGTCCCGAGCCAGCATCTCCGCGCTCGTCATCCTGCTCCCGTTCAAAAACGATTCGGAGATCAGCCCCTCGCGCGCCATATCGTGCATACGCGCGATTGCCCGGTAAGTCTCCGGTTCCTGCCGCGCGTCGCGCAGCTTGGCGCCCACGTCGATGTAAAGATAATCCTGGCGGGATTCCAGCCCGCGCACGCCGAACAGGTGCCCCGCAAGGCGGAACATATCCGCGCGGCGCTGATTGTCGTCGTCCGCGCGGGTAAAGATGCCCTGCACGGAATCGGTTCCGTTGAGCGTCTGCGGGTTGGCGACGACGCAGCGCAGCAGCGCGACCAGCTCGTCCGCGTCCCACGCGGCGTTCTGCCCACAAAACAGGTCGGAGCGTTTCGTGCCGTAATAGCCGCCATACGCCTCGTCAATGTAAGCGCGAAGCATGTTGACCGCGAACACGCCGGGCATCTCGCCGACGGCGTTCATCCGCTCAATGATGTTGCCCGCGGCGCTGTAATTCTTGACAACGAGCTCCTTGCCGCTGCCGTCCGGCTTCACAACGTCGACCGCAACCTTTCCGAAGGTCGGCATATAGGGCTTGTAATACATTGCGTTGATTCGGTTGCTCTCCGGCGCATAAAACGAGCCGTTGCCGTCGAGCAGCTTTTCCACCCAGTCGACACGCATCAGCGGCATCCGCTCGACGTCGTTCGCGCCGTCGAGATAGGGCGCGAAGTAGATGGAGCCGACGTTGGTATTGCCCGTAATGGA
This sequence comes from Oscillospiraceae bacterium, assembly GCA_040307975.1. Lineage (GTDB taxonomy): Bacteria > Bacillota > Clostridia > Oscillospirales > Oscillospiraceae > Hominicoprocola. The sequence continues at coordinate 856 of JAWRIJ010000048.1, read as the reverse complement.
CAGCCGGACGACAGGATTCTGCACCAGAAATGTCCGAAAGTTCGGCATGATGTCGAGATAGCGGGCAAGATCGACCAGCTCGCCCGCTTCGCCGTATTCGGTCAGGTCATCGGCGCTCCCGCTGACGAGGTCGATCTCATTCATGCGTTCCTTCCAAAAGGCAAGCTCTTTCCCGCCGCCGTTACCCTGATACTTGTCCCGGATGGTGATTTGCAGGCGCTTTTGCACCTCCGCCCAGGTCGGCTTGAGGTCGCCCGCGTAATAGGTGACGCCGTCCGCGAGGGTAACGCCGTTCCCCGCCGTCTGTTCGTCAAAGCTCAGCCCCGTCTGCGGGGAGTTATAGCCCGTCGCCATACGCAGCACCGTGCCCTCGGCATAGTGCAGCTCTTCGAGAACGGACAGTCTTTCCATATAGCGCCGCGGCTGCTGCTGGGCGGGCGCCTCCTCCGGCGGAGGCGAGCCGAACTCTCCGCCGCAGCCCGCAAGCAGGCACGCCGAGAGCAAAAGCGCGATGCCGCGCAAAACCAAAGCGCCGCGCGTCAGCCCGGCGCGACCACAGCGCAGCCCCTGCGGCTCGTTTTGCGTATGCACTTTCGCTTTGCCGTGACGCATCGCTTCATTCCCCCCGCTGCGCGTACTGCATATTTGATTATAACAAAGCCCGCGCCGGATGGCAAGAGCGACCGTGTCCCGCGTCTTGCCAAGCCAGGGAAGCCGATGGCTCTTTCGGTCTACTGTCCCGACGGTTGGGAAAACGTCCGTTTTGGCGGCCTGCGCGTTTTTCTCGACGGCGGGGGCGGAGGGCAAGGGAGGGCGTTCTGCCGCGCCCGCGAAAGGCAGCGGAGACCGGAGCGCT
>JAWRIJ010000047.1:0-3537 GCA_040307975.1 Oscillospiraceae bacterium | reverse complement strand
GCCGTCATCGACAAGGATTACGCTTCCGAGTGTCTTGCCGAGGCGGCGGACGCGGACTTCCTGTTCATCCTCACGGCGGTCGACCGCGTGTGTGTCAATTTCAACAAGCCCGACCAAAAAGAGCTCCGTGAAATGACGGTCGCGGAGGCGGAGCAGTACGCCGCCGAGGGGCAGTTTGCGCCCGGCTCGATGCTGCCGAAGGTGAAGGCGGCGGTGAAGTTCGCACGTTCCAAACCCGGACGCAAGGCGGTCATCTGCTCGCTGGAGAAGGCGACGCTCGCCATTTCCGGCGAGAGCGGCACGATCGTCACCGCGTAAGGCGGAAAGAGCATTGGGAGAAACGAAGACGGCATGAAGACCCGCACTTGGATACTGCTCTTCGCGCTGCTCGCCGCCGCGCTCACCGTTTTGACCGTGCGGACGCTGACCTCCCGCGCGGAGGGGACGGTCGCCGTCGTCATACAGGACGGCAAGGTATTGCGCGAGATCGACCTTTCCCGCGTGGCAGAGGAGTACCGTTTTACGGTGGAGACGGACGACGGCGGGACCAACGAGATCCTCGTCCAGCCAGGGCGCATTTGCGTGAGCGAGGCGAACTGCCCCGATCAGATCTGCGTTCTGCGCGGCTGGTTGTCGGACGAAGCGCTGCCCATTGTCTGCGCGCCGCACAAGCTTTCCGTTGAGATCAAGGGGGCAGGCGGCGGAGTGGACGCCTCGACGGGCTGAGAGGGTGCGATGCGGATGGATACGAAGCGTATCACGCGTTTGTCTTTGCTCACGGCGGTCGCGCTTATCCTGTTCACGGTCGAGGCGCAGATCCCGCCGCCGGTGCCGGTTCCCGGCGTGAAGCTGGGACTCGCCAATATCATCACGGTCTACACGGCGTTCCGCTTCGGACTGGCGGACGCGCTGATGGTGCTGCTCGTGCGCATCACGCTGGGCAGCGCCGTGACGGGCGCGGTATCTGCGGCGATCTTCTCGCTCTCCGGCGGGTTTTTGTGTTGGCTCGTGATGATCCCGCTCCGGCGTATTCTGGCGCCGAAGCAGATTTGGGTGTGCGGCGTCATCGGCGCGGTGTTCCACAACATCGGGCAGGTGCTCGCCTGCGTCGCCGTGTATCAAACCACGGCGGTTGTCGCGTACCTTCCGGCGCTGCTGCTCTCCGGCATGGTGACGGGACTCTTTACGGGGCTTACGGCGCAGTATCTGCTCAAGCGGCTGGAGGGACGGCTGTAGCGACAAATTAAGGGAACAAATGGGCTTGACTTTTTCCGCATAAAGTATAAGATAATTCTGTTGGTCTTCGGACCAACAGAATTTTTTTCGGAGGAAGAAGCATGAAAAGAAGCTTAGCAATCATCCTGGCACTTGTTCTGATTGCAGGCGCACTGGCGGCCGCGCTGGCGGGCCGTCACAAACAGGAGAAAGCAGATCAGACTGCGCAGGCGAATGGCATTTATACGCCCGGCACCTACACCGGCGAGGCGCAGGGCTTCGCGGGTCCGGTCAAGGTGTCGCTCACCGTTGACGCGAACAAGATCACGGACGTGAAGGTCGAGGGCGCGGACGAGACGCCCACCGTCGGCGGCGCGGCGCTGGAGCCGCTCGCCGAGCAGATCAAGGCTGCGCAGAGCGAGAAGATCGACGGCGTGACCGGCGCGACGTATACATCCGACGGCGTGAAGGCGGCGCTCGCGCTCGCCCTTGCCGCCGCCAAGGGCGAAGCGGCCGCTTCCGCTCCCGCGCCTGCCGCCGCTCCCGCGATCCCCGACGGTACTTACAACGGCAAGGCGCCGTCCTTCGGCGTGATGAAGGAGATGGAGCTCGCCGTCACCTTCAAGGAAGGCAAGATTGCGGGCATCGAGACCGTCTGCGCCGGTTCCGCCACGCAGGCGAACGAGGACGAGTACAGCCCCATCTACGCAACGGTCGAGGAGAAGCTCTTCCCGCGCATCATCGAGAGCCAAAGCCTCGCGGTGGACGCCATCACGGGCGCGACGGTGTCGAGCAACGCGGCGAAGAAGATCATCGCGGGCATCATCGACGCCAACGGCGGCAACTCCGCCGACTGGTATCAGAGCATCCAAAAGTCCACGGACACGCAGGTGTTCAAGGACTATGACGTGATCGTGGTCGGCCTCGGCGCGTCCGGCGTCGCGTCGTATCTGAGCGCCGCCGAGAACGGCGCGGCCGTGTTCGGCATCGAGGCTGCCGCCAAGCTCGGCGGCAACGGCACCAACACCGCCGGCCCGATGGCGGTCAACCCCGCGCGTCAGGTGGAGCTCAACGGCGGCGAGAAGTTCGTCGACGAGAACGAGCTGCTCAAGGCGTGGATGGAGTACACCGACAACGACGCCAAGGAGGAGATCGTCAAGCTCTTCATCGACGAGTCCGGCAAGACCTTCGGCTGGCTGGAGGAGAACTGGGACTTCCTGATGGGCGACGCCATGCGCGCGTTCTACGACGACCACCACTGGAAGCTTTGGACGTTCTATGCCGACAAGACCAACACCTCCAAGGATCTCGCCTATGCGAACTCCATGGAGAAGGCCAAGGCGATGAATCCCCGCAACGACTACCGGCTTGAAATGAAAGCCACCGAGCTGCTCACCGAGGGCGGCAAGGTCGTCGGCGTGAAGGCGGTCGCGCAGGATGGCACGACCTATGAGATCTACGGCGACTCCGTTATCCTTGCCACCGGCGGTTACATCGGCAACGGCGAGATGACCACGAAGTACACCGGCGCGGTCTGGCACACCAAGGGCATGACGCAGTGCGACGGCTTTGCCATCCGCGAGGCGCTCAAGCTCGGCGGCGCGCTCTACAACCCCGACGTCGCGGTGGAGGATCACATCGCGCAGGTCGACAACATCATCCGCTCGGATGACTACAGCAACAACGACAAGGGCATCCTCACCTCGCTGGTGCTCGATCTCAACTATCAGATGATCGACTCCAAGGGCAACGCCTTCGACGCCAACTACAACGGTCTCGGCATCGCGTTCAACGCATGGGAGGCGGGCGCGAACTACTATGTTCTCATCAACGAGGACGAGTACAACGCCATCAAGACGAACGGCCTTATCAGCTTCAACGCGCCCATGTTCTTCAACCAAGGCGGTGAGTATACCGACGGTACGCCCGTCGCGAATCTCGACGACATCATGGAGATGGGCAAGAAGTTCAACGACGTCTTCGTCGCGGATTCGCTGGAGGATCTCGGCAAGCAGATCGGCGTCAAGATCAACCTCGGCGACGTCCACGGCAAGACCTCCGGCAAGATCTACTGCATCAAGGGCGCCGCGTACGTCTACAGCACCTGCGGCGGTCTGGACATCGACACCAACATCAACCTCCTGCGCGAGGACGGCACGCCCGTGGAGAACGTCTACATCGTGGGCAACGACTCCCTCGGCACGCTCAACGAGTCCAACAAAGCGTACGTCACCTACGGCGGCGCCGCGCAGGGCTGGGCGCTGACCTCCGGCCGACTCGCCGGCGCCGACGCGGCGGCGAAGTACGCGCAGTAAGCACGAT
>JAWRIJ010000046.1:0-6350 GCA_040307975.1 Oscillospiraceae bacterium | reverse complement strand
CGATCCTGCATCTGGACGACTGCCCCTACTGCCACAAGGCGCGCCGCGCGTTGGACGAGCTGTGCGAGGAGAACCCCGCCTACCGCGGCGTCGCGGTCGAGTGGATCGAGGAGGAGCGCGAGAGCGAGGCGGCGGGCCGCTACGCCGACTATTACTACGTCCCGACGATCTATGCGGGCGCGGACAAGCTCTACGAGGCGCACCCCGGCGACAGCTATGAGAAGATCAAGGCAGAGGTCGAAAAGGCGCTGGACGCGGCGATTTGACCGCTGGGGCGGCGCGGAACCCTTACGGCGAGCCGCGGCCGCCTCGTTGCGAGTTTTTCGAAATCCATTTTTGCGATTTTATCAATCAAAAAATCTCCGAAAATCATTGATTTTCGGAGATTTTTTGGCACAAATTCATTCAAAAGCGGTTACTTCCACGCGCATAGAATCGCACTCAAAATCCTCGCGGCTGTGGCAGTCCGCGCAATAGTTCATAATGGAAATGGTATGCTGCAGGATCTTTTTGAGGACTGCGGTATTTTTGTCATCCATAGATTTTGTACCCCGCTTTGCCCGATTTCCCGTTCAATGGGGGAACCCTTATCCGCCTGGGAGGCGTCGATAAGATCGACCGGCACGTCAAGCACGGAAACGACGCCGTCCAGCAAGCCGAAGAACGCGAGGCCGCGCAGTCCGCTGTCAACAAATAGGTCAACGTCGCTGCGCGGCGTGGCCATCCTTTCATAAGGGCCTGACGACCACATGGGAAGAAGCTACCCAGCTGAAAACAAAGATAGGCAGCACGCCCACATCTTCTGCATTGCCCTCAGTCTGCCACAAAAGCATAGATCTTACAAGCAGAATCGCCGCGACCGCGTCCCAGTCAAGTCGCAGGTGATTCTGCCTTTCGATTCACCAGCATGACGTTCGAGTAAAATACCCCGCCGTTGTGTGAAAAGTCCGCCGCGCCGCCGTAGCGTTCGGCGGTGGCGGCGACGGACACAAGCCCGATGCCGTTCCCGCCCTTGTGCGTGGAATAATAGCGGTCGCCCTTCTGGCGGAGCTTGCCGCCGAAGCTGTTGGATACCGCAAGATACAATTCGCTGCCCTGCTCGGCGGACAAGGCGAGGCGGATAAAACGCTTATCCTCCGGGACAACGCCGCAGGCGGTGATGGCGTTTTCCAGAATGTTTCCGACAACGGAGCAGAGGTCTACGCTGTCCACATAGAGCGTTTTGGGAAGATTGATTTGGATTTCCGCGCGAATGTTATCTGCTTCCGCGCGGTGGACGTAGTGGTTTATGAGCGCGTTCAGGGCGTGATCACGGCAGTAGTCCACGGTCTCCTTTTGCGGCAGCGCCTCAATGTACCGGCTGAGATATTCGTCGATGGCGGCGATATCCTTTTCGGCGGACAACTCTTTGAGCGTATAGATCGTCTGCCTGAAATCGTGGCGCGTCTTGGCGCTGGCGTCAAGGTACTGCCGCAAGGACTCATACTGCTTTTCCTGCATTTCGAGGATATGGTTCCTGTCCTCCGTTTCCGCCTTTTCCGCCGACGCGTCGACGATGAAATAGAAGATGACGCACAGCAGGATCAGAAGCAGAAACATCATCACCATAACCGCAATGTAAGCGGCTCCGACACGGTTGGTGTGGAGCGTGCTGTAGCGCTGCACGATCATACGCATATTGAACAGAAAAAAGATGGCGGCAACCAGAGCGGCAGCCCACCACACATGGGGCTGCGGCAGATGATCCAGAATATAGGAGCCGTATTTTGCCGTTGGGAAAAAGACAAGTCCGTAAAAGGCAAAGAAAGCGACAAACAGGAAAACGCAAGCCTGCGGGCTGAAATCGGCAAGTTTTCCATCCGGATGCAAGAAGGCGTCATAGATGATGGAAAAGTTGCTCAGAAACGTACTGAACGCGCAGGCTATCAGAAATATGGTCGCCGATTGAGAGATGTGCAGCGTAAGCGTTTTATGGTATGCAAAAAACACGAGCATCAGACTGAAAAGATACAGGCCGCTAAAGCCGCCGACGACATAGATCTGCGTGAAGGCGGAAACGGCGGAAAAGGTCACGCAGATCACAAGCAGCGTCGTAAAAACGCTCGAACGGGCAAAGCGGAGATGCTTCTGCACAGGCGCGTAGCAGAAAAGCATTGCCGGAAATAGCGTCATGTAGGTGAGAAACGGGATGACAAATCTTTGAAGTGTCATAAATTAGTCTCCCCCCCCGATTTTTGCGTTTTTCCAGCCGTGTAGTTTGGAAAACACATAGTTTTTCCGGATCTGATCCAGCTTCTTTTGCTCCCGAACATTGACAGGCAGCCTGTATCCGCCGCACAGCTCGCAGCTGCCTTTTTCAAAAGCCGTGATACAATCCATGTTGATGATGACGCCGCGGTTGATCTGCAAAAAGCGGCTGTCCTTTCCGAGCGCGGCACAGATCTCGGAAAATGTCATGCGGGTGCGATGGCTGTTGCGCGAGCGGTCCGTGATTTGGACGTAATTCTTCTCGCTTGCGGCAAACACGACATCCGAAAAGGCGACGCTCTGCTCCGCGCCGTTTGCGGAGAAGGTAAGCATTTGCTCCGCGCCGGGTCGCGCGACGGCTGCGATCTCGTCCATCACCCGGCAGATCGCGCTTTTCAGCACGGCGTCGTCCGGGCTTTTGAGAAGGTATTGATAGGCGTGAACGTCGAAGGCGTCAAAGGCGTGCTCCTGGCTTGTGGTGAGGAAAACGATCAGCGTGTCGCGGTCGATTTCCCTTATTTTTTTCGCGGCGTCCACGCCGTTCATGCCGTCCATGTAGATGTCCATGAAGATCAGCGTATATTGCAGGGGACGATAACCGGCAAGGAGCTCTTCTGCGCTTTGAAAGGTCCTCAAGCCCACGGATAAACGCCTTTTGGATGCGTACTCGGTGATGATCTTCGAAATGCGCGAAAGCTCCCGCGGCAAATCGTCTATGATGGCAATGTTCATCCAAGCTCCTCCGTCTGTCAAATGGCACTATATTATAATACTGGTTTTTCGTAAAAATCAACAGAATCTGACGTTCGTCCCCAAAAAACCGACATTCGTCCCAGAGGGGTTGAAATACGCGACGCGCTTTGTAAAATAGCCGGAAGCAGAAAAACGCCCATGCCTCAAAACGACGAAAAAGAAGGAGAAACCGCATGAAAAACCTCAAAAAACTCACGATTTTGCACTCCAACGACCTCCACGGCGACTTTCTCGCCGAGCAGGTGGACGAAAACCTCGTCGGCGGCGTGTCCCGGCTTTCGGGCTACGTCAACAAGGTGCGCAACGAGGAGAAGAACGTCATCTACACCATCTCCGGCGATATGTTCCGCGGCTCGCTCATCGACAGCGAGTTCCAGGGCATCTCCACCATAGAGATCATGAACCTGCTCGCCCCCGACGTTGTGACGCTGGGCAACCACGAGGTGGACTACGGCCTCGCGCACCTGCTGTTCATCGAAAAGTGCGCGACCTTCCCCATTATCAACGCCAATATGTACTTAAAGCTCAACGGCGTGCGCCTTTTTAACTCTCACTTCATCAAAGAGATCGACGGGATGCGCGTGCTGTTTATCGGCATCCTGACGCAGGATGTGCTGGCGAGCACCAAGAGCGAGGGGCTGATCGGCACGATGGTCGATATCAACGACGCGGCGGCGGAGGTCGGCAAGATCTGCGACGCCTATCGCACCACCGACATCGACTTCACGGTGCTTCTCACGCACATCGGCTTCGAGGAGGACAAGAAGCTCGCCGCCGCGCTCGATCCCGCGTGGGGCGTGGATATCATCATCGGCGGCCACAGCCACACCCTGCTCTCCGAGCCCTGCGAGGTTGCGGGTATCCCCATCGTGCAGGCCGCCATCGGCACCGACCAGATCGGCAGGTTCGACATCATGGTCGACACCGACAACAACTGCATTGACAGCTATACCTGGCAGTGCATCCCCATCACGGCGGAGAACTGTCCGCGTGATACGGCGCTGGAGGAGGTCATCAGCAAATACAAGGACGTCACCGACAAGAAGTACGGCCGCATCCTCACCCGCTTCCCGCGCGCCTATACGCATCCGCGCCGCAACATGGAAACGGAACTGGGCGACCTCATGGCGGAGGGAATGCGCGAGCAGCTCGGCGTCGACCTCGTGCTCCTCGCCTCCGGCAGCATCCGCAAGCCGACGCTCGGCCCCATCGTTACGCTCAAGGACTACATGGAGATCTTCCCGTTCAGCGATCCCGTGTATTCGTTCCAGCTCACGGGCGCACAGCTTCGCCACGTGGTGAAGTTCCTGCTGCGCGAGGAATCGTTCCTCGACAGCGAGCACAACGAGTGGTATCAGTTCTCCCGCGGCTTCTGCTGCGAGTTCGACCGCCCGACGCACAGCATTTTGTCGCTCAAGATGAACGGCAAGGAGGTGGAGGACGGCGATATGTACACCGTCGCCATGCAGCGGTACCACTATCTGAGCATGGGCGATTTCCTGAACATCTCGCTCGACGAGGTGAAGAAGAACGGCACGCCGCTCGAGGTCGCCACGAAGTGCCCGAACGTGCTGGAGGAATACTTCACCGCGCATGAGCTGGTCAAGCTCGACGGCGAGCCGCGCCTCATCATTCACGAATAAGGAAGCTGCCCATAATGAAGAAAAACAAATTCAGCTATTGGTTCGATAACCGCATGGCCGAGGGCACGGTGGCGCTCATTAAGCTGCTCGCCATCATCACCGTGGCCGCGGTGGTCATTCTCGGTCTTGTGATCGCGGCGCTCGGCGCAAGCGGCGTCGGCGGCGGCATTTGGATCAGTCTGACGCACATGATGGACGCCGGCACGATCGCGGGCGACGAGGGCGCGAGCCTCGGCTACATCCTCGGTATGCTGGTCATCACGTTCATCGGCATTTTTGTGACCAGCACGCTCACGGGTATCATCTGCAACTCCATCGACGAGAAGGTCGCCGACCTTCGCCGCGGCAAATCCGTCGTTGTCGAGGATAACCATGTGGTTGTCCTCGGCACGGCGGGCGGGCTTTACACCATCGTCTCGGAGCTGATCGAAGCAAACTCCAACCACGCGCACGAGGCGGTCGTCATCATGGACGACAAGGACGACAAGGACGTGATGGACGAGAACATCCGCCAGAGGTTCCCGGACACCAAGACCACGCGCGTGATTTGCCGCTGCGGAAACATCACGGACGTCGCCGACCTTGCGGTCTGCTCGTTCGACACCTGCCGCAGCGTCATCATCAACGCGGACGACGACTTCACCACGATCAAGTCCATCCTCGCGGTGACACGGCTTTTGAAGCAGTACGGCAACGACAAGGCGTATATTGCCGCCGTGATCCGCAACGAGGAAAATCTGGAGGCCGCCGAGGTTGCCGGCGAAGGCCGCGCGGAGGTTTTGAGCTTCCAGAATATGATGTCCCGCATCATTGCACACACCGGGCGCAGCGCGGGACTCTCGCAGATCTACACGGAGCTGTTCGACTGCGACGGCAGCGAGTTCTACATCGAGGAGCATCCCGACGCCGTCGGCAAGACGCTCGGCGAGCTGAACCGATATTTCCCGGTTTCCACGGTCATCGGATTTGTGACAAAGGACGGCGAGATCCTCATCAACCCCGCGCCGGAGCGCAAAGCGGCGGCGGGCGACCGCCTGATCATCTTCGCCGAGGACGACGGCGTGAGCCGCATGGACGCCGCGCCCGCAAGCGTGCGGGAAGACGATATCCGCAGGGAGTACGTTAAGGAAACGGCGCAGCGCACGGATATGCTTATCATCGGCTACAGCGACAAGCTGCCGGAGGTGCTGACGGAGGAGGACAACTATGTCGCGGCCGATTCGCAGATGACGGTCGCTCTGCCCTCGGAGCAGATGGCGCACAAGGCGGAGCTGGAGAATATGCAGCTTCAAAATATCCAGCTCAAGATCGTGGAATGTGACATCTACAGCCGCTCCGGCCTCGAATCCCTGCTCCCCGGCGAGGACACGGTGCTCGTGCTTGCCGAGTCCGGCGAGAGTCTGGACGACGCCGAGATCGAACGCAGGGACGCGAAGATATTGATGATCCTGCTCCAGCTCCGCTATCTCGCCAAGACCAAGGGCTATCGGTTCACCGTCACCAGCGAGATGCTGCGCGTGGAGAATCAGGAGCTCGCGCGTGTCGCGGAGGTCAACGACTTCGTCATCAGCAGCAACATCTCGAGCCTCATCCTCACGCAGATCTCGCAGATCCGCGAGCTGCGCGCCATCTTCAACGAGCTGCTGCGCGAGGAGGGCTCCGAGATCTACGTCCGTCCCGCGAAGAACTACATAAAGCTCGGCCGCG
>JAWRIJ010000045.1:0-18364 GCA_040307975.1 Oscillospiraceae bacterium | reverse complement strand
TTTCGTATTTGGCGTGGTTTACCTCAGAACACGAACTTGGTGATGGAGATCTCCTGAAAGCTGCGTTCGATCGCCTCGGCAAAGACCGGCGCGACCGTCAGATACTTCAGCCGCGCGCGCTCCGCGTCCGGATGGGCGGGGATGGTGTCGAGCAGGGCAAGCTCCTCAAGGTCGCTCGAAGCCAAAAGCTCGGTCGCGGGCGCGGAGAGCACGCCGTGCGTCGCGCAGGCGTAGACCTTGTTCGCGCCGCCGATCTCGCGCAGCGCCTTCGCGGCGCTCACAAGCGTCTGTGCGGTGTCCACGATGTCGGCGAAGAGGACGCAGTCTCTGCCCTCCACGTCGCCGATGACGCGCAGCGTCTCCTCCGACTCGCCAGGCTCGCGGCGACGGTCAATGATGGCAAGGCCCGCGTCAAGATGCTGCGCAAACGTGCGCGCGCGGGCGATGGGGCCCACGTCCGGCGAGACGACGACCATCTCGCGCGCCTTTTCGCCGAACTTTTTGGCGTAGTAGTCCACAAAGACCGGATAGCTGAGCAGGTTGTCCGCGGGAATGTCGAAAAAGCCCTGGATCTGCGAGGCGTGGAGATCCATCGTCAGGATGCGGTCGGCGCCCGCGGCGGCGATCATGTTTGCCACCAGCTTCGCGCTGATGGGGTCGCGGGATCTGGACTTGCGGTCCTGCCGCGCGTAACCGAAATAGGGGATGACCGCCGTGATGCGGCCCGCGGAGGCGCGGCGGCAGGAGTCGATCATCACCAGCAGCTCCATGAGGTTGTCGTTCACCGGCTTGCAGGTGGACTGGATCAGGTATACGTCGCTCCCGCGCACGGACTCGTACAGCGAGCAGGACACTTCGCCGTCCGCAAAGCCTTTCACTTCGTTTTCGCCGAGGCGGATGCCGATCGCCTTGCAGACGTCGGCGGCGAGCTGCGGGTTTGAATTCCCCGTAAAGATCTTAATGCTGCGCTCCTGAGAGATCATGGCGTTTTCCTTCCTTCCCCTTGATGGGCGCGAACGCCCGCAAAAAACAGTCTATCATATTTGCGCGCGAATGAAAACCTAAATTTTGTGAAAACGTTAAAGAAAATGCGAGATTCGCGGCAGAGCGCCGCCGCGGGTGGTTTTTCTTTTTCTGTTCATTCCCCGACTGCTTTCCCGTGCTTTCGCGCGGGAGGGTAGCTACAATATGTGGTGTAAAGGCTGCAACCTGAAATCTACATATTGAAGCAATGGGGAGGAACCACTCATGGAACTCACGCGAAAAAGCACCTTTTTGTCCAGACGGGTCTTTTACCTGCCCGTCGACAAGATTCGCCCCAATCCGTCTCAGCCGCGCCGCTATTTCGACGATGAATCGCTCGCCGAGCTCAGCCGCAGCATCCTGCGCTACGGCATCATCCAGCCGCTGACTGTGCGTCGCGGTACGCTTGGCTACGAACTGATCGCGGGGGAACGCCGCCTGCGCGCGGCGCGCCTCGCGGGGCTGCGCGAGGTGCCGTGCCTGCTCGCCCGCGCGGATGAGGAGGATTCGCCGCTTTTGGCGCTGATCGAGAACCTTCAGCGCCGCGACCTGCATTGGTACGAGGAGGCGGGCGCCATTGCGAAGCTCATCTCCTGCTATGGGCTTTCACAGGAGCAGGCGGCGGAAAAGCTCGGCAAGTCGCAGTCGGCGGTGGCGAACAAGCTGCGGCTGCTGCGCCTCTCGCCCGAGTGCGTGACGCTGCTGCGCGAGCACGACCTCAGTGAACGCCACGCCCGCGCGCTGCTGCGCCTTCAAGACGACGAAACGCGCTACGCCGCGGCGCGCGAGATCGCAGAGCACGGCTACAACGTCGCGCAGACGGAGGCTTATATCGACGCGCTGCTGCGCGAGCGCGCCGTCACGCCGCCGCAGCGTCAGCCCACCTATGTCATTAAGGACGTGCGCATCTTCCTCAACAGCATCCGCCGCCAGCTCGGCATCATGCAGCGCGCGGGCGTGGACGCGGCGGTCGAGCGCGAGGACACCGACGAGGAGATCCGCATGACCATCCGCATCCCGCGCCATGCCGCCGAAGCGTCTGTTGAACAAGCAAATGCCTGAAAATAATGCAAAAATTGTCATTGCTTTGTAATGACTTTCCCCCAAAAGTGTGGTATGCTGAACCCTGTATAAGGAAAACGTAGTCTCGGGAGGTTTCCGGCATGCCTGGAAAACGGGAACTTAAAACGGAAAAGAAACCAAGCCTGTGGGTCGTGCCGACCGTGCTCGCCACGGCGGTCGTCGGCGCTTACGCCGGTTTTTGCGTCGCCGCGTCGATGAGCGACGCCATCAATCCGAACACCGTCGTCGGCGGAAGCGACGTCGGCGGGCTGACGCGCACACAGGCGGCGCAGACGCTTTCGCCGGAGCTGGAGCGCCTGCGCGCGCAAAGCGGCGTCCACGCGACGCTGGAGAACGGCGAGGACGCCGCGTATCTCACCTACGACGAGCTGGGCGTGACCTTCAGCGCCGAAACGCTTGCGGAGGAGGCGTACGATTCCGGACACAGCGGCAATCCGTTCAGCGACGGCTGGAACCTGCTCGTTTCCGCGCTGGGCAAGCGCACGGCGGTCACGCCGGAACCCGATCCGGGCTGGGAGGCGGACGCGGCGCAGCGTCTCGCGGACGCAAGCGACCTGAGCGCGTCGGATTTTGCCTACGCGGTGGGGAAGGACTCGCTGATGCTGACCAAGGAGCGCGACGGGCGCGACGTGGACCGCGCCGCCCTGCAGACGCGCCTCGGCGACGCGGACGCGGACGAGACCGGATCGCGCTATGTGAGCCTCCCGTATACGACCGTCGCCGCGCGCCAGGGTGACCTGAAGGCGCTGAACGAGTCGCTCGGCGGCGAGATGACGAACGCCCGCTACGACGCCGAGACGGAGACCATCGTTCCCGAGCGCCCGGCGCTCAACTTTAACGTACAGCAGGCGCAGACGATGCTCGACGCCGCGGCGCCCGGCGAGCAGATCACCGTTCCCGCGAAGTCGGAGACGCCAGACGTCACGGCGGCGGAGCTTGAAAAGGTGCTGTTTCGCGACGTGCTGGGCACCTATACCACGCGCGTCGGCGGCGCGGCGGGCAGACGCGCGAACGTGCGCTTGACTGCGGAACGCGTCAACGGCACGGTGCTCAACAGCGGCGAGGAGTTCAACTACTTCGAGCTTGCCGGTCCCTTCACCGCGGCAAACGGCTACCAAAGCGCGCCCGGTTATCAAAACGGCAAGACCGTGGAGATGGATGGCGGCGGCGCATGTCAATGCAGCTCCACGACCTACGCCGCGGCGCTGCTGGCGAATCTTGAAATCGTTGCGCGCACGGCGCACGGCTTTGCCTCGGACTATATCGGCCTCGGCCTTGACGCGACCGTCGCCAACGGCGGGCCGGACTTCATCTTCCGCAACAACACGCCCTATCCCATCAAGATCGAGACCGTCTACAGCGACAATCACCGCCTGACGGTCAACATCCTCGGCACCAAGACCGATGAGAACTATGTCAAAATGCGCACGGTCGTGCTCTCCTCCACGCCGTATCAGGAGGAGATCAAGGAGAGCGAGGAGATCGCCCCCGGCGAGCGCAAGATCGATCAGACGCCGTATACCGGCTATGTGGCGGACACCTACCGCGAAATCTTCGACAAGGACGGCAACCTCATTTCCTCCACGTTCGAGGCGCGCAGCCGCTATAAGGCGCGCAACCGCATCATCCTCGTCGCGCCCGGCGAGCTGCCGGCCGCGGGCGGCGAAACGCCCGCGCAAGGCGCGCAAACCGAGCAGCAGAGTACGCCGCAGCCTCAGCCGCAGGAACAGCAGAGCGCCGCGCCTGAGCCGCCGCCGCAGCCTGAGCCGCAGCAGCCGTCCGAGCTTCCGGGCGGCGTGACCCCCACGCCCATCGACGAGCAGATCGGCAAGCTCGGCGAGCATTCGGAAGGAGCGGGCGTATGAAACATTGGCTTTTCGGCGCTTTGCTTGCGGCGGCGTGCCTGGCGTTTGCCGCCTGCGCGCGCATCGCGCGGCCGGACGCGCCCGCGCCGAGCAAACCGCAGGAGATCGAAGACCCTGGCGTTCCGGCGGATACGCCGCTGACGATCGATGCGCTGGGCGTCGAGTTCTCTGTGTCGGGGCATGACGAGGACGCGCTGCTCACGCTGCAAAAGGAGTTCCCCGCGGCGCTCATCGACGCGCTGAGCCTGCAGATGGTCGAGGTCGGGCGCGTGAGCGTCACCTTCGGCACGAGCGGCGAGGCGACGCAGATCGCGATGCTTGACGGCGCGGTACAGATCGCTTTTCTGCCGGCGGAGGATTATTTTCCCTATCGCGCCGGCATGATCGTCGCGCATGAGAACCTTTCGGACGCGGACCTTTCCACGGGGCTGATCGTCGCCGCGGCTTCGGACGACGCGAGCTATGACGAGCGGCTTGTCACGGCGCTGCGCGACGCGCTCGACACGCTCGCGCCGATGCTTGCGCCCTATACGGCGGACGACGCCGAGGGTCAGTATGTTTTCGACGCCGCGCGATTGGACGAGCTTTCCCGACTGTATGAGGAGCAGGAGGGGAAGACCGCGCTTCACGGTGCGGGCTGAACGGCGGAAACCGCATATGAAGTGCCACGGGAGCGTTGTCCCGTGGCATTTTTTTGCCGCATTATCCTCCGAAAAGACTGCCAAATCCTTCGGTAGCCCCGTCTAGGATTGAATTATACATCTGCAATGCTGCCTCTTGTGATTTTTTGTAGTATGCCCAGTGCTCACTGCAAACATAGTAGTCTGTGTGCGGCATTTTATGCGGAAACAGAACAAGCCTATCGCAAACATAACAATGCTTAAGATTACATGCCACTATAATTGCGGCAATGACTGCAACAGCGCCCCAGATAATCGTTTTCTTCTTTGGTTTTTCGACCTGAATCGTGAGCATTTCTTTTGGGTTATCGGATTCTGTGCGCGTTTCATTGATTGCCGGATTCTCGGTATGAATGTTTTCGTCTTCCATTTTTAATCCCCCTTTTCATTTTGAACATGGTCGTGCTTTCTTTTTCGTTTATTGTTTTCTGCGAATATCCCTCCTTTGACGCTTGAGCCTGCCTCGTAGTACCCCCAAAATTTTCCGCGAAACATTCTGCTGATAACAAAATTGCTATCACACGAATAAAAATAGCACATTTGTTATAAGCTGTCAAGCAACCGAAGAAGGGGGCTTGCGGCGTGATACAAAGAATGATAGACGTGCGAACAGACCATGACGAAACGCAGCGGGAGCTGTCTGCCGCCATTGGATACCATCAGGTGCAGATCGCGCGCTATGAAACAGGGAAAAATATGCCGCCGATCGACTATCTGCTGAAGTTCTGCAGGCATTACCATGTCAGCGCGGATTACCTGCTTGGCCTGCCGAAAGACAGCGAATGGCCGCGATAACACCTTTAACCTTACCTTTTTTGTGCAAAATTTTTCTTTACAATCGGGGAAAACTGTGATAATATCATCGGGCGCCTCGTGAGGGCGCAGCATTTCGCGGTTCGCCGCGCAGTTTTGTTCCCCGGCCTCGTTTGCGGACAGTCCACCTGCTCCCTGACGCAGCCGAGGGAGAATTTCAGGAAAGGTGGAAACACAACCATGATGCTCAAAGACCAGAAGACCTCTATCATCGAGGCCAACCGTACCCATGCGAACGACACCGGCTCCCCCGAGGTGCAGGTCGCCATTCTCACCGAGCGGATCAACCAGCTCACCGAACACCTCAAGGCTCATCCGCACGACAACCACTCCCGCCGCGGCCTCTACAAGATGATCGGTAAGCGCCGCAGCCTCCTCGATTACCTCATGAAGAAGGACATCGAGCGTTACCGCGCGCTGATCGCCAAGCTCGGCATCCGCAAGTAAAAGCAAAAAGGGTGGCGGAGGGTTCCTCCGCCGCCCTTTGCTGATAAAAAGCAGGGAAAATCGCAACATACGCCGGGGGCGGCGGCTTTTGTGTTTGGAAATGCGCCTGATTTCTCAGACCTGTTTCCAAATGCGAAAGCGCGCTCCCGAGCACTAAAGAAAAAGGAGCGAAATCATGTCAACCATTATCACCAAGAGACAGTTCCCCGGTTACCACAAGTATGAGCTTGACCTCGCGGGCCGTCCGCTGACGCTTGAGGTCGGCAAGCTTGCCGAGCTTGCCAACGCCGCCGTCATGGTCGGCTACGGCGACACGCGCGTGCTGGTGTGCGTTACCGCCGCGCCCCGTCCCCGCGACGGCGTGGACTTCTTCCCGCTGTCCGTGGACTTTGAGGAGAAGATGTACTCCGTCGGGCGCATCCCCGGCAGCTTCAATCGCCGCGAGGGCCGTCCCGGCGAGAAGGGCATCCTGACGAGCCGCGTCATCGACCGCCCCATCCGCCCGCTCTTCCCGTATGACTTCCGCAACGACGTGTCCGTCATGGCGACGGTCATGAGCGTCGACCACGACTGCTCGCCCGAGATCGCCGCGCTCATCGGCACCTCCGCCGCGCTCGCCATCTCCGACATTCCGTGGAACGGCCCCGTCGGCGCGCTCAAGGTGGGTCTTGTCGACGGCGAGCTGGTGCTCAATCCCACGAGCGAGCAGCGCAAATTAAGCGATCTCGACGTCACCGTGGTCTCCACGGGCAAGAAGGTCGTCATGATCGAGGCGGGCGCGAATGAAGTTCCCAACGACAAGATGCTCGCCGCCATCAAGCTTGCGCACGAGGAGAATCAAAAGCAGGTCGAGCTCATCAACCGAATGGTTGCCGAGATCGGCAAGCCCAAATTCGACTATCCGCACGCCGACTTCGATCAGGCGCTGTTTGACAAGATCGTCGCCGACTTCATGGACGAGGCGAAGGCCGCCATGGACACCGACGACAAGAACGTCCGCGAGGCGCGCTGGAACGAGATGATCGAGCACTGGCACGAGAAGTATCTCGACGAGCATCCCAACATGGACCAGTACCTTGAGGAGATCACCTACAAGTTCCAAAAGAAGATCGTCAAGGCGTGGCTGCTCGAAGGCCACCGCGTGGACGGCCGCCAGAAGAACGAGATCCGCCCGCTTTCCGCTGAGGTCGGCGTTCTGCCCCGCGTCCACGGCTCGGGCCTTTTTACCCGCGGCCAGACGCAGGTGCTTTCGGTCTGCACGCTCGACACCCTCTCGGCGAACCAGAAGCTTGACACCATTTGGGAAGAGACCGAGAAGCGCTATATGCACCATTACAACTTCCCCGGCTACTCCGTCGGCGAAGCGAAGCCCTCCCGTAGCCCCGGCCGCCGCGAGATCGGTCACGGCGCGCTCGCCGAACGCGCGCTGCTGCCCGTTATCCCGTCGGAGGAGGAGTTCCCGTACGCGATCCGCGTCGTGAGCGAGGTCGTCTCCTCCAACGGTTCGACCTCACAGGGCTCCATCTGCGGCTCCACGCTCGCGCTGATGGACGCCGGCGTGCCCATCAAGGCGCCCGTCGCGGGCATCTCCTGCGGACTTATCCAGGACGGCGACGACTTTACCACCTTTATTGACATTCAGGGCGTCGAGGACTTCCACGGCGAGATGGACTTCAAGGTCGCCGGCACGAAGAAGGGCATCACCGCCATCCAAATGGACCTCAAGAACGACGGCCTTACCATGGCGATCATCGAGAACGCGCTCGACATCACCTACGACGCGCGCTGCCAGATCCTCGACCAGATCATGCTGCCCGTCATCTCCGAGCCGCGCAGCGAGGTCAGCCGCTACGCGCCCAAGATGATCACGATGCACATTGATCCCGACCGCATCCGCGAGGTCATCGGCAAGGGCGGCAGCGTCATTCAGAAGATCGTCGCCGACACCGGCGCGAAGGTCGATATCGAGGACGACGGCACCATCCGCATCGCCTCCCCGAACGCCGACGCCTGCGACGCCGCGAAGAAGTGCATCGACGACATCGTGTTCGTGCCCGAGGTCGGCAAGCTGTACTACGGCCGCGTCGTGCGTCTGATGCAGTTCGGCGCGTTTGTCGAGATCGCTCCGGGTAAGGACGGCCTCGTTCATATCTCCCGCCTCGACAAGAAGCGCGTGGAGAAGGTCGAGGACGTGGTCACCGTCGGCGACATGATCTGGGTCAAGTTCATGGAGATCGACGAGAAGGGCCGCTGGAACCTCTCGCGCAAGGACGCGCTCCTCGATATCGAGGCGCAGCAGAAGGCGCAGGAACAGTAAAACAACAAAAGGGGGCGGGCGTTGCCCGCTCCTTTCTTTTCAGGGGGGTGTAAGCATGGATACGATCGCCGCCATTGCCACCGCCGCGGGACGCGGCGCCGTCGGCATCGTGCGCTTGAGCGGGGACGACACGCTCCGCGTGCTCGACGCCGTGTTCGCGCCCGCGAGCGGAAAGCTTATGAGCGCGCTCTCTGCGCGCCGCATGGTCTACGGCGCGGCGAGGGACGCGGAGGGGCGCGTGGTCGACCATGCGCTTGCCGTGTGGTTTGCCGCCGACCATTCGTATACCGGCGAAGTGAGCGCGGAGATCCACTGCCACGGCTCAAGCGTGGTGCTGGACGAGGTTTTGCGCGCCGCGTTTGCCGCGGGCGCGCGGCAGGCAAGGGCGGGCGAATTCACCAAGCGCGCGTTTTTGAATGGGAAGATGGATCTCACCGGGGCGGAGGCGGTCGTCGACCTCGTCGACGCCGAGACCGCCGAGGCGGCGCGCAACGCCGCGACACAGGTGGACGGCGCGCTGCGGCGGCTCGCAGACGATGCGTATGATAAGCTTCTTGGCGTTGCAAGCCGCTTCTATGCCGTGGTGGACTATCCCGACGAGGACGTCGCCGACGCCTCGCCCGCCGAGACGGAGCAGACGCTCGCGGAGACGGAATCGGCGCTGGATTCGCTGCTTGCGACCTATGCGCGCGGGCGGGTGCTCAAAAACGGCGCCGCAACCGCCATCATCGGCGCGCCGAACGCGGGCAAGTCGTCGCTTCTGAACCGGCTGGTGGGCTTTGAGCGCGCCATCGTCGCCGACATTGCGGGCACGACCCGGGATACGGTGGAGGAAAAGGCGCTCGTCGGCGGCGCGCTGCTTCGGCTCATCGACACCGCGGGGCTGCGCGAGACGGACGACACGGTGGAAAAGCTGGGCGTCGAGCGTTCGCGCGGAGCGGTGGAGCAGGCAGACCTGATACTGGCGCTTGCGGATGGCAGCCGTCCCTTGGACGCGGAAGACGAGCGGGCGCTGTGCCTTGCCGCGCAGAGCGGCAAGCCGTGGCTGCTGCTGCTGACAAAATGCGACTTGCCTACCGCGGAGGCGGCGTTGCCGCGCTTTGACGGCGACGCGCGCGCGCCGGAGGAGACGCTGTCCGTTTCGAGCGTTACGGGCGAGGGCTTCGGCGCGCTGGAACGCGCTGTCGCAAGGCTGTTCCCCACGCTCCCCGCGCAAGGCGGTACGATGCTCACCAACGCCCGGCAGGCGGACGCGGTCACGCGCGCGCTCGCGTCCGTGCGCGCGGCGCTTTCGGCGCTGCGCGGCGGTATAACGCCCGACGCTGTGCTCACGGAGGTCGAGGCGGCGTCGAACGCGCTCGGCGAGCTGACGGGCCGCACCGCGCGCGAGGATATTGTCGCGCGCATCTTCGAGCGCTTCTGCGTGGGCAAATAGGGCTTTTCTTTTGATATCGCCTGTGATAAAATAACTCAGTTATAAGCCTTGAGAAAAGCGAAAGGAGACAATGCATATGCGCGATTACGTCATTATGACCGACAGCTGCTGCGACCTGACCGAGCAGGAGGTCGCGGAGAGCGAGCTGGTCGTTTTGCCGCTTACTTTTACCATGGAGGGCAAGAACTACCGCGATACGCCCGACCATGCCGACATGTCGCTGGAGGAATTCTACAAGCACATCCGCGCGGGCGTGCAGTGTACGACGGCGGCGGTCAACGTCGGTGATTTTACCGACGCGATGCGCCCCATTCTGCAAGCGGGGAAGGACATCCTATGCATCTGCTTTTCCAGCGCGCTTTCCACCACCTATCAGTCCGCGGTCATCGCGGCGGACGAGCTGCGCCCGCTGTTCCCGAAAGCGCAGATCGAGGTCATCGACTCGCTTTCCGCGTCCCGCGGGGAGGGGATGCTCGTTTACCATGCGGCGAAGGAAAAAAAGCGCGGCGAGTCGCTCGACGTGGTCGCGGCATGGGTGAAGAGCATGATCCAGCATCAGAACCATTGGTTCACGGTGGACGACCTCAATCACCTGCGCCGCGGCGGACGTTTGAACGCCACGAGCGCGGTCGTCGGCACGGTGCTCGCCATCAAGCCGGTCATGCACTGCGACGGGAACGGCAAGCTCACGCCGGTGAGCAAGGCGCGCGGTATGAAGCAGGCGCTCAAAGAGCTCGTGAACAAGATGGACGAGCTTGGCACGCGCCCGCTTCAGGATCAGACCGTGTTTATATGCCACGCCGACGCGCCGGAGAGCGTGGAGTTTGTCAAAGAGCAACTGCGTGAGCGTTTCGGCGTGACCGACGTGCGCGCGGGCTACATCGGGCCGGTCATCGGCTCGCACACGGGCGCGGGCACGCTGGGCCTGTTCTTTTTCGGCAGCGGGCGATGAAGTGGCTGGAACTGAGCGTCGATACGACGAGCGCGGGTATCGAGGCGGTCGGCGAGCTGCTCGGCGAGTATGAGGTGGACTCATACCAGATCGACGACGAGGACGACTTCAGGGATTTCCTCGAAAACAATCGGCAGTACTGGGACTATGTGGACGAGGACCTGCTCGCGGAAAAGCGCGGCAAATGCCGCGTGACGTTCTACCTGAGCGAGGACGACGACGGCTTCAACCGGCTCGGACAGATCCGTATCGCGCTCTCGGCGCTCAAAAAGCGGCACCCGGAGTTTTCTCCGTTGCTGCTGAGCATGAAAAACGTCGCCGACGAGGATTGGGAGAACAATTGGAAGGCATTCTACAAGCCCATGGAGATCGGCGAGCGCCTGCTTGTCGTGCCCGAGTGGGAGGAGGCCCCGGAGAACGGTCGCGTAAAGCTCATTTTAAACCCGGGGCTTACCTTCGGCACGGGCAGCCACGCCACGACGCGGCTGTGCCTGACGGCGCTGGACCGCCTGATCCGCGGCGGGGAAAAGGTGCTCGACCTCGGCTGCGGCAGCGGCATCCTCTCCATTGCGGCGCTGCGCCTCGGCGCGGCGCGGGCGTTTGCCTGCGACGTCGACCCCACCTGTGTGACCGTCGCGAACGAGAACGCCGCGCGGAACGGCGTCGATCCCGCAGCCTACACCGTGCGCGCGGGCGATGTGACGGCGGACAGGGAGCTTGCGCGCGAGTTTGGCGGGGACTATGACCTCGTGGTCGCCAACATCGTCGCGGACGTGATCCTCGCGCTCGCGCCGCGCGTGCGCCCGCTGCTCAAGGAAGGCGGGCGGTTCCTCTGCTCCGGTATCATCGACGACCGCGCCGTCGAGGTGCGCCAAGGTTTGGAAAAGGCGGGCTGGAAAGTGGTCGAGGAACACAGCTCCGAGGGCTGGTTTTCGTATCTGTGCGAATAAAAGAAGCGGTTCACGCAAGTGAACCGCTTCTTTTATCTTATTTAAAAAGCGTTGCGTCGACCGCCTTGATGAACGCGCCGCGCATGCCCGCTGCTTCAAGCGCCGCAACGCCGCGGATCGTCGTACCGCCCGGCGAGCAGACGGCGTCCTTGAGCGCGCCCGGATGCGAGGAGGGGTCGCGAAGCACCATCTCGCCCGCGCCCGCCATCGTGCCTGCCGCGAGCTCATAGGCGACGCGGCGGCTCAGCCCGTTTTTAACGCCGGCGTCGCCGAGCGCCTCAATGACCATATACAGAAACGCGGGGCCGCAGCCGGAGATCGCGGCGGCGGCGGGAATGTTCGCCTCCGGCAGTTCGACGATCGCGGCAACGGCGCCAAGAAGACTGCGGAGCTGCTCACGCTCGCTGGGGACAAGGTCGTTTTCCTCCGCGAGCAGGACGGTGCCCTTGCCGACCTTCACGGGCGTGTTGGGCATGATGCACTGCACGCGCACGCGCGTGCCGAGCAGACGCTTGAAGTCGGCAAAGCCCCAGCCGTTGACGATGGAGACGACCGCCTTGCCGTCCAAATCAAGATCGCGCACCGCGTCCTCGACCTGATAGGGCTTGCAGGCGAGAACAATGACGTCGCAGGTCTCCGCGAGCGCATGCGCGCTTTCGCACACGCGCACGGGGATCGCTTCCGCGCTCTCGCGCAGCTTATCCGCGTGCGGCGACCACGCATGCTGGACGACTGTGCCGTTTTGTACCGCGGGGCAGTACGCCGCAAGGCCCCGAGCAATGGCGGAACCCATCTGCCCGAAGCCGAGATAGCCGAGCTTCATGTCATTTCCTCCGGCAGGGAGTCGTCGCCCGTGACCCAGTCTGCGACGCTTACGACCTCGTATTCCGTCGGCGTGCGGCGGATGACGACGCGCGAAAGCCCCGCGTTGATGATCTGGCGGCGGCACATTGCACAGGAGGTCGCGTCGCCGAGCAACTCGCCGGTCTGCGCGTCGCGCCCCGCGAGGTAGAGCGTTCCTCCCGCCATGTCGCGGCGGGAGGCGGAGATGATGGCGTTCGCCTCGGCGTGGACGCTGCGGCAAAGCTCATAGCGCTCGCCGCGCGGGACTTGCAGCGCCTCGCGCGTACAGTAGCCGAGGTCGACGCAGTTCTTGCGTCCGCGCGGCGCGCCGTTGTAGCCGGTGGAGATGATCTCGTCGTTCTTTACGATGATCGCGCCGTAGACCCGACGCAGGCAGGTCGCGCGCTCCAAAACCGTCTGCGCGATGTCGAGATAGTAGTTTTCCTTGCTGACGCGTTCCATTCTTGCCTCCCCTTTCTTTTATAGCCCGCTCAAATCGAAATCGGGCGTGTATTCCTCCTTCGCGCTGCTCTTTTCCTGCACGAAGCCGTCCGCAATGCCGCAGGCGCGCATGTATCCGACCGCCGCGCGGTACTCCGCGCCCGTGACGCGCCGTGCAAGCGCGCCCGCCGCGCCGGGCTGCGGCGTGTACTGGCTCATGAGCGAGAACAGTACCTCGCCGGGAGCGAAGCGCCGCGAAACGTAGTCGATGACGCTTCTCGTGTTCGCAAGCTGCCCGGGCAGGAGCATGTGGCGGATGATGACGCCGCTTTGCAGGATGCCATCTTCTCCCATTCGGTACGGCCCCGTTTGACGGATCATCTCATCAATGGCGGCAGCCGCCGTCTCGAAGTAATCCGGCGCGTGAGAAAGCGCCGCGGCGAGCCTTGCATCCGCGTATTTGAGGTCGGGCAGATACACCTGCACCCTGCCCTCCAATGCGCGGAGGGTTTCGACGCGCTCATAGCCGCCGCTGTTCCACACGACGGGTACGGGAAGCGGATCTGCAAGCGCCTCCAGTATCCAGGGCGCGAAGTGCGTGGGAGTCACGAGGTCGATGCAGTGCGCGCCGCGCGCGATCAAATCCTCGAAGACTCTCCGCAATCGCGCGGGGGAGAGGGGCTTTCCAAAGTTTCCGCGCGAAATGCTTCCGTTCTGGCAGTATACGCAGCCGAGATTGCAGCCGGTAAAAAACACGCAGCCCGCGCCGCGCGTGCCGGAAAGGCACGGCTCTTCCCACAGGTGGAGCATCGCGCGCGCCGCGATGATTCCGGCGGGCATTTGACAGAAGCCGCCGCCCACCGTCTCCGTGCGCTCAGCGCCGCAGCGGCGGGGACAAAGCTCACAGTACATGACGGTAGAGCGGTTCTGTCAAAAGCGGCGAGCGAAATGGCGATTGACATTTTATGGGAAACAACAATTTCATTGCTGTTTCCTCATAAAATCGGGGCCGAGATCGCCCTTTGCCCAGTGCTTGCGGCAAAGTCCGATGTACTTGTCGTTCGCGCCGAGTACGACCTGTTCGCCCTCCTTGACGACATGGCCGTTCGAATCGAAGCGGGCGTTGAAGGTCGCCTTCTTGCCACACCAACAGATCGTCTTGACCTCCTCGATCTTGTCCGCCATGACCAGCAGCTCGTAGCTGCCGGGAAACAGCTCGCCGCGGAAGTCCGCGCGCAGGCCGTAGCACATCACGGGGATACCGCAGTCGTCGACGAGATGGACGAGGTACATGACCTCCTCGCGTGTCAAAAACTGTGCCTCGTCTACGATGATGCAGGCGTTTTTTTTCAGCTCATCCTCGCCCATCTCCCGCATCTCGTGGAAGTAGACGCAGGGGTATTCAAGCCCGATGCGCGAGTGTACGATGTGGTCGCCGTCGCGCTTGTCGAGCTGCGGCTTAACAAGCAGGGTCTTCTGTCCGCGCTCTTCGTAGTTGAAGCGCGCCATAAGCGCGTTGGCGGTTTTGCTGGAACCCATAGCTCCATACTTAAAGTATAATTGCGCCATTGTATTACTCCTTGTTGTTTTGTGAGAGCAGTATCCGCGCCTGCGCCGTGTATTTCTGAAATGCCGTCGGGATGGCGAGCGTCTCAAACTCCCGCGCGTCCACCCAACAAAAATCGGGGACCTCGCCTGAGACAAGCGCGCGATAGCCCTTCATTTGCCATTCGATATGCGTAAACACATGCTTCGCCGTACCGCATGGCGCGAGCGTTTCCACCGTCAGTCCCCATTTTGCCAGCGCGACGCGCGCGGCGGCTTCGCTGAGATTGCCCGTTACGTTTGGGAACTCCGTGAGTCCCGCGAGCAGCCCCGTGCCGGAGCGCCGGCGTACGGCGAGCCGTCCCGCGCGCAGCAGAAGAAAGACCGTGTGCTCTTCGCCGCGGCGCGGTTTCTTCGCCGCGCGCACGGGCAGCGTTTCCGTCATGTCCTCACGGTACGCCGCGCAAAACGCCCGCGCGGGGCACGTATCGCACAGCGGCGCGCCGTTCGGCAGGCATACCGTCGCGCCGAGATCCATCATTGCCTGATTCCACGCGCCGGGCTTTTCACGGTCGATGGCGGCCGCGAGCTTTTCGCGGAAAACGCGCCTGACCTTTGCGTCCGCGATATCTTCCGCACAGCCGCACACACGCGCGGCGACGCGCAGAAGGTTGCCGTCCACCGCGGGCTCCGGCGTGTCAAAATGGATGGACGCGATGGCGCTCGCCGTGTAGTCGCCGATTCCCGGGAGCGTTTTGAGCGCGTCCACGGTCTGCGGCAGCGCGCCGCCGTACTCGTCCGTGACGAGCTGCGCCGCACGCCGCAGGTTGCGCGCGCGGGAGTAGTAGCCAAGCCCCTCCCAGAGCTTAAAAAGCCGCTCCTCAGAAACCGCCGCGAGCGCCTCGACGTCCGGCAGTTCCGCCATGAAGCGCTCAAAGTATGGAATGACGGCGCTCACACGCGTCTGTTGGAGCATGATCTCGCTGACCCATGTGCGGTACGGCGACGGCTCTTCCCGCCACGGCAGGATACGGCGGTGCGCGTCGTACCAGCGGAGCAGCGGCTCGCGCAGGAGCGATAGATTTTCCCAATGCTCTTTCATTTTCTGTTGAATCTTTTCGCATAGCCGCAGCGGCGGCACAACTCTTCCGCGGGTCTGCGCCGCGAGAAGCCTTCGACCATTGCCCGCGCGCGGGGCGAGGCAAGGATGTCGTCCAGGTTCTCCTTGAACAGGTTTCCGAGCGCGAGGTCGCCCTCGTGATCGAGACAGCAGGGCACCACCGTGCCGTCCGCAAGTACGCCGAGCTGCTCGCGCAGGGCGCGGCAAAATTCGGTGGGCGTTTCCTCCGCGCCCAGATCCGGCCAGTCGAACGCCGACTCTCGCTCCAAATACAGGTTTTCCGCGAGACGGAAGCTCCGCGTACGTACTTCCGGCCAATCGCTTTGCCCCGACTTTTCACGCAGAAAGTCCAGAATGGCGCCGTTGCCCGCGTCCGCCGCGCCCTCGTTCCACAGCCGCAGCGCGACGATGACTCCTTTGACGGCGGCGCGCTCCGCGAACGACCACACCGTTTCGAGATAGTCCCGCGCCAGACGCGGGTCGCCGCCGTTTTCCTCCACGCTGTGCAGCGATACGGCGACGCGGTAGAGCGCGGGAGCGCCCAGCAGCGTGTCCGATTGCCTGCCGAGCAGCGTGCCGTTGGTCGTGAGGCAGACTTTCATCTCCCGCTCCGCCGCGCACGCGAGCAGCGCGTCCAATTGCGGATGCAGCAGCGGCTCGCCCATCACGTGAAGATAGACGTAGGACGTGCGTCCGCGCAGCCTGTCCAGCACGCGCGCAAACTCCTCCGGAGACATCGCGCGCGTCTCGCGGCGTGTGCCCGGGCAGAACGCGCAGCGCAGGTTGCAGATATTTGTGATCTCAATGTATACGCGTTTTAACATATTGGGGCTATTCTACCACAACATGTTGGGTTTGCCAATAGTGTGATATCTATGTTATAATCATTTTATCACATTTTAGGAGACGCTCATGACCGTGACCTATCTTGCCCACAGCGGCTTTCTCGTCGAGTGGGACAAATTCTATACGATCTTCGACTGGTGGAAGGGCGAGCTGCCGCCGCTCGACCCCGATAAGCCGCTGCTCGTCTTTGCGAGCCACAGCCACGAGGATCACTTCGACCCGAAGATCTTTCGCCTGCCGGAGAAGTATCCGCTCACGCGCTTCATCCTCTCGCACGACATCCGCCTTGCGACGCGGCGCTGGGAAAAGCTCGGCATGACGGACGAGATATTTGCGCGTGTGACCTCCATTCGCGTCGACAGCCTGCTCGTGACCGAGGCTGCGGGCGAAAACCTGACCGTTCGCACCGTCAACTCCACCGACGCGGGCGTGGCGTTCCTGCTCTCCGCCGAGGGAAAGCTCGTCTATCACGGGGGCGATCTCAACTGGTGGCATTGGGAGGAGGAAGGGCGGCTCTATTGCACCAACATGGCGGCAAACTACCGCCGCGCGATCGAAAAGCTCGCCGCCGCCGTGCGTGACGAGGCGGCGGACTCCGGCTGCGAGGGTGTGATCGATCTCGCGATGGCGCCGCTTGACACGCGCCTCGGCGACGCGTATGACATGGGACTTTCGTACCTGCTCAAAAGCATTCCCGTGCGTAAGGTCCTTCCGATGCACTTTTGGGAGCATTTCGACGCCATCGAGCGCTACCGCGCCGCGCACCCCGAGGATGCGGACGCGGTCGTGCCGATGCACAAAAACGGGGAAGTCTTCATATTTTGACGGCACAATTTCAAAAACAAAACGGCATATTGAAAAACATGAAAGCAATCTTGCAAAAAGCCCTTGCTTTTCGTCGGAATAGGGGATAGAATCTTAGCAACGCGAAAAACTTTTGTGAAAGTATCATAAATGACAGGAGGATTGCATCATGGCTAAGTTTAAAGTCTACTACACCATCGAACTCAACGAGGTGGCGACCCAAATCTTCGAGCAGAACGGCTTTGAGGTGAAGGTTTGCTCGCACAACGACGAGGAAACCTATGTCAAGGAGCTCGCCGACTATCAGCCCGACGCCATCATGTGCCGCACTGAGCCCATCACGGCGAAAATGATGGATACCTGCAAGAACCTGAAGGTCGTCGGCAAGCAGGGCGCCGGCCTTGACAACATCGACATGGATCACGCCGCCGAGAAGAACATCCAGGTCGTCTTTGCGCCCGCCGGCAACGCCAACGCCGTCGCCGAGCACGCGATTCTGCTCATGCTGCTGTGCGCCAAGCGCTTCAACTATGTTGACAAGCAGTTCCGCAGCGGTAACTTCCTTGTGCGTATGAAGATGGAGCACACCTTTGAGCTCGGCGGCAAGACCCTCGGTATGATCGGCGCGGGCCGTATCTCCCAGCTTGCCATGCAGAAGGCGAAGTACGGCTTTGGCATGAAGGTCATCGCCTACGACCCGTATCTCACGCAGGATAAGGTCGGCGACCTCTGCGAGCTCAAGGCGACCGCCAAGGAGGTTTGGGAGCAGGCGGACTTCGTCAGCGTCCATCTGCCCGAGGTGGAGTCCACGCACCACTCCATCGGCCGCGAGCAGTTCTCGTGGATGAAGCCCACCGCGTCGTTCATCAACTGCGCGCGCGGCGGCCTCATCAAGGAAAACGAGCTTATCGAGTGCCTCAAGGACGGCACGCTCTTCCAGGCGGGTCTCGACGTGTTCGAGCACGAGCCCATTCAGGAGTCGAGCCGCGAGCTCTTTGACCTCGACAACGTCATCATGACCCCGCACATGGCGGCGACCACCGAGCAGTCGGTGCTCAACTGCTGCACGTCCGTTGCGAACGACATTGTCGCGGTGTGCAACGGCGAAGCGCCCAAGTGCCCCGCGAACAAGCCCAAGTTCTGAGAAAACGGGAACAAAAGCGCCGCCCGAGGGCGGCGCGTTTTTAAGCGGATTTTGGT
>JAWRIJ010000044.1:0-3602 GCA_040307975.1 Oscillospiraceae bacterium | reverse complement strand
TGGTTGATTCAGCCTCACCTGCCATTGTTTACTTTGCGTTTCTTACAAACCGCGTCATGATCGCCGCGACCTGCGCGCGCGTCGCGCTGCCCGTCGGATTCAGCGTGCCGTCCTCCACGCCGGAGATCAGCCCCGCGCCGACCGCCCAGCGCATCGCGTCCGCAGCGTAGTCCGCCACGTCGCTCGCGTCGGAAAACCTGTCGAGGCTCGCCGTGGCGCTCACGTCGTAGCCCGCCGCCTTCGCGTAGCGGTAGAGGATCGTCGTCATGTCCTGACGGGTGATGTTGTCCTGTGCGCCGAAGCGGTCGCCGTAGCCGGTGACGACCTTGTTCTCATACGCCCAGCCGATGGCGGCGTTGAACCAGTCGCTTGCGCTCACGTCGCCAAACACCGTGCCGTCTCCCGCTTTCGCGCCGCGCGCGAAGTTGTAAAGCACCTGAGCGAGCATCGCGCGGGTCATGGCGCCGTTCGGGTCGAAGCTGCCGTCGCCCGTTCCGTTGAAGATTTCACGGGCGGTTACAAAGGTCACATACTCGCTGTACCAATCCGTCGCGCCCACGTCGTTGAACGCCTTGGTGTTGTCCACGATGACGACCTCGACGGAACCTGTGACCGGGAAGATAACGCTGCCCTCATAGCACTCTCTGATTGGCGTGAGCGTACCGTCCGCCGCCTTTTCCATCGCCACGACGCCGGGGCCGGTGACGGAAACCTCGATCTCGACGCGCGGCATATCCACGACGCGGCTGCTGTCAAAGCCCGTGGGAAGCGTGATCCGAATGGACGCTGCGCTGACGACGGGAACGGTGACCGGGACGCGAATGGGTACACCCGCCCGTAGCGCCGCCTCGATTGCCTTGGCGCTCGGCGCCGCTTCAACGGAAACGAGATTGCCGTTTTTGTCGTTCTTGACCGTCGTGACCGAGCCGTCCTTTGCCGTTGTCACGGCAGTCTTGGAGCCGTCCGGGTTCGTGCTGGTCTTGGTCGTGCTGCCGTCCGCGTTGGTCACCGTCTCCGCCGTGGGCGACGGAGTGTAATTGTGGCTGCGGCTGCTGCTGCCCGATGCGCTCTTGTACGTCGCCGTCAGCGTAACATTTCGTGCGGGCATCGTAAAGGTCGCCGACGCGCTGGTCTTGCCGCCGCTCGTAAAGGTCAGGCCGTCCGCGCCCGCCCATTTCTCGAACTGCTTGCCGCTCGCCGGAGCGCCCGCCGTGATCGTCACGCTGTCGCCCTCCTTGTAGCTGCCGCCGCCCGTGCCGCCGGTGACGGTGACGGTATAGGTCGGCGCCGCCACGATGGTATAGGCCGCGCTTGCAACGGCGCTGTCCGTCATGCCACCCTTGACCGCGATCGCCTTAATGGTGGTCGGCTGCGTAATGGTAATGGGCCCGGTATATACTGTGGATTGAGACGTGGGATCACCCGGATTTTCGCCCATCGCGTAGTGAATCGCCGCGCCCTCCGTCGCGCAGGAGATCGTGACCGCCGCGCCGGACGCGACCGCGCCCGCCGCGGGGCTGAACGTCGGCGTAGCGACCTGACCCGGCGGGGTGTACGCGCCGACCGTCAGCGCGTCAGAATCCGGCGAGGCGAGCACCGTGCCGCTCGCCTTGACGCGGACGTAGTACGTGCCGCTTGCAAGGCCGGTGATCGACGTCGAGCTTGCCGCGACCTCGGCATAAGCGCCCGTCGTCTTGTATTCATACGTCTTGGCGCTGTCAAGCCCTGTGATCGTGCCGTCGTTGTTCGCCGCCGTGGTGCAGCTGGTCGTACCGAGGCCGGCGGTCGGCTTCGCCGCCTGCGTGACGGTGATGGTCTGCGCGGTGCTGTCCGACGTGGTCGTGCCGTTGCCTTTTTTCACAACGGAGATCGTGCAGGCGCTGAGCCCGGTCAGCGCAATATCGGCGCTGCTGGTGATATTCGTCCAGTTCGTCCCGTCGAGGCTGTACTTCATGCCGCTCGTCACGCCGGAGAGCGTGCCGCAGTCCGCGCCCGTGGCGGTGAACGCCGCGGTGGTGGGCGTGGCTTCACGCGGCAGAGCTACGGTCAGCGTAACCGTGTCAAAGGCGCTGGCAAGATCGTTCTCGTTTGCACCGTTCTTCCGCTCATTGAATACCTTCAGCGTATAGGTTCCGGTCTCAAGACCGTTGGGCAGGGTAAAGCTTACTTCGCCGGAAGCAGCGCTCGCCGCCGTCAGTGCCGCGCCGCTGCCGTAGCCCAACGCGGTCGCGCCCGTGCTGTCGCACAGCAGAACAGACACATACTCGTTTGCACCGGTCGCCGCGCCGCTGTAGTTCAGCGTGACTGATCCGCTCGGCGCCACCGTTGCCGCCGTTTCCGTCACGGCAAAGCTCTTGTGCTGGCCCGTCGTCTCGTCCGTGTCCTTCAGCGTCAGCTTCCATTCCGTCGTGTCGCCCGTGGAGATCGTCTCGATCGCGTTTGCGGCGGTGAGCGTTTTCCCGCTCGCGGCGTTGGATGCAAACAGGACGGCGCCGGGGTTCAAATTGAACGCGGGGCGCGCCTCGGGCACTATCTCATCGGCGTCGACATAACTAAATGTACCCCCTGTGTGCACATAAGCAGCTTTGTTATGGGACGCGTCCGCGTCATCACTCTTGTATGCAGCCGAACGGAGCCACCAATGCTTGGCAGTCCCCGCGGCGTCAGTTGCCTTTTGGTTATTCTTTCTTTTAGTGTCATTACTATTATAAAAATACTCGTCCGCCTCACGCATGGACAGGAAGAAGAAATGAGCGTTATCACCCGTTCCTTCGCAGCGGGCATACCAGCCGTTGGTAAAAGCATCAACAGCTGTGAAATCCTGTGCATCGGGGATGGTTGTCGCCTTGATCGCCTTCTTTTCGGCGTCATTGGGCCAATTGCTATAGAGATTATCACACCATATCTTCGCATCGCTATTGATCCAAGAGCAGTCGACACCCGCACTGTCCGAATCATATGGGATCCCCCCCTGCGTATGCTTCGAGAGCAGCAGCACCTCGTCTGCGCTGGAGCTATTCCCATAACTCCCGGCTCCCAGCGCGGACAGCACGCGCCATAGGATGGGCGCGTCGTCCTTCGTTCCGAACCAGACCGTGTCGTCCTTCTCGACGCCGCCCATGCCGAGCGAAAGCACCGGTTCCGCGCTGGTCGCCCGCGCGTTCAGCGCCGCCCACGGCATAAGACCGACGAGCATCGCAAGCGTCAGCAGAAGGGACGCCGCCTTGTTTCTGATGTGCATCCTGATGTACCTCCGTTTTTTTGAATTGCAGAGTGTTATTACGTTTTGCAGGGCAAAACGTATGGGGAAGCGCTTCCCAATCATGAACTTTCAATTCACACTCGCTTATTGTAATGGAATCGGCGGAAAATTTCAAGTGCGGAATAGGGCGGAAAAATGCCTCAAGCGCGGCTTTCCGCCGCGCCGAGAATGATGCCGCTCGCGACGAGTGCGATCTATTTTCTTCCAAGGAGCCGCCGCAAGTCTACTGAAAGAGTGTTGACAAAACGGAGAAAAGCAAAGGCGCGGGAGACTCTCTCGAATCTCTCGCGTCTTTGTTGTTTTGCCGTACCAGCTTTGCCGTTGAGGGATGGGTTCAGCA
>JAWRIJ010000043.1:0-6322 GCA_040307975.1 Oscillospiraceae bacterium | reverse complement strand
GGGCGCGAGGTAGGGCGAGTCCGTCTCGATCAGGATGCGGTCGTCCGGCGCTTCGCGCGCGACTTCGACGGTCTTTTTCGCGTTCTTGTAGGTAAGCGGCCCGTCGAAACCGACGTACCAGCCGAGCTTCCACAGCTCGCGCGCCATCTCCACGCTGCCGGAAAAGCAGTGGAACACGCCGCGCACGTTCGGAAACTCCCGCACAATGGCAAGGCTGTCCGCGTGTGCGTCGCGGTCGTGGACGATGACAGGCAGTCGAAGCTCCTCCGCCAGCGCCATTTGGCGGCGGAACACGTCCCACTGACGCTCGCGCGGCGGGTTCTCCGCCCAATGGTAGTCAAGACCGATCTCCCCGATGGCAACGGCCTTCGGATGCTTCGCCAGCTCCCGCAGTACGTCGATGTCCGACGGCGCGAACGGCGCGCAGTTCTCCGGATGATATCCCACCGCCGCGTACACGTGCGGACAGCGCTCCGCGAGCGAAAGCGCGGCGCGGGAAGAACCGATGTCGCAGCCGGGGTCGAGGATGAGCCCCACGCCGGCGTCGGGCATGGAGGCGAGCAGCTCGGCGCGATCCGCGTCGAACTGCTCGTCGTCGTAATGGGCGTGTGTGTCAAAGATCAAAGCCATAGAAGCCTCTTTGCAGCGCTATGACATTTTGGCGCCTGCCGGAATCTTGTCGTCCAGCATGATCAGATTCAGCTTCTCCTCGCCGTTTTCCTTGTGGACGGCGGAGATCAGCATGCCGCAGCTCTCAAGCCCCATCATCTTGCGCGGGGGCAGGTTGACGATGGCGAGCAGCGTCTTGCCGACAAGCTGCTCCGGCTCATAGAACTTGTGGATGCCCGACAAAATCTGGCGGTCCGTGCCGCTGCCGTCGTCGAGCGTGAAGCGCAGGAGCTTTTCGCTCTTTTTCACCGCGTCGCACGCCTTGACCTTCACCGCGCGGAAGTCGCTCTTGCA
Organism: Oscillospiraceae bacterium; assembly: GCA_040307975.1. GTDB lineage: Bacteria > Bacillota > Clostridia > Oscillospirales > Oscillospiraceae > Hominicoprocola. The sequence continues at coordinate 5,359 of JAWRIJ010000043.1, read as the reverse complement.
GAAGGTGTCGAAATCGACCGCTTCCGTGGCATAGGGCTCCAGCTCGATGGGGCTCCTGTTCGCCGCGGCGTGCAGCGTCTCCAGCTCGGCAAGCTCCTTCTCCGCGTCGATGCGCGGGAACAGATTCTCGCCGCGACGCACCGCGACGCCGGCGGGGAGCCCGCCCCATTCGCCGAGGCTCTCCCAGGTGCGGCGGTCGGCGTCCGCGCCGATCTGGTCGAGCGCCTTCGCCATGCTCTCGGGCATGAACGGCGTGAGCAGCACCGCGCAGACGCGGATGGTTTCCAGCAGATTGTACATCACCTGCGCGAGCCGCGCGCCGTTTGCGTCCATGTCCTTCGCCAGCACCCACGGGGCGTTCTCGTCGATATACTTGTTCGCCCGCGCGATGACCTTGAAGACCTCCTCCAGCGCGTTTTGGAACTGATACTTCTCCATCTGCGCCTCATACCTCCCGCGCAGGGCGGAGGCGAGGGAAATCAGCTCGGCGTCGGCGTCGGTATCGTCGTCGTAATTCTCCGGCAGCGTGCCGCCGAAGTATTTTTCCGCCATCGACACCGTGCGGCTGAGCAGGTTGCCGAGGTCGTTGGCAAGGTCGACGTTGATGGTGTTGATGAGCAGCTCGTTGGAGAAATTGCCGTCGGAGCCGAACGGGAACGTGCGCAGCAGGAAGAAGCGCAGCGCGTCCACGCCGAAGCGCTCGGCGAGGATATAGGGGTCAACCACGTTGCCCTTGGACTTCGACATCTTGCCGCCGTCGAGCAGCAGCCAGCCGTGGCCGTAGACCTTCTGCGGAAGCGGCAGGTCGAGGCTCATGAGGAACGCGGGCCAATAGATCGCGTGGAAGCGCACGATCTCCTTGCCGACGAAGTGGACGGCGTGGGGCCAGTATTTGTCGAGGTCGTTGTGGGCGTCGTTCTCGAGGCCCAGCGCGGTCATGTAGTTAAAGAGCGCGTCGAGCCAGACGTAGACCACGTGCTTTTGATCGAAGTCCACGGGGATGCCCCAGGTGAAGCTGGTGCGGGAGACGCAGAGGTCCTGCAAGCCGCCCTCGCAGTCGATGAAGTTGTTGACCATCTCGTTGACGCGGGAGCGCGGCTCAAGAAAGTCGGTGTTTTCCAGCAGGTCGCGCACGCGGGAGGCGTACTTGGACGCGCGGAAGAAATACGCCTCCTCCTCCGCGTCGGTCACGTCGCGCCCGCAGTCGGGGCACTTGCCGTTCACCAGCTGGCTCTCCGTCCAGAAGGACTCGCAGGGCTTGCAGTACTTGCCCTTGTAGGTGCCCTTGTAGATGTCGCCCTTGTCGTACATTTTGCGGAACACGCGCTGGATCGCGCGGACGTGGTAGGCGTCCGTCGTGCGGATGAAGCGGTCGTTAGAGATGTTCATCAGCCGCCACAGGTCGAGGATGCCGCGCTCGCCGGTGACGATGTTGTCCACGAACTGCTGCGGCGTGACGCCCGCCGCCTTCGCCTTGTCCTCGATCTTCTGGCCGTGCTCATCCGTGCCGGTCAGAAACATGACGTCGTAGCCGCAAAGGCGCTTGTAGCGCGCCATCGCGTCGGTCGCGACGGTACAGTAGGTGTGGCCGATGTGCAGCTTGTCCGAGGGATAATAGATGGGCGTGGTGATATAAAAGGTCTTGTTTTCCATGTTCGGTCTTCCTCTCTTCCTGCCGCCCCGAATGGAAGGGCGGCGAAAACTCCGTATAGTTTACCACAAACGCGCGCGTCCTTGCAAGGGCTTTCCGCTATTTCCGCCCGTTTTACGGCAGCGTCTTCGTGCCGACGCGCCGTTTTGGGAAACTTTTCCTGCGTTTGCTCTTGTCCTTTGCGCGAGATTTTGCTATAGTATTATTTTGAAGTAGTATTGTACGGAGGTGCGACCCGTGAAATATGAGCAGTGGAATATCCCCGCGCTGGACGAAGAAACCGTCGTGTCGCTGATGGACGCGGGCTACCCTTATCTCGTCTCCTCCGTACTGGTTTCCCGCGGCGTAAAGACCGCGGAGCAGGCCGCCGAGGCGCTTGAGCGCGAGCGGACGCTTTCTCATTCGCCGTTTTTGATGCGCGACATGGACAAGGCGGTCGAGCGCATCCAGCGCGCGCTTTCGGACGGCGAGACCATCGCCGTGTTCGGTGATTACGATGTGGACGGCATCACCGCCACGTGCCTTTTGACCGATTATCTGCGCTCGCGCGGCGCCGACGTCGTCCTGCACATCCCCGGCCGTTTTGACGAGGGCTACGGTTTGAGCTGCGACGCTATCCGCGCGCTCGCGGAGCGGGGCGTGAAGCTTATTGTGACGGTCGACTGCGGCATCACCGGCGTGGAGGAGATCGCTTTCGCCGCTTCGCTCGGCGTGGATGTGGTCGTCACCGACCATCACGAGTGCAAGGAAACGCTGCCGGACGCGGTCGCCGTCGTCGACCCGCACCGGCCGGACTGCGCATATCCTTTCAAGCACCTTGCGGGCGTCGGCGTCGCGCTCAAGCTGGTGCTGGCGCTCGGCGGGGAGGGGCGCGAGGGCGCGCTCTACGCGCGCTACTGCACGCTTGCCGCCATCGGCACCATCGCGGACGTGATGCGCATGGAGGGCGAAAACCGCGCCATCGTCAGCATGGGGCTCGAAACCATCGACCGCAGCGATTTCACGGGGCTGCACGCGCTGCTGCGCGAAGCGGGGCTTGCGGGCAGACCCATCTCCTCCATTCAGATCGGCTTCGTGCTCGCGCCGCGCATCAACGCCGCGGGGCGCATGGGCCGCGCCGCGCTTGCCGCGGAGCTGCTGCTCACCTCGGACGAGGGCGAGGCGGAGCGTTTGGCAAAGGAGCTGTGCGACCTCAACCGTGAGCGGCAGAGCGTCGAGCAGGAAATCTATGCCAAGGCGGTCGAGCAGCTCGAAACGCTGCCGCCGGAGGAAAAGTACGCGCTCGTGCTCGCGAGCGAGGACTGGCATCAGGGCGTGGTCGGCATCGTCGCCTCGCGTCTTTCCGAAAAATACTCCTGCCCAAGCTTCATGATCCACCTCTCGGGCGGCGTCGGCAAGGGCTCGTGCCGCAGCTACGGCGGGTTCAACCTCTTCGGCGCGCTCGAAGCCTGCTCCGATCTTCTCGTCGGCTTCGGCGGGCATGAGCTTGCCGCCGGCTTCACGATCGAAGAGGCAAACATTCCCGCGTTCCGTCGGAAGATGAACAAATACGTCCGTGAGCACACAGGCCGCACGCGCCCTGTGTCCTCGCTTTCCATCGACGCGGAGCTGACGCGCCCCGCGCGCGTCACGCTCGACGAGGTCGAGCGGCTTTCCGAGCTGGAGCCCTACGGCGCGGGCAACGACCGCCCCGTGTTCTGTCTGCGCGGCGCGACGTTGGAATCGATGCAAAGCGTGGGACAGAACCGACATTTGAAAGTCCGGCTGCAAAAAGGGCATACTTCCTTTGACGGCATCTTTTTCTCCGTCACGCCGGACGAGGCGGGCGTGACGACGCTCAGCCGCGTGGACGCGGCGTTCTATCTGCAGATCAACGAATTTCGCGGCAGCAGCTCCGTGCAGCTTCAGCTACTCGACCTTCGCCCCTCGCGCGTGCCGAGCGCGAAGGAGGCGGAGCTGCTCGCGCTGCGCGACTCGCTGCTCGCGGGTAAAAGCCTTACCCCGCGCGAAGCCAGCCGCCTTCTTCCCTCGCGCGAACAGTTCGTGCGCGTGTGGCGCTTTTTGGAACGCGAGGCGGGCGCTGCCGCCTTGACCTCGCCCGGGCTTCCCCTTTTGCGCCGCATCGCCGCCGAGCTTTCCGGCGCGGACGCCTTCGCGCGCACGGCGCTGTGCCTTGAGGTGTTCGCCGAACGCGGGCTTATCACGCTTGAGCGTTCGGGCGACACGCTGACGATCCGGCTGAACGCCGGAGGCGAGAAGGTGGAGCTGGAAGAAAGCTCGCTTTTGCGCCGTCTGCACGAGATCCTGCAATAGGAGGTGAACGGCATGACCGTACAGGAACAATATGAGCAATTGGTCGAAACCATCCGCGGCTATAATTCCGGCGCGGACTTTGCGATGATCGAAAAAGCGTACCGCTATGCCGTCGTCCACCACGGCGAACAGAAACGCAAGGACGGTTCGCCCTATGTGACGCACCCCATCGCGGTCGCGCAGATCGTGGCGGACGAGCTGCATCTTGACTCCGAATCCATCACGGCGTCGCTGCTGCACGACTGCATCGAGGATACCGACGCGACCTACGAGGACATTGCCAAGAAGTTCTCGCCCACCATCGCCGACCTTGTCGAGGGCGTCTCCAAGCTCACCCGCGTCGTCTATACGACGAAGGAAGAAGAGCAGATGGAGAATCTGCGCAAGATGCTCATGGCGATGTCGCGCGACATCCGCGTCATCCTCATCAAGATCGCCGACCGCACGCACAATATGCGCACGATGGAGTACCAGTCCACGGACAAGCAGCGGCAGAAGTCGCTCGAAACCATGGAGATCTATGCGCCCATCGCGCACCGCCTCGGCATGCAGCGCATCAAATGGGAGCTGGAGGATACGTCGCTCAAATACCTTGACCCCGTCGCCTACAATGAAATCGAGTCGTCGCTGGAGAGCAAACGCGGGGAGTACGACGCGTTCATCGAGCGCGTCACCAAACAGATCGAGGACCGCCTGGACGAGATGCACATCCCCTACCACCGCGTCTACGGGCGCATGAAGCACCCGTATTCCATCTACCGCAAGATGTACGTCCAGCAAAAGACGATGTCGGAGGTGCTCGACCTGTTCGCGTTCCGCGTCATCGTCGATACCGTTGCTGACTGCTACAACGTCCTCGGCGTCATCCACGACCTCTACCGCCCGCTGCTGGGCCGGTTCAAGGACTATATCGGCACGCCCAAGCCGAACATGTACCAGTCGCTGCACACGACCGTCATGGGAAAGAGCGGCATCCCGTTCGAGGTGCAGATCCGCACGCAGGAGATGCACGAGATCGCGGAATACGGCATCGCGGCGCATTGGAAGTACAAGCAGGGCATCTCCGGTTCCGCGCGCGAGGGCAGCTACGAGTGGGTGCGAAAGCTGCTGGAAAATCAGGAAAACACCGACGCTGAGGAGTTTATCCACACGCTCAAAGTGGATATGTTCGCCGACGAGGTCTTTGTCTTCTCCCCTGCGGGCGACGTGACGAACCTGCCCGCCGGCGCGACGCCCATCGACTTCGCCTACAGCGTCCACAGCGCGGTGGGCAACCGCATGGTGGGCGCGAAGGTCAACGGGCGCATCGTGCCGCTGGACTATCAGCTCCAAAACGGCGAGATCGTCGAGATCCTCACCGCGAACAACGCGCACGGCCCCAGCCGCGACTGGCTC
>JAWRIJ010000042.1:0-18811 GCA_040307975.1 Oscillospiraceae bacterium | reverse complement strand
GCAATAGACGACCGCGAACGCGCCCGCCTCGGTGGGCGTGAAGAGGCCGATGCGGATACCGAGCACAATGCCGAGCGGAAACAGCAGCGCCCACAGGGAAACGGCACACTGGCGCAGGATCTCCCCCGCGGAGGCGCGCTTATCGCGCGTGGGCTGATAGCCGCGCTTGACGGAAATGAAGTGGACGCTGACCATCAGGCAGAGCGCGATGACAAAGCCGGGCAGGTACGCCGCGGCGAACATCTTCGCGACCGACGCCTTGGCGAGCAGCGCGTAGATGATGAGGTCGATGCCGGGCGGGATGATCGGCGTGACCGCCGAGGACGCCGCGGTGATGGCGGCGGAGAAGCCCTTGGAATAGCCGCGCTTCTCCATCTCGGGGACGAGCATCTTGCATTCCATAGCGGCGTCCGCGTTCGCGGAGCCGGACACGCCGCCCATCAGCAGGCTCAGAAGAACGTTGCTCTGCGCGAGGCCGCCCTTCATGTGTCCGGTCAGCACATCCGCGACGCCCATCAGCTTTGAGCTGATGCCCGCATAGTTCATAATGGAGCCCGCCATGACGAAGAACGGGATGGCAAGCAGCGGGAAGGACTGCGCGCTCGTGATAAACTTTTGAAAAATGAGGTCGACCGGCGAGCCGGTGTTGATCGCGGCAAAATAGAGGAAACCCGAGGAGAACAGGGCAAACGCGACCGGCATGCCGGAAAAGTAGAGAAGAAAGACGAGCAGGATCGGCAAAAAGCCCAAAAGTCCGGTACTTGACATCACACGCCCTCCTCTCCGACAACTCTGCCGTTTTCTTTGATGGATCTGAGATCGCGCAGGATAAAGATAACCGACCAAACCGCCATGTCGAGGAACGCGACGACGAGCGAAGCGGAAACCGTTGCCGAGGAGATGCCGAGGATCGCCGTGGGCTTGCGGTAGGAGCGGTGCACATAGACACAGCTCAGGTAGAACATATAGGCACACAGGAACGCCATCAGGACGTCCACCGTGATCTTGACCACATTTTGCGCGCGGATGGGAAGGCGGTTGACGACGACGTCCACGCCCACGTGGGCGCGCCGCTTATAGCACGCCGCAGAGCCGACGAACGCTGTCCAGACAAAGCAGCCCGTCGCAAATTCCTCCGCCCACGGAATGCCCGTCCGGAGCACATAGCGCGTGATCACGTTGAGAATGACCAGTACCAGCGTCCCCACGAACAGCACGGACGCGAGGATCTCCTCAAAATGGTCGAAAATGAGTTTACCGGTGATTTTCTTCATAGTTCCCTCCAAGCGGTGTACCGCCGCAAAAGCAAGGGGGAAGTGAGAAGCAACACTCCTCACTTCCCCTCGCAATTCCGTATCAAACCGCTGTTACGATCTGTTACTTATTTCTTGGGCATCTTGGCGATCTCGGCCTTGAGCGTGTCATAGATGCCGGGCGTCGTACCCTCGATGGCGTCATACACGGCCTTGAAGCCGGGCGCGAAGGAATCGACGTCGACCTCGTTGAAGGTGTGACCGTTCGCTTCAAGATACGCCATATCCTCGGCATAGCTGCTCTCGATGGTCTCGACCATGCGCTTGCCGGAGGCGGTGAACTCTTCCTGAATGACCTTCTGATACTCGGCGGGGATGCTGTTCCAAACGTTCAGGCCGATATAGACGCCGCACACGCCGATGAGGTGGTTGGTCAGCGAACCGACGGATGCGACCTCGCCGGAGCCGTCGTAACGGAAGTCGGACATCGTGCCTTCAAGACCGTCCACAACGCCCTGGGAAACGGCGGACAGGGTCTCGTCCCAGCCCATCGGGACTGCGTTCGCGCCCATCGCGTTGAGCGTGTTGACGAACAGGTCGGACTTCGGAACGCGGATCTTCATGCCCTTAAGGTCGTCCGGCGTCTTGATGACCTTGTTGGTCTTCATGAAGCGGAAGCCGGAGAAGTAGTCGAGCGCGAGGACCTTGATATTGCTGTCCTCAAGCTTCTTGATCATGCCCTTGACGAGGTCGGTCTCAAGGAGGTACTCATACTCTTCGATGCTCGAGCACATCATCGGGCCGACGAGCGCCTTGAAATCGGGGACATAGTCGCCGATGTAGGACGGATCCTCGACGGAGATGAAATTCGCGCCGGAAGCGCACTGCTCAAGGCCGTCCTTGTAGACGGGAAGCTGGCTGTTGGGGTAGCACTGGATATCGATCGCGCCGTTGGTCTTCTCACGGATGTTGTCCGCCGCCTCCTGCACGGAAATGGCGAGCTGCTCGGTGGGTCCAAACACGTGGCTGAGCTTGAGTTCGAGGTGGTAGTCCTTCGGCGTCTCGCCGCCGGAGGCCGTCGGAGCGGCCTGCTTGTTGCCGCAGCCTGCGAGGAGGCCCGCGATCATGCCGAGGGTCAGGATCAGCGCCAGCATTCTTTTCATGTCGTTTTCCTCTCTTCCTTTATTTTCAAAACTTTCCGTTCCGCCAAAGCGCGGAAGCTAAACACGCGGTGATTATACGCCCTCCATGTTCCTTCTGTCAAGAAAAAGGGGTTCTGCCCGCATATAGTTGTACAAATCAACCAAAACACAGCAATGGGTCGTGTGCAATCTAACTGACAAGACATCAGCTCTTGATTGCCTTCATCGTCCACTTTCCGCTGCGGTAACGCAGGAAGAACACCACGCTGCGCACCGACCAGTCGAGGATGGCATGCGCGCTCCAAACGCCCACAACGCCATAGCCCATGACCTCGCCGAAGATATAGGCGAACAGCACGCGGCACAGCCACATCGTCGCCATGCTTGCCGCCATGGTGAAGGTCGCGTCGCCCGCAGCGCGCAGGAACGTCGGAAACATGAACGACGGCAACCACAGGAAGATGGACGAAATGCCGTGGATGAGCGCGACGGTGACGGCAAGCCTCTCCGCCTCGGCGGAAACGTTGTAAATGCGCATAATAAGCGGCAAAAGTGCAATGATGATGAGGTTCACGCCCGCCATCAGCGCGTAGGTCGCCTTGACCAGTTTGCGCAGGTAATACCGCGCCGCGCCGAAGTCGCCCGCGCCGACGCATTGGCTCACGACGGTCATGAGCCCCAGGTTCATCGCCTGCCCCGCGAAACAGTGGAAGTTGCCGAGCGTGTTGCCGATGGCGTTTGCAACAATGGACGCCGTGCCGAATGTGGAAATGAGGCTGAAAAGAATGAGCCGTCCCAAATGGAACATCCCGTTCTCGACGCCGCTGGGGATGCCGATATAGAAGATGTTGCGCAGCAGCCGTCCGTTGAGCCGGAACGCCTTCACATCGGAGAGATGCAACGGCAGCTTTTCGTTGAAGAGCATCCCGACGATGACCGCCGCCGCAACCGTGCGCGAAACGAGCGTAGGGATCGCGACGCCCGCGACGTCCATATGAAAGCCGAAGATCAGCAGCGCGTTGCCGCCGATGTTGACGCCGTTCATCAAAAGCGAGACCTTGAGTGAAACGTCGCTGCGCTCCATCGTGCGGAAAATCGCCGCGCCGCCGTTGTAGAGCGCGATGCCCGGGATAGACGCCATAACGATCGTATAGTACTTCTCCGTCGCCGCCATCACGTCCGCGTCGATCTGCCCGAAAACGGTGGTGAGCACCGCATGACGGAAGATGTACAAAAGCGCCGTAAACGCGAGCGACGTCACACCGAGCAGCGCGATGAGGTGCTGCCCCGCGGCGTTTGCGTTCTCCCGCTCGCGCCGCCCGATGTACTGCCCCGCGACCGCCGCGCCGCCCGCCGCCATGGCGGAGAAAATATATATCATCAGATTGCTGATCGAGTCCACAAGCGACACCGCCGAAATCGCCGCATCGCCGACGGTCGCGACCATCAGCGAGTCCGCAAGCCCGACCAAAATCGCCAAAAACTGCTCGGCGAGCAGCGGAGCGATGAGCGCGACGAGCTCACGGTCGGAGAAGCTGATTTCCTTTTTTCCCGCGATCACGGGCATTTTGATGCTCATACGTCACTCCAAATGCGGTAAAATTGCCGCGCCCCACGCCCGCGTCAATCGTTCGGGCGTCCACGACGCGTTTGCCGGACTGGTCGAGGGCAGGCACTCCGCCTCGCGTCCCAGCGTATCACGCAGAAGCTTATTATACCAGCGGTACGACGTACCGCCGTTGCAGAAGACCGCGCGGATGTCCGCGCCATCGAGGATCGGGCGCAGATCGTTCGGACGCGCGTTTTTAATGCTCGCGTCGGACGAGCCCGCGATCTCGCAGTACGCCAGGGTGTCCCACAGCGCGAGGCGGTTTTGCAGCACAAGCGCGGTCTTCTCCTCAATCGTGCGCGGCACGGGCGAATCGAACAGCGCGGCGAGCACGCGCCAGAAGCGGTTTTGCGGGTGTCCGTAGAAAAACGCCGACGCGCGCGAGGCAACCGACGGAAACGAGCCGAGGATCAGTACGCGCGAGTCCGCGTTATAAAGCGGCGGGAACGGATGTATCTGCGGCGAGCGATCCATAGCGGCGGCTCCTTTTCGTTTTTCTTCATTATAAAATAATTGCCCGCGTTTTTCAACGCAAAGCCTTGACGGAAAAGTGCAAATGATATATCCTTTTTTCGATCAAATTATTTGATTTCGGCAGTCCGCGAAAAAAACAGGAGGTAACCGCTATGAGCAATATCAGAGACATCGGCCTCGCGCCGTCCGGCGAGAATAAAATAGAATGGGTCAAGCGCAACTGCCCGCTTCTGCGCAGTTTGGAGAAGGACTTTCTTGCCTCGAAGCCGTTCGCGGGCAAGCGCATTGCCCTTTCCATCCATTTGGAGGCAAAAACAGCTTATCTCTGCAAGGTGTTGGCGGCGGGCGGCGCCGAAATGTATGTTACAGGTTCCAATCCCCTCTCCACGCAGGACGACGTGGCCGCCGCGCTGGTCAAAGCGGGGCTGAACGTCTCCGCATGGTACGGCGCTACGCCCGAAGAGTATGACGCGCATATCACCGAAACGCTGTCTCACCACGCGAATCTCATCATTGACGACGGCGGCGATCTGGTGCACATGCTGCACACCAAGCTGCAAAGCGAACTTCCCTATGTGATCGGCGGGTGCGAGGAAACCACGACGGGCATCACGCGGCTCACCGCCATGGCACAGCAGGGCAAGCTCCGCTTCCCCATGGTCAAGGTCAACAACGCCGACTGCAAACACCTCTTTGACAACCGCTACGGCACCGGCCAGTCGGTTTGGGACGGCATCAACCGCACGACCAATCTGATCGTCGCCGGAAAGACCGTCGTTGTCGCGGGCTACGGCTGGTGCGGCAAGGGCGTCGCGATGCGGGCGAAAGGGCTGGGCGCCAAGATCGTTGTGACGGAGATCGACCCCATCCGCGCGATCGAGGCGATCATGGACGGCTTCGACGTGATGCCCATGCGGGAAGCGGCGAAGCTCGGCGACTTCTTCGTCACCGTGACCGGCTGCGCTGGCGTGATCACCGAGGCGGACATCATGGAAATGAAGGAAGGCGCCATTTTGTGCAACGCCGGCCATTTCGATGTGGAGATCGACATGAAGCGGCTGCGGGAGATCGCGAAAGAGAGCTACGAAGCGCGGAAAAACATCATGGCATATACGCTTCCCAACGGAACGCACATCTATGTTTTGGCGGAGGGGCGGTTGGTCAATCTTGCCTGCGGCGACGGGCATCCCGCGGAGATCATGGACATGAGCTTCGCCATTCAGGCATTGTCCGCGAAGTACCTTGTCGAAAACGAAGGGAAGCTGACCGAAAAGCTTATCGACGTGCCGAAAGAGGTCGATCTCGAAGTGGCAAACCGCAAGCTCTCTTCGCTCGGCGTCCGTCTCGACACGCTCTCGCCCCAGCAGGAAGCCTACCTGAACAGCTCGTCCGTTTGACGGGCGGCGGCAAATCAAATGGTGAACGCGATGAAAACGCTGCTCAAAAACGGCTTGGTCCTTCTTTACGATGAAACCGGCTGGCGGTACGAAAAGAAAGACCTCCTCATTGACGGAAACAAAATCAGCCGCATTGCTCTCTCCATACCTGCGGAGGGAGCCTCGGTCATCGACGCGGCGGGAAAGTTGATCATGCCCGGCATCATCAATGCCCACACGCACGCGTATATGACCATCCATCGAAATTACGCGGACGACCTCGCTTTCTTCGATTGGCTGGAGAAGGTGCAAGCGGTGGAAGACGGCATGACCGAAGAGGACGTCTACTGGACGACGATGCTTGCCATCATCGAAATGCTCAAAACCGGAACGACCTGCTTTGTCGATATGACCATCAAGTCCGCTCAGGAAACGGTCGGGCCGCGCTCCGCCGCCGCGGGCGCGGTCAAGGCTTCCGGTATCCGCGCGGTGATCACAAGAGGGCTTGCCGGAGTTTCCGATTCCGAGGAATCTCTCATGAAGTACGGCCAGGCGGTGCGCGAAATGGATCTGTTCGCCGACGAAAGCCGGCTTCAGTTCTTCCACGGTCCCCATGCGCCCTACAGCTGCATGGCGGATTATCTCCAAAAGCTGACGCAATCCTGCAAGGACCGCAAGATCGGTCAAACGATCCATCTGTCCGAGAGTCGGACGGAAATGGACAGCATGGCGAAGGAGCACAGGACGACCCCCATTCAGTACGTGGATTCGCTGGGCGTGTTCGACGTGCCTGTCATCGCGGCGCATTGCGTCTACGCAACAGACGGCGACATCCGGCTCATGCGGGACAAACACGTCAGCATCGCCATCAACCCCAAGAGCAATATGAAGCTCGGAAACGGCTTCGCTCCGGTCAAAAAGTTTCTGGATGCGGGCGTCAACGTTTGTTTGGGAACCGACGGCTGCGGCAGCAACAACTGTCTAAATATGTTCCAGGAGATGAATGCCGCCGCATTGGTCTATAAAGGAGCGAACCGGCAGGCGCAGTGCGTGGACGCCTCCGACGTGCTGAAAATGGCAACCGTAAACGGCGCAAAAGCGATCGGGCGCGAGGGCGAGCTCGGCGTGATCAAAGAGGGCGCGATCGCGGATCTCATCCTCATCGACCTGAACGAGCCGCAATTTCTTCCCGCGAACAGCATCATCTCCGCTCTTGTATATTCCTCAAACGGTAGCGAAGTGGATACGGTGATCGTCGACGGAAAAGTCTTGATGGAGCGCCGGCAATTGACCACCATCAACGAAGAAGAAGTGTACGAGGAATGCCGCAGGATCGCGGCAAAGCTGAATATGGCGCAGGCCGAGCGAATCTGACCGGCGGAAACAACAAAAAGGCAGCGGCAAAGCCGCTGCCTTTTCTGCTTTATTCGGAGAATACCCTGCGCGCAACCTCGACGCTCTCTTTCGCGTCCTTAGCGTAGTAGTCCGCGCCGATGCGCCCGGCGTACTCCGGCGTTACCACCGCGCCGCCGACGAAAACCCGCGGCGGGTCGGGCAGTTTTTTTAATAGCTTCACCGTCTCCTCCATCGCGCTCAGCGTCGTCGTCATCAGCGCCGAAAGGCCGACCAGCCGTATTCCCTCTTCTCGCACCGTGTTTACAATCGTCTCAGGCGCGACGTCCCGTCCAAGGTCGAGCACGTCGTAGCCGTAGTTCTCCAGTACGGTCTTGACGATGTTCTTGCCGATATCATGCACGTCGCCGCGCACGGTCGCCACGACAAGCCGTCCGCGCTTCGCGCGCGTGCCGCCCTTTTCCGCCAGCTCCGTGCGAATGACCTCAAACACCGCCTGCGCCGCCTGCGCCGCGGAGAGAAGCTGCGGCAGAAACACGCGCCCCGCCTCATAGCCCTCGCCCACGCGGTCGAGCGCGGGAATAAGATACCCATCCACGATCGAAAGCTCGGTCTCGGCTTTGAGCGATTCGCGCGCAAGCGCCGCCGCCTCCGCCTTGAGCCCGCGCTCAATGGCGGTGGAGAGCGTCAACGCGCCGGCTTGCGCCGCGCTCGTCTCCCGCTTTGCCACAGGCAAGGCGCTCGCGCCGGATTTGGGCGGTACGTAGTCCGCAAAACGCTCCACGTAGGCGCGGCAGCCCTCGTCCTCGCCGGAGAGCACGCGATACGCCGCCACGGCGTCCATCAGCTCGCGCTGGTTTGGGTTTACGATTGGTAAAGTCAACCCCGCGTGGAGGGCTTCGAGCAGGAACGCCTGCGTCACAAGCGGGCGGTTCGGAAGCCCGAAGGAGATGTTGGAAACGCCGAGCACTGTTTGAAGCCCCAGCTCTTCGCGCACCATGCGCACGGCGCGAAGCGTCTCGCGCGCCTGCTCCTGCTGCGCCGAAACCGTCAGCGTCAGGCAGTCGATCCACACGTCCTCGCGGGGGATCCCATACGCGAGCGCCGCGTTCAAAACACGCTCCGCTATGGCGAAGCGCCCCTCCGCCGTCTGCGGGATGCCCTTTTTGTCAAGCGTCAGTCCCACGACCGAAGCGCCGTACTTCTTCACCAGCGGCAGGATGCGCGACAGGCTCTCTTCGTCGCCGTTCACGCTGTTTACCGCCGCTTTTCCATTGTAAACCCTAAGCGCCGCCTCAATGGCGTCGGGACTGGACGAGTCGATCTGAAGCGGAAGCGACACCGTGCCCTGCAACCGCTTCACGACGCGCGGAAGCATCGAAGTCTCGTCCACGCCGGGATAGCCCACGTTGACATCAAGAATGTCCGCGCCCGCGTCCTCCTGCGCCACGGCGACGCTCTCGATGTAGTCGAGATCCCCGTCCAGCAACGCCTGCTGAAAGCGCTTTTTCCCCGTGGGGTTGATGCGCTCGCCGATCACACGCACGCCGGAGAGGTACATTGGGCGCACCGGCGTGCAGACAAACCCCTCGCGTTTCACGGCACGTTTCGCGGGTGTCTTCCCCTTGAACGCCTTTGCAACGGCGCGCACATAATCCGGCGAGGTGCCGCAGCAGCCGCCGAATATGCTTACGCCCGCTTCGAGCGCCGGCGCAAGCGCCGTGACAAACGTGCCGGGATCCATGTCGTAATGTCCGTCGATAGGGTCGGGCAGCCCCGCGTTCGGCTTGGCGATAACGGGGAGGTGCGTGTTCTCGCACAGCTCACGCAGCAGCGGCGCGAGCTTATCCGGCCCCAGCGAGCAGTTGAGGCCGATCGCGTCCGCGCCGAGGCCCGTGAGCGTGTGCGCCATGGACGCGACAGTGCAGCCCGTGAACGTGCGTCCGCTCTCTTCAAAGGACATGGTGACAAAGACAGGAAGCCCCGTCGTCTCCTTGACCGCGAGCAGCGCGGCTCTTGCCTCCGCAAGGTCGGTCATCGTCTCGACGACGGCGAGATCGGCGCCCGCCGCCGCGCCCGCGCGCGCAATTTCGGCAAACAGCTCGTAAGCGCGCTCAAAAGGCAGCGTCCCCATCGGCTCCAAAAGCTCGCCGAGAGGGCCGACGTCGAGCGCGACCTTCACATTTGTCCCCGCGGCGGCCTCACGCGCAACGGCAACCGCGGCGGAGACGACCTCCGCGACGCTTCTGCCCGTGCGCGCGAGCTTGTGCGCGTTCGCTCCGAAGGTGTTCGTGTAGATCACGTCGCTTCCGGCGGCGATGTAGTCTTTGTAAACCCCTTTGAGCAGTTCCGGTTGCTCAAGGTTCAACAGCTCCGGCACGCCGCCCGGAGGCAGCCCGCGGCTTTGGAGCACGGTTCCCATCGCGCCGTCGAGAATAACGACGCGGCTCAAATCCAACGGCTCAGACGGCACAGCTCGCCCCTCCTCCGCGCATCTCGCAGGTCTTGTTCATCGAGCAATAGGCGCAGCCGCGCACGCGCGCGGGCTGCGGGGTATCCGCCACGCCGATCACGGCGGTGACGGACTTGGCGGGCGTCATCAAAAAGCTCTCGCCCACATGGATGCCGAGGTGCTTTTCCGCATTCAGCGCGGCAATCACCGACGGCTGGAGCGCAAGCGGCAGGTCGCCGTATCCGGGGCTGAAGCGGTCGGTAAGAAATCGGTTCGGAAAGCGCGCCGCAATCTCGCGCTCCGCTTCATCGCACCCGCTCTCGACCCACGAGCTGCCGCAGGCGTCCAAAATGACCGCCTCGCTCATGTCGCGCTTTTCAAGCGCGCGCACACGCCGCTCGAACTCGATGCCGAGCGTGCAGGCGAGCAGCAGCGCCGTATCGCAGGTACGCAGCATCTTTCCCGCAAGCGCGCCCGTCAGCGTGACGCCGCTTCCCGTGAGGCGCACGCCCTCGCTCGTGTGCTCGACGGGAAACGCGCGGTAGAGATACTTCGGTTGCAGGGTCTCGGAAAGCTCGCGCGCGACGCGCTCTACCTGCGCGCGCAGATCGTCCGGCGTCTCGCCGCGGATGCGGAGATAGCGCAGTATCTCGTCGATGTTCGGCTGCATGTCCGGTCTCCTTTACAGCGAATACGCCTCCATGAAGCGCAGAAGCATCGTCAGCGCCTGCGCGCGCGTCGCGGTGGCGGCGGGGTTCAAACGCCCCAGATCGTCGCCGCCGAGAATGTGCCTCGCACATGCCCAGTCGAGCGCGCTTTGCGCCCAGGAGGCGGCGTTTGCGGCGTCGGGAAACGTGTCGAGCGCGTCCGCGGAGGCGGAAACGTCAAAGCCCTGCGAGCGGGCATAGCGATAGAGCATCGCGGCGAGCTCCTGACGGCTGATGCTGCGATTCGGCGCAAAGCCGTCGCCGTCGCCGCCGGTCACGTCCGCATCCGCCGCCCAGCGGACGGGCGCGGCAAACCACGCGTCCGCCGGAACGTCGTCAAACGACGCCTCGCCGTCAATGACGACGGCGCCGTCGGTCAAGCGGTGCAGGCGCGAGAGCATCGTCACAAACATCGCGCGGTTCATCGTCGCGTCGGGGCTGAAAACGCCCTCGTCCGTACCGTCGGCGATGCCGTTGCGCGTCGCCGATTCGACGGCGACGGCGTACCACGCGCCGGAGGAAACGTCGCGATAGGTCTTCTCCGCGAGTGAGAGCGTCAGAAACTCGCCGGTAAAGCAGTCGGTCACATAGAGCGTATCGCCGCGCACGGCAAGGCCGCGCGGGCTCGCGAAAGCAGCGCTGTCGGACTCGGCGCGCAGGAGCGTATACACGCGCCCGTCGCGGATGGCGCGCACCGCGCCGTTGCCCGTGTCGGCGACGTAGATCGTCCCGTCCGCGCCCGCGGCGACGCCCTGCGGATGGTCGAACTTCGCCGAGGCGAGGGGCGCGTCGGCATAGCCGCCGATGTATTCGTCCTCCGCCCCCGCCAGGCTCGTCGAAACGCCGGAAAAGACCTCCGTCTTCTTGTCCGCGACGCGCAAAATGCGGCTGCGTCCGGTCTCGGCAACGTAGAGCGCACCGTTGTACCAGCAAAGGCCCATGGGCGCGCTCAGGCCGCTCACGTAGGTGGCGACCCTGCCGTCCTTCCCGACGGTGCGGATGTCGCCGCTGCCCGTGTCGGCAACGTAGAGCGTGCCGGCGTCGTCCACGGCAAGACCCGTGGGGCGGTTGAACGTCGCGGACTTGCCCGCGCCGTCGGCCGAGCCCGCCTTGCCCGCGCCCGCGAGCGTGTAGACGCGCCCCTCGGCGATGTAGCGGATCGTGTGCGCCGCCGTGTCGGAGACGGCGAAGCCGCTCAAAAACGGCACGATGTCCCACGGCTCAAGAAAGTAGGATTTTCCCGCCAAATCGTTGTGCTGGCCGCCGATCGGCTCGCCGGTCACGCCGAGTGCGCTTTCCGCGCCCGCAAAGCGCGTGACCTTCTCGCCGTCCACGCGCCAGATCGCCTTGTTGTAAACGTCCGTCACCAGCAGCGCATTGCCGTCCGGCACGACGCCGGAGAGCCTGCCGTTTCCGAAATCCTCCGGCGAAAGCGCGGAGGCGGGCAGCGCGAGCGCGAGGCAAAGCGCAAGCGTGAGCGCGGCAAATCGAGTTTTCATTTTCATCCCATCCTTTATTCCAGTTCGTCCAGCGTGAGGACCTCAAAGCCCTCCGCCTTGCCCTTGAGCTTGACGCTGCCGCCGAGCGAGGTCGTCTTCGCGCGCTCGCCCAGCGCGTCCGCCACGGCGCGGGAGATGTAGACCGTGCCGCCCGGGGCGTTCGCCTCCAGCCGCGCGGCGGTGTTGACCGTGTCGCCGATGGCGGTGTAGTCCATGCGCTTCGGCGCGCCGATGTTGCCGACGACCGCGGGACCGTAGTTGACGCCCACGCCGAAGCTGACCGTGCGCCCGAAGCGCTCCATCAGCTCCTCGCCGACCGCCTTGGAGCCCTCGACCATGTCCATCGCGGCGCGGCAGGCGAGGTAGACCGCGTCGTCCTGCGGGAGCGGCGCGTTCCAAAACGCCATCGTGCAGTCGCCAACGAATTTGTCGAGCGTCCCGTGGTTCTTCATGATGCACTCGGTCGTGAGCGTTAAGTACCTGTTGATGATCTCGACCACCGTGGGCGGGTCGAGCGCCTCGCTCATAGTGGTGAAGCCGCGGATGTCGACGAAGAGCACCGCGATGTCGTACAGCTTGCCGCCGAGCTCCAGCCCGTCGCTGCCCCGCTCGATGAGCTGGCGCATCACGCCGGGGTCGATGTAGTGGCCGAACGTGTTCTGCACGCGGCGCTTTTCGCGCTGCGCGCGGACGTAGTTGACCGCGACGGAGGCAACGAACAGCGCCGTTACGGACAGCGGCACGTACAGCACGTGCAAGATCGTCCCGCCGCGATAGAGCGCCGCGCACAGCGCGACATAGCCGACGCTCAGCGCGAGCCACGCGGGGACCGTCTCGCGCAGCCTGCGGTCGAGGAACCAGTAAAGCCCCGCCGCGCACAGGACGAACAGCAGCGCGAGCTGCGTCCGTTCGTCCGCCTCACGCGGCGCGAAGCCCGCGCGGAACGCGTCGATCAGGTTCGCCTGAATCTCCACGCCGTACATCGGCGCGGCATGGTCGACGGAGGCGACGTATTCGTCCTGCAGACCCGCGGCGTAGGGGCCGATGAGCACGATCTTGCCCGCAAACTCGCTGCCCGGGATTTCGCCCGTGAGCAGGTCGATCACGGAAACGCCGTCGTAGTAACGGTTCGGGCGCGTGGTAAAGGGCAGGTAGAAAAAGCCGCGCGCGTCGGTCTCGGGCAAGGCGTTCGGCGTTTCGCCGCGCGCGGCGCACCACATCTCGTACAGGTTGCGCGAGAACGAGTACACCCGTCCCCGCTCCGGCACGTCGACGTACAAAAGCGCGTGGCGCAAAATGCCGTCCGCGTCCTTCATGGCGTTGATGTGCCCCGTTTCGCCCACGGCGTAGAGCGCGTCGAAAGGCTGATCCCACGCGGCGACGGCGAACTCGTCCAAATAAAACCCGCTCTCGTCGTCCACAAGCTCGCTGCCGAACGTCGCCGCCGAGGCAAAGAGCACGTTGCCGTACTCCGCCGCCGCGTCCACCAGCGCCGCGTCCGCGTCGGGATCGGCGCTCTCGCCGACATAGAGCACGTCGACGCCGATGGCGGCGGGGCGCGCGTCCGGGTCGGCGTTGAGCGCGCGGATGGCGTCCGCGACGTAGTGCCGCGGCCACGGGAAGGGGCCGAGCTCCTCCAGCGCGCGCTGGTCGATGCCGACGACGGCGATCTCGCCGTCCGTGCCGTGAGGCCGCTGATAGAGCTTGTCGCTCGCCGCGCCGTCCGCCGAGGCAAGCAGCCCCGACGCGGCGAGCGCGGTCATCGCCGCCGCGGCCGCAAGCGCGACCGCGAGGCGGAGAAGACGCTGTTTACGTTTGGTCATACGGCGTTAGTCTTCCCATTGAGCAACCAGCGTGCCGCTGCGGGTCACGGTTTCGGTTAGCTCAGATCCGCCGTCGTACCGCCAACCCACGAAATTGTGGTCATTCCAAACCATCGTATCGTTTGTATACTGATGCTGCGGTTCCGCCCCGCTTATCATCACGGTCACGGGTTCGGTTCCGCCGCCGGCAAACGCACCGCCGTTCGGGTCATAGGTGACCTTGTAATAGGCGGCCCATCCGCCATTCACAAGGCAGTAATAGGTCGCGCGCTTCAGCGCGTCGTTGCCGCTGCTCGGAGAAAGCGCCAGGCATTGCTCGCTCGTGCCGTTGAAATACACCTCTTCAAGCTCTTCGCAGTCGAAAAACGCCTGCGTGCCGATCGTCACACCCGCGGGAATGGTGACGCTCGCAAGGTTTTCAAACTCTTGGAAGGCATACGCGGCGATGCCGGTTGCTCCGTCCTCGACCTTTACCTCCGTCACAAGCGACTTGACGCCCGCCAGCTTAGTGGCGGCGTTCGACGGCATGGCGCCGGAGCCGCTGACGGTCAGCGTGTTTTCGGAAACGTAATACGTCCAAAGCACACCGGCATCATTCGTTTCGAACACCATCTGATTGTCCCCGTTCAGGGTCGTCACGACGCTGTAGTCCGTTCCGTCGCGCGTACAGGTAAGCGCGTTGTAGTTGTCCGTAACAGTCAGCGGCTCGTTGCTTGGATTCTGCGAAGCAAAGTCAAATATGCAGTCCAGTTGGTTGTTCGCGTTGCCAGCCGGCATGACCTTTGCCGTTCTTCCTCTCCACTTCACCGTGGGCTTCTGCGCATCCGCGTCCCATGTAAAGCCATCGCTCAGCGTAAGCGTCAGCGTGATTTGGTTGTTTTCGTCAAGATAGTAGCTACCTTCCACTCCGGTCGACACCGCGTCCGTGCTAACGCGATACGACACGTTTTTGCCCGCCACCGTTCCGCTTGCGGGAACCGTCACGGTGGGAAGCTGCCGCCATCCGGCAAAGAGCTTAGTGTCTTCGGTGACAAGGTCGTTCTCGGTAACGGGGCGCGTCAACGCTTCGTCCTTGAACCAGCCCGTGAACGCAAAGCCGCCTCTCCGCGGGTCGTTGTCGCCGTCATAGAGAAGCTCGTAGAGGCTGTCGCCCCAATCCGCTTCCAAGTGGTCAATCTCCAGCGTTCCGCCGTTGAGCATGAGCGCCACATTGTAAACGCTCGCGCCGAGCAGCAGCGCGTAGCGCACCTCACCGTCGGCGTCGCCGACCGCGAAGACGTTGCAATCGTTCAAGCTGCCGCGCAAGTGGACGTTGAGGTTGTCGATCCCCACCTTCCGCTCGCATCTCTCGATATCGCCCTCATCGTCGTTGTACCTCGCGATGTAGAAAACGGTATCCTCCGTGCAGCGATACTCCCCGATCTGCGGAGGGTCCGCGGTGCTCGTGGCGCTGCCAAACGTAGTCATATCCGAATATTCACGATACTGCAAGAGTCCGCTGGCGTTCGCCTCATCGCTCGGCACCTTCTCGGCGCTTTGCACCACGCCGTTTCGCAGCGTCATCTTGTACCAGCCGACCCAATCGGTAATAAACTGCCGCTGGTTTTCATCGGCGGGGTCGACGCTCGTCAGGCTGTTCGGAACAGCGAAGGGCGTCACGGCGTTGTTCGTCGCGCCGCCGCCAACGATGCGCTTCCATTCCGTTTGCGTGGCGTAGAGAAAGCCGTAGGCCGTCCACGTCGTCGGTGTGTAGCCGCCGCTTCCGCCGTTCCCGCCGCTTCCGCCGCTTCCGCCGCTTCCGCTGTCGTCATCGTCGGACGAGGAGGCGCCGCTCGTCGTGCCCGGGAGCGCGGCGTTTGCCGACGTTGCCGTCGTCGAGGACGCGATGGCCTGCGCCTGCGCCGCCGCGGCAGCCGCCGCCGCAGCCGCAGCCGCCGCCCGCGCGGCAGCCTCCTGCGCCTGCTTCTCCGCGATCGCCGCGTTCAGCGCCTCGCTGTCGCTCAGCGTGTCGAGCACCTGCTGAAGCTGCGCCGGAGCCGCCCCCTGCTGCGTCCGCGCGTTCTCCGCGATCGCCTCCACCGTGCGCTCCAGCATCGCGGGGTCGTTCGCGAGCGTATCGAGCGTCATCGAGGAGAAATCGTCCATCGAAAGCGCGCCCTTGTCCAGCTCGCCTCCCGCCGACGCGCCCGCGTCCGCGGCGGCAAGCCTTTCGCCCGCCGAAACGGCGACCGACGCGCCGGAATCCCCCGCGTCCGCTTCGCGCACCTCCGCCGTGCCGTGGAGCATGGCGAGGGAGTCGTCCCTTTGGATGACCGTCGTGCCGCGGATACCCGTGACCAGCGACGCGGAGCGGATGGTCACGCTCGAATCGGCCGGCACCTTCGCCGTCGCGTTGAACAGTAGCTCGCCGCTCATTTGGATTTCCAGCTTCTTGCCGCTTTTCGTGACCGACGAGCGACTGTTCTCGCCAAGCTTGAACAGCTTCGTGCTGTCGAGGCTGACGGTGGCGACGCCGTCCGCGCCGGTCTTCACTTCGTAGCCGTTGTAGAGGTTCATGCCCTTGCGGACGGTCTTTTCATTGCCCGCCGCGTCCGTGACCGTGACCGTGCCCTTTATCTCCGCAAGCGTCATCGACTCGTTTGCCGTCGCCTTGTCCGCCGCCATCGCGGGCACGGCGAGAGACAGCGCCATTACCAGCGCGAGCAGCAGAGAGCCCAATCTTTTCATACCGTTTTCTCCTCCCAAGCCTTGCTTTCTTCAAAGAGCGCGAGGATTTCCCCATCCACGCCGCCCTCGTCCACCATGTTGTGCAAAATGCCGAGCGCCTTTTCCGCCGGCATCGGAGGCTTATACGGGCGGTCGCGCGCGGTGAGCGCGTCGAACACGTCCAAAATCGTCAAAAGCCGCACCTCGCGCGGGATATCCGCCGCGACGAGATGGTCGGGGTATCCTTTCCCGTTCAAAAGCTCGTGGTGCATCGCCGCCCAGCGCGGCGTTTCGGCGTACATCTTCGGGAACTGCACGCGTCCGAGGATGCGTCCCGTCACCACAACGTGGCTCTCCATCACGCCGCGCTCGCGCGCGGTGAGCGTTCCCTTGCGGACGGAGAGGCACACGTGCTCCTCCTCCGTGAGCCACGGCTGGGAAACGCCGTTTTCGTCGAGGTAGGTCTTTTCCGCGAGCGCGTCGACGGCGGCGAGGTCGCCGTCTGGCAAAAAGCCCGCTTTGTTGACGCGCTCAATGAGCGCGAGCGCGTCCGCGCGCTCCGTGTCCCGCCGCGCGCGCTCCCGCTCGTCGATGCGTCCTTCCAAACACGCGATGCGGTCGAGCAATCCAATCGTGCGCAGCCGCTCGCGCACCGCGTCGAGTTTGCCGCCGAGGCGGCTTTCCTTGTCCATGACCTCCAGCGGAACGACCAGCTTGCCCACGTCGTGCAGCCAGACGCTCAAAAGGAACGTGCGGCGCTTGTCTGCGTCGAACGCCCACGGGTTGCCCGTTTTTTCCAGCCAGTCGAGGAACTTGGCGCCGTAGCGCACCATGTTGCGCGTGTGGTTGGCGTTGTAGGGCGTGCGCTCGTCGATGGCGGTCGAAAGCGCGCCGACGAGCGAATCGAGCAGCGCCGTGATCTGCTCGGCGTACTGCATGTTCGTGATGCTGATGGCGGAGAGCGAGGAGAGCGCCGAGATCAGCAGCTCCACCGAGGGGTCGAACGGGATCGTCTCGCCGCGCTCGTTCTGAGCATTGATGAGCTGCGTCACGCCGATGAGCTCGCCGCGGTCGTTCGACATCGGCACGACCAGCATGCTCTGCGTGTGATAGCCGGTCATCGCGTCGTAACGAAGCGAGCCGGTAAAATCGAAGTGTGTGTCCGTGTGTACGTCCGCGACGTTGATCGCCTCATTGTGGAGCGCCACCCACGAGCAGACGTATTTTTCCTCCATCGGCACGCTCGGCAGCGAAATGGGCGCGTCATGCCCGCCTTGGCGCACGCCCTGCGAGCGCGTCACCATGCGGCAGAAGTGCAGCCCGTCGTCCTCCTTGAGGTAGAGCGTCCCAGCGTCGCAGCGCGCGATGTCCATCGCGCTGTCAAGGATGGTGGAGAGCAGCGCCTCGCGGTCGCGCTCGGCGGTCAACGCGAGGCAGACGGAAAGGAACCTCTGCATATCGCGCTCTTTCGTCATAACACGATGCACTCCCCTTCCCTCGCAAAGTCGAACGCGGGGTCGACGGCGCGCAGCTTTTCCGCCGCTCGGTCCAGCGCCTCGTCCGTGCGCCTCGGATCGTGATGAATGACGCGCAGACGTTTCGCGCCGCATGAGCGCGCAAAGCGCGCCACGTAGCCCCAGCTGCTGTGTCCGAACGCCGCGCGCGCCGTCCACTCGTCATCGCTGTACTGCCCGTCGCACAGCAGCAGGTCGCAGTCGCGCGCAAAGTCGCGCAGTTCAGGCAGCCAGTCGTTGTCCAGCGCGCAGTCGGTGGCAAACACGACGCGCTTCCCCTCCGCGGTGAGCCGGAAGATCGACACGCCGCCCGGATGTCTGCCCTCCATCACGTCGACCGTGATCTGACCAAAGCGGAGCGTTTCGGGCAGTTCGTGGAAGCGGATGTCGGCGGGCAGCTCCTCCGGCCCGACGGGCCAAAGCGGCGGCGACAAAAGCCGCTCGACCTGCGCGCGCGCGTCGAGTCCGCCGCGCGTCTTGCCGTACACGTCCAGCCGCAGCTCGTCGTTCATCGCGCAGGAGCTGAGCGGAAGGCCGAGCAGATGGTCGACGTGCGTGTGCGTGAGCAGCAGCGGAAGCACCCCGCCGCGCATCGCCTCGCGCGGCAGGGACAAAAGGCCCGTGCCCGCGTCGAGCACGACGTAAGTCTCTCCCGCGCAAAAAAGCGCGCAGGTCGTCGCCCCGCCATAGCGGGCACAATCGCCGTCGCTGACGGGAAGCGAACCGCGCGCTCCCAAAATGGTGATCGAAACGGCATGCTGTTCCATGCAAACCGCGTCCTTTCCCTTATTGTCAGTTTTGATCGCAAACCATATCACATTTTAATGTACCATATTTTTCGGAGCGTGTAAACCATTTTCCGTACCGCGTACCGACTTTTTTCCGGGAGCGGCACAAAAAAAA
>JAWRIJ010000041.1:0-11689 GCA_040307975.1 Oscillospiraceae bacterium | reverse complement strand
TGCTCTCGCGCACGGTGCAGGAGGTGCTGGAGGAACAGAAAAAGGAGCCGGTGCTGGAGGAATTGCCGCAGCGCCGCGGACTGTTTTCGCGCAAGAAACAGGTCGAAACCGAGGAGCTCTACGAGAGCGTGGAGGACGCGGAGCATCCGCAAAAAAAAGAAAAGAAAGCGCCGCGTCCGCAGAAGAAGCAGCCCCCCGTCCCCGCCGAGCCGGAACCGTCCGAGGAACCGGAGCCGCCGATCGAGGAGACCGTCGCTTCCTATCGCGAGGCGATGCAGAACGGGCGGCGCGTCACGCGCTACGCCGCGGTCATCACATGCCTGATGTGGCTGCCGCAGGCGCTGGAGCACTTTGGCGTGATGCCGGAGCTTTACGCCACGGAGCGGCTGCTGCACGTACTGCCGTTTTTCATCGGCCTCGCGCTTATCTGCGTGCTGGGACGCGAGGTGTTCCTCTACGCCGTGGAGAAGCTCGCGTCGTTCAAGCTGACCTATGAGCTGATGACGGCGCTGCTGTGCGTCGCCGCGCTGATCGACACCGCGCTGGTCTTTTTCCTGCCCGCGCGCGCGGCAGAGGCGCAGCCGCTGCCGCTGCACTCGCTCGCGGCGCTCGCCATGACCTGCGCGCTGCACGGACGTGCGCTGCTGTTTCGCGCGCTCTACGACTCGTTCCGCGTTGCCGCCATCGGCGACGCGCCGTACATGGTCACCGTCACCGCCGGCGGCGCGGCGAAGCGCACAGGAAGCGTGGAGGGTTTTTCGCTCACCGCGGAGCGCGAGGACGTTTCGGGGCGCTGGCAGGCCATCATGCTGCCCGTTGTTCTCGTCGGCGCGGGGGTGTTCTCCGTGCTCTCGACGCTGGAGGTGAAGTCGTGGGCGCTCTTGTGCTACCATCTCTCCGCTATCCTCACGGGCGCGGACGCGCTTGCGTTCCCGCTGGTCTATTCCCTGCCGCTGCGGCGGCTCACCAAGCGCTTCGCCAAGAGCGGGAGCGCGCTTGCGGGCTTTGCGGGAGCGGACGCGATGCGCAAGAGCAACTGCGTCATCCTGACCGACACCGACCTTTTCCCGCCGGGAACGGTCACGCTCAACGGGCTCAAGATCTTCGGCGAGGAGAGCGGCAAGGTCTTTTCCTACGCCGCGACGATGGCGCACGCGTCGGAGACGGGGCTCTCGCGCCTCTTCGACAATCTGCTCGAAGCCGAGGGCGGGCGTCTCGAAACGCTCTCCGATCTCAACTTCTACGAGGAAGGCGGCGTCGGCGGAACGATACGGGGCGAGACGGTATATTTCGGCACGTCGTCCTTCTGCCGCAAGATGGGCGTGACGCTTCCGCAGGGGCTCAAGCTCAAAACGGGGATGTTCCTCGCGGTGGACGGTACGTTGATCGCGGTGTTTGCGGTCAAATACATGCCCGCGGAGAATGTGGACTGGGCGATGCACGCGCTTGCGCGCGCGCACATCACGCCCGTGCTCGCCGTGCGCGACGGCAACATCACGCCCACGCTTTTAAAGCGCAAATTCGGCACCGACGCGCGCGCGGTCTACCCCCAGCTTTCCACGCGCCTTGCGCTCTCGGAAAAGGGCGGCGCGAAGCCCTGCGCGCTTATTTACCGCGAGGGGCTGATGCCCTACGCGGAGCTTGCCGTCGGCGCGAAGCGCCTGTGCCGCGCGGTGCGCGTCGGCAACGTGATCTCGTCCGTTGCGTCCGTCGCGGGGACGATGCTCTCGTTCTACCTGTGCTTTGTCAAGGCGTACGCGCTCTTCACGCCGCTCAAGCTGCTTGCGTTCGTCGCGCTGTGGACGCTCGCGGCGCTGGTGGATGCGCTGTTTGTGGATAAGTACTGATTTTGGGAGCACGGGCGCGACCCCATTTCTTCTTTTTCTTGAAAAGAAGAAACGGCGTCGCCCGCCAAAGAAGAAAATCGCCTTACCAAATTCGGTAGGGCGGTTTTCTGTTTTCGGCGCGCGACACAGTATGGCTCTCCACTCGCCTTTCGCTGACGCTCCGTCGGCGGTCGTTCTGCGCTTTGCCTCGTTTCGGCAATGCGCCTGCGTGGGCGCGGGGATTCCTTAATCGGATGGCCCGGCGGGCTAAATCGCTGGCGGTCAAACCTGCGAGCGTCCCAAGAGCCAATCCACGGAAACATTCAGAATATCCGCAAGCGCGGCAAGCTCAAAATCGGAAACGGGACGCTTCTGCCCCTCCAACAGCGAAAGCGCCGGGGCGCTGATCTCGATCCCCGCGGTTTGCAGCTTGGCTAGCAACTCATGCTGCTTCATGCCGCGCATCTCACGTGCCTGCGTCACACGCTTGCCGACTATGTTCCGGTTGCCCAGCGGCAAACTTCGCGTTTTCATCGCCCCACCACCTTTCCGTAAAAGTATATGCGGAAAGGTAGTTGTAATAATTGGTAATACCAATTATAATAAATTTGGCAATACGAATTATGCGGAGGAGGGCAACATGGAGCTATACAAAGATTTGTATTTCAAGCTTTTTGCGGTGATGGCGGACGCGATAGAAGCATTGGAAAACGGTGAAGCGGAGTATGCAAAAAGGATTCTGATTGCCGCGGAGCAGGAGGCGGAGGAAATCTATGTCTCCGCGCAAGAGGAGCTTCCATAGAGGATTTAGGCAGCGCAAGCGGAATGAGACCGCCGAGCCGTGCGATGACGGGATGCCCCGCGCCGCGACGCGCAGACAGCAAAAAACGACCGGTGAACGCATCAGCGTTCACCGGCGTTTTTCTCTACGGAAGTCTGAAACCATTTCTCTTTTGGCAAGACAAAAGAGAAACGGTTTCAGGTAAGCGTTCTTACTGCGCCAAAACCTTTTTGAGCTTCGCGAACCGCGGCAGCGAGTTCTCCTTGACCATCTTCGTTTCGCCCTGGATGAGCGGGAGCGCGTAGTCGACGAACTCGTGCTTCACGCCGTTGTGCGCGTCGTTGATCCACTCCAGCGGCACCTTCTTTTCATAGTTGGCGACGTCGGTGAGGTTCAGAAGCTTCGTCTTGCAGGCGTAGCGGCCGTTCACGGTCTCGCGCTCAAAGGCGACCATCTTGTCCGTGATGCCCGCAACGGCGTTTTCGACTGCCGCCTTGCCCGCCATGAAGCTCTCTTCGATGTCGGTCTGGGAGGCGAGGTGCGCGCCGCAGCGCTGGAGGAGCGAAAGCTCGATGCCGCGCACCTTCGCGCCCGTCTTTTCCTTGACGACGTTCGCGAGCAGCGCCGCGAGGCCGCCGAGCTGCGCGTGGCCGAAGCCGTCGGTGGCGCTGGTCTTGGCTTCGGACACAAAGCTGCCGTCGGCGTAGTGGATGCCCTCGGACACGGCGACCATGACGTTGTTCTTTTCCTTCC
Organism: Oscillospiraceae bacterium; assembly: GCA_040307975.1. GTDB lineage: Bacteria > Bacillota > Clostridia > Oscillospirales > Oscillospiraceae > Hominicoprocola. The sequence goes on along the minus strand of JAWRIJ010000041.1, from coordinate 8,329 downwards.
AAATGCGCTCCACATCGGCGAGGAACTTGTCCATGTCGAAGTCAGTCTCGGGGAGGTAGATGAGGTCGGGGCCGCAGCCGTACTCGCACGCGAGCGCGGAGGCGGCGGTCAGCCAGCCGGCGTGACGGCCCATGATCTCAATGATGCAGACCATGCCCTTGTCGTACACGTGCGCGTCCTGCCAGACCTCCATGCAGCTCGTGGCGATGTACTTCGCCGCGGAAGCGAAGCCCGGGCAGTGGTCGGTGCCGAACAGGTCGTTGTCGATGGTCTTGGGCACGCCCATGACGCGGCACTCGTAGCCGACCTTCTGCATATACTTGGAGATCTTGTTGCAGGTGTCCATGGAGTCGTTGCCGCCGTTGTAGAAGAAATAGCGCACGTCGTGCTTCTTGAACACCTCAAGGATGCGCTTGTAGTCGGCGTCGTCCTCGTCGGGGTCCTTCATCTTGTAGCGGCAGGAGCCGAGGGCGCTGGACGGGGTGTACTTCAAAAGCTCCAGCTCCTTGGGGTCTTCCTTGCTCATGTCGAACAGGCGGTCGTTCAGCACGCCGACGATGCCGTGCTCCGCGCCGTAAACGTTCGTGATGTTGGGGTTGTCGAGCGCGGTGCGGATGACGCCGTAGGCGCTCGCGTTGATGACGGAGGTGGGGCCTCCGGACTGCCCGATGATGCATGCGCCTTTCAATTCAGCCATTGTTTTTCTCCTTTACCTTGCCGCGAAGCGGCAATGAATTTGAATGTAAATCCCGACGACATGCGCGTCGGGATTTACTCATCTCACGAAGCGCGCGTGCAGCTGCAAAGCTGCTGTGCGCGAAGCGTAGTGTTGGGGGATTCCAAAAGGGGGACCTGTCCCCCTTTTGAGGTGAAGCCCTTAGGCTTTGCCGTTGCAGCCGAGCACGTCGGTGATCTTGTGCTCGACCATCGCCTTGATCGCCTCGCGGCCGGGCTTGAGGTACTGGCGCGGGTCGAAGTGGTCGGGATGCTCGGCAAAGTGCTCGCGAATGCAGGCGGTCAGCGCGAGGCGCAGGTCGGAGTCGATGTTGATCTTGCACACCGCCATGCTCGCCGCCTTGCGCAGCTGCTCCTCGGGGATGCCCACGGCGTCGGGCATCTTGCCGCCGAACTTGTTGATGGTGTCGACGAACTCCTGCGGGACGCTGCTAGAGCCGTGCAGGACGATCGGGAAGCCGGGCAGGCGCTTGGCGACCTCTTCAAGGATGTCGAAGCGCAGCGGCGGCGGGACGAGCTTGCCCGTCGCGGGGTCGCGCGTGCACTGCGCGGCGGTGAACTTGTACGCGCCGTGGCTCGTGCCGATGGCGATGGCGAGAGAGTCGCAGCCCGTCTCCTCGACGAAGCGCTGCACGTCCTCAGGCTTGGTGTAGGAGGAATCCTCCGCCTTGACCTTGACCTCGTCCTCGACGCCCGCGAGCGTGCCAAGCTCCGCCTCGACGACGACGCCGTGGTCGTGCGCGTACTCGACGACCTGACGGGTGATCTTGATGTTCTCCTCGATGGGAAGGCCGCTCTTGTCGATCATGACGGAGGTGAAGCCGCCGTCGATGCAGCTCTTGCACAGCTCAAAGCTGTCGCCGTGGTCAAGGTGGACGCAGATGGGCAGGTCAAAGCCCGCGGTCTGCTCGGCGTCTTCGACCGCCGCCTCGATGAGCTTCATCAGGTAGACGTGCTTTGCGTAGCTGCGCGCGCCCTTCGAGACCTGAAGGATCAGCGGCGCCTTGAGCTCGATCGCCGCCTCGGTGATGCCCTGAATGATCTCCATGTTGTTGACGTTGAACGCGCCGATGGCATAGCCGCCGTTGTACGCCTTTGCGAACATGTCTTTGGTCGTTACGATAGCCATAATGCGATCTCCTTTTCTTTCTTGAATTGTTTGGAACGATTGGTATGATTGGCTTTTATTGCTATTGTATCACGATTTCGGTCAAATGCAAGCGGAAACTTGCCGAAACCTCGCGAGTTAACCGTGAGAAAGCCGCAAAAAAAGCTTGCAAATTGGAGGGGGCGCTGTATAATAAAAAATGTAGAGGTCTCTAATTTTTTGAAGGCAGGCGAGGTGTGGAAAGCAGAGGGGCGCTATGACGGGATCAAACGGCAATCTGAACGGAGGCGGGGTTGACGTGTCTTTAAAAGTAGAACACAGCGGCCTTCCTCTCGGAAAATTGAATTACTTGATGGCGGCGATCACGCTGGTGATTTCGCTGCTCCTGATTCGTGCGACCTATCAGACGTCGTACGGCTATGAGCGCGTCAACCGTGCCGCGGAGAACTATATCACATGGGAACAGAGCGCGTCAAGCATCAAGGACGCCACGGACTACCTGACCGAGCAGGCGCGCAGCTTCGTGATGACGGGCGAGAAAAAATACATCGAGAACTACTTCGACGAGGTCAACGTCCGCCGCCGCCGCGAGAATGCGATGCAAGACCTGCGCGACACCGGCAGCGCCGCGTCCTATGAGATGCTTGAGGACGCGATCAGGCAGTCGCAGGCGCAGATGTCGCTGGAGTACTACGCGATGCGCCTGACGATCTCGGCCTACGGTTACAATCCCTCGGACTTCCCCGTGGAGGTGCGCAGCACCACCATCCTTTCAAAAGACGCGAATCTCAGCCGTTCGGAGAAGCAGGAGCGCGCCAAGATGATGGTGCTCGACAGCAACTATCTGGAGAAAAAGGCGTCCATTGACGCGGATCTGCGCGCCTATCTCGCCGATTTGGAGGAGGAGACCAAGAACCAGCAGACCGAGGCGGCAAACGAGATGCGCCGCCTGCTCGAAACGCAGCGGCTGCTGATTTTCTCGCTGATCGTGATTTTCGCGATCGTCATTATGATGAATTCGATGCTCGTTATCAACCCGCTGATGAAGGGCATCCTTCATATCCGGACGGAACAGCCCATTCCCATCTCCGGCTCGTATGAGTTCCAGTTCCTTGCCAAGACCTATAACCTGATGTTCGAGGCGAATCAGAAGAAGACGCGGGAGCTTGCCTTTGAGGCGTCTCACGACAAGCTGACCGGCCTTTATAATCGCGTGGGCTATGACAACCTGCTCAAGACCACCGACATGACGAGCGCGGCGCTGCTGCTCATCGACGTGGATAAGTTCAAGCACGTAAACGACACCTACGGTCACGATATGGGCGACCGGGTGCTTTCACACATTGCGCGCGTGCTGCGCGAGAGCTTCCGCTCCGGCGACTACGTCTGCCGCGTCGGCGGCGACGAATTCGCGACCATCATGGTCAACACCGGCTCGCAGTTCACCGAGCTGATCCGCGACAAGATCGAGCACATCAACGATAGGCTCCGGCATCCGGCGGATGATCTGCCGCCCATCTCCGTCAGCGTCGGCGTGGCGTTCGGCGGCGAGGCGCGCGGGAGCACGGGCAGCGTCGTCAAGGACGCGGACCTCGCGCTCTATCAGGTCAAGGAGAACGGCCGCTGCGGCGTGGCGTTCTTCACCCCCGGGCTTGCGGCCGCGAACGCGCAGGCGGCGCTTCCGGAGGGCTGAGCGGAAAGCTGAATACGGATACGGGAAGACCCCCGGCGTTTTTCGCCGGGGGTCTTTTGCCGCTTTGACCATTCTTACGCCGCGTCACTTCAATACCACGTCGTTGACCCAGGCACGGCCGTCGTCGCAGACCACGAAGCCGTCGACCTTGTCGCTCGTGGCGATAAAGATGCCGTCGGAGTAGAGCGAGATCGCCTTGAAGTCGTCCGCCAGACGGTCGGACGCGAGCTCGTAGAGCTTCACGCGCTCGTCGACGTCGTTTTCGAGCTTTGCGGCGTTCAGGATCTCGGTCAGCTCGGGATCCTCCCACTGGTAGCCGGATTCCTTCGTGAACGCCCACGAGAGGATGATGGCGTCCATCCACTCATAGGTGCGTGTGCCGATGGTATACTCGTCGGCGCGCATGAGCTCCTTGATGTAGTCCGCCTCGTACTCGACGATGCTTACCTCCACGCCGATGTCCGCGAACTGCTTTTGCAAAACGGGGCCCGCCGCATGGAACGTGCTGTTGTCGGATGGGATCATCATTTCGAGCGTCAGCTTCATGCTGCCCTTGTTGACCACGCCGTCGCCGTCGGTGTCCTTCCAGCCCGCCTCGGCGAGCAGCTCCTTCGCCTTCTCGGGGTTATAGGCGAGCTGCTTGGAGAGCTTTTCCTCCTCCGCCTGGCTGTGGCCGAACTGCGAGTCGGACAGCAGACAGTAAGTCGGCGTGACAATGCCGCCGAGCGCCTCCTTAAGCTCGTCGCGGTCGACGGCGTAGGTCAGCGCCTGACGCACGAGGGGGTCTGCGAGGAAACCCTTCTCGGTTTGCAGGTTGAGGTAAGAAACGCCCGTGAGGCAGCAGTCATAGGTCTTGATCCCTTGCGTCGCCTTGAGCGTGGCAACGTCGGTGGCGGGGGCGTTGAAGATGATGTCCACATCGCCGGAAAGCAGCGCGTTCACGCGCTCCTGCCCGTCGGGGATAAAGCGGACGATCAACGTCTCGATGTTCGGGACGCCGCGGTTATTGAGATCGGGCGTATGCGTGCGGAAGTACGGGTTGCGTTTGAGCGTAATGTGGTCGCCAAACGCCCATTCCTCCACATAGTACGAGCCGTTGCCGACGGGCTTGCGGTTGAACTCCCACTCGCCTATCTCCTCGACCACCTTTGTGTCCACGATGCCGCCGAACATGATCGCGAGGTCGGACCAAATGTAGGGCGCGGGCGTTGAGAGCATGAAGCGTACCGTGCGCGGGTCCATGACCTTGATCTCGGAGATCGGCTCCAAGTCCTCGGCAAAGGGGCTGACGGCAAGGAAGCGTTCAAACGACGCCTTGACCGCCTCCGCGTCCAGCGGATCGCCGTTGGAGAACTTCGCGTCCGCGGGCAGGACAAATTCCAAATATTCGTCCGTCGCGGTGTAGGACTCCGCGAAGGCGGGGTCAACGGACGAAAGATCCGTGCTATAGACGACCAGCGGCTCGTAGATCATGTCATGCACGAAGTTTGCCCAACTGATCTGCTGGATGTCGAGACCCTCGACCTCGTCCGCCATGGCAACGACGAGGGTGGAGGGATCGCGCTCCGGCTTCGCCGGCTCCGCCGGCGGGGCGGGAGGCTCGCTGTCGGGCTTATCCTTCCCCGCGCCGCCGCCGCAGGCGGTCAGCAGCATGCAAAGGGCAAGGCAGACAGAAAACAAACGAAAATGTTTCATCAAAAATCCACTCCATTTATCATACAGTTTGGATGCGGCCTTCGTGTCCCCCGTTTTTGGATATCGGCGCGCTTCGTTACGCGAGCGACGCGGTGATGATCGCCATGGAGTAGACCTCCTGGCCGTTGCAGCCGCGGGAGAGGTCGTTGATCGGCGCGTTGAGGCCGAGCAGGATCGGACCGTAGGCGTCGAAGCCGCCAAGGCGCTGCGCGATCTTGTACCCGATGTTGCCGGCGTTGATGTCGGGGAAGATGAACACGTTCGCGTGACCGCCGACGCCCTCGTCGAGGTGCTTCGTGCGCGCCACCACGGGCGACGCCGCCGCGTCAAACTGCATCTCGCCGTCGATGGGGACGTTGGGCATAAGGAGCCGTGCCTTGTCGCAGGCGTTGCGCATCTTGTCGACGGTCTCGCCCTTGCCGCTGCCCTTGGTCGAGTAGCTCAGGAAGGCGACCTTCGGGTCGATGCCGAACACGCGGCCGCAGTCGACGGTCTCCTTGCAGATCTCGACGAGATCGTCCTCGGTGGGCTCGATGTTGATGGCGCAGTCCGCCATGGCGAGCACCTCGTTGTCGCCGGACGCGCGCTCGCGCACCATGATGAAGCAGGAGGACACGATCTTGTTGCCGGGCTTGGTCTTAACGAGCTGGAGCGCCGGACGCACGGTGTCGGCCGTGGAATAGGTCGCGCCGCCGAGCAGGCAGTCCGCCTTGCCCATCGCCACGAGCATCGTGCCGAAGTAATTCGCCTGCTTGAGCGCGGCGCGGCACTGCTCCTCGGTCATCTTGCCCTTGCGCAGCTCGACCATCTTTGCGACCATCGCGTCCATTTCGGGATACGTTTCGGGGTCGATGATCTCGGCGCCGCGGATGTTGAAGCCGGCCTCCTCCGCCGCGTCGCAGACCGCCTGCTCGTTGCCGATAAGCAGGGGCTTCAAAAACGTACCGGAGAGCAGACGCGCGCTCGCCTCAAGAATACGGGCGTCCGTACCCTCCGTAAATACGATCGTCTTGGGGTTGGCCTTGAGCCCCTTGATCATCTCACCAAAACCAAACATAATTTTATCCTCCCAAAGAACAAATATGTCTGCCGCATATCACGGCATATTAACAGACATAGTATACATCATATTTTTGCAAGGCTCAACTGTTACAAGGCAAATTTTTTGAAAAATTCTACAGATTGCGCAAAAGCGGAAGATGTGGTAGTCATAACGCCAATCTTTCTCAAAATATTGTGAAAGGTGCAAAAAATAGGCGTTTGGGGCGATTTTTGTAACGAAAAAATGCTTGACGGCGGGCGGAAAAAATTGTAATATGATACAGGTTACAATTTGTAACTTTTTTGGGGAATACTCTCCCCCGAGGTACGTTTCATGTCAAAAGCAGACCAAAGCAGAAAAACCGAATCTACCACGCCGAGCGAGACGGCGGTCTCCGCGGCGGACTTGTTCGCAGCGGTCCTTGCGTGGATCGGCGCGGCTCCCGATGCGCTTGGGAATCGCATCCGCCGCATCGGACCGCGGGCGCGCACCGTGCTGCGCGAGCATCGCGCGGGGCGTTTTCCTGAGTCGAACCGTTTGCTGATCCAGCTCATTTTGTTCGTTTCCGGCATTTTCCCGATGTGGCGCTCGTTTGTGCGCGAGCGCGTGTTCCGCCGCCGCCGCCGCAGCCTGAACTTTGACACGGCGATCGCCGCGCGCACGAGGCGGCAGGGACGGCTGCATCCGCTGGTATTTGCCTGCGTGGCGCTTGTGCTTGCGAGCATCGGCACGTTTTTTGCCGTTTATACGCCCGCGACGACGGTGAGCTACAACGGCGAGCCGCTGGAGATCGTGCGCGACGCCGCCGCGGCGCAGAGCATTGCCGCGCGTGTGGAGACCCTTACCGCCAAGACGATGGGCGGCGGTTACTCGTTCCCCGAGAACTCCATCCAGTACACCAACAGTCTCGTGCGCCGCAGCGAGCTGGGCGAGGTGGAGCGCCTGGAGCAGGAGCTTACCGACCAGATCGGCCTCGTCACTTACGGCTACTCCCTCTATATCGACAACGAGCTGATCGGCTCGACGCAGTACAAGGGCGCGCTGGAGGCGTTGATCGACCAGTTGACCCGCATCAGCGTGTCGGACGACACGATCTCGGTGGACTTCGTCGAGGACGTGCGCTTCAGCGAGGGCTATGTGCGTACGGACAGCCTCAAAAACCTCGGCGAGATCGCGGAGATCATCAACAGCACAAAGGTGGGCGAGGAGACCTACACCGTCGTCAAGGGCGACACATGGGGCAAGATCTCCTACGACCACGGCATGAGCAACGACGAGCTGCTCGCGCTCAACCCCGGCTACGACATCGACCGCATCAACATCGGCGACGAGCTGGTGCTGAGCCGCGAGGTCCCCTATCTGACCGTCAGGGTCACGGAGCGGCAGAACTACGTCGACGAGGTCAACTACGACATCAACTATATTGACGACAGCTCAATGTATCAGGGCGACACGCGCGTCATCGAAAAGGGCGTCTACGGAACCGCGGACGTGGTGGCGGACGTGGTGTACGTCAACGGGCTGGAGACCGAGCGCACGGTCATATCGCAGGTCATGCTCACCGAGCCGAAGACCGAAACGCGCGCGCGCGGTACGAAGGAGCGCCCGAGCTGGATGCCGACGGGCAGCTTCCGCTGGCCCGCGTCGGGGCGCATCACGTCGTATTTCGGCTATCGCAACACGGGCATCCGCGGCGCGTCCACCTACCATCAGGGCATCGACATCGGCGCCTCCTACGGCAGCGCCATCTACGCCGCAGACGGCGGCACGGTGGAGTACACCGGCTACAAGGGCGCGATGGGCTACACCGTTATCATCAACCACGGCAACGGTTTTAAGACCTATTACGAGCATTGCAGCTCGTTCACCTGTTCCACCGGACAGCACGTCTACAAAGGCCAGCAGATAGCCCGCGTCGGTTCCACCGGCGTTTCGAGCGGCGCGCATTGCCACTTCGGCATCATGGTCGGCGGCAGCTACGTCAATCCGCTCAAGTATTTGCCGTAACGCTTTTTCAAAGAAGTGCCCGCGCTCTTTTGAGTGCGTTTCGGGGTTT
>JAWRIJ010000040.1:0-9168 GCA_040307975.1 Oscillospiraceae bacterium | reverse complement strand
CCCCCCCCCCCCCCCCGCTTCTCTCTTATCGCGCTTACCGCTTTGCGCCGCCCTCCTCCGACCGGCGCAGGATCATCAGGTAGCTCACGCCGCTGCCCTTGTTGCCAACGGAGTCGAGCCCCATGCGCATCGCCGCGTATTCCCCGCTCGCTCCCTTCACGCGAAACGGAGGTGAAAAGCCGTCCAGCCGCATGTTCGAGTTATGCATCAGTTCCTTGACCCAGCCGCGGTCGTCGGGATGTATCCGCTTTTGGAACGCGCCGTTGTTGAATTCCATCTCCAGCGCATCCGCAGAGACGCCCAAAAGCTCTTCCAGTCCGTTGATCGCCACCTGCGCGGTATACGCGCCGTCCTTTTCAAACAGAAACGCAACGCAATCGTTCGAGGTCTGCGACAGCAGATCCATCTTCCGCGTCAAGCGATTGATCTGCGTGACATTTCGGACAGAGCCGTAAAATCGCTTTGCGCTGTCGGTTTCGTCCATGAAAAAGAACCGGATTTGAAGCTCCAGCGCCCCGCCGTCCTCAAGGCGGAAGCACACCTCGCCCGTGGCGCCCTCCAGCGGGTTGCGCATCGCCCTGCGCATCAGCTCGTAGAGCCGCGCCGCCTCTTTGGGGCTCATGTTTTTCTGAATGGATTCCAAATGGCTTTTGACCGCGGGCGAATTGAGCTCCTGGAGCAGCTGCTGGTTGTAACGCACAACGTCCACGTCGTCCCCGTGCCACTCAAAGAAGCCCACCGGTCCGAGAATGTTGTTGAGCATCACGTCGCTGAACACGTTCTTGTCCAAAAAGTCCTCCGTGTGGAACTGCTCCCGCCGCTTGAAAAGGAACCCGCGCGTGTCTATGTTCCCCGCCTTGCCGATGAGCGCCTCATAATCCGACACGGGCATGGGCTTATAGAAGAAATAGCCCTGCACGTAATTGCACCCGAGCCCCGAGAGGAAGTTGGTCTCCTCCTGCGTCTCCACGCCCTCAACGATGATCGGCACGCCCATCGTCTTCGCCATGTTGACAATGGACTCCATAATATATATGCCCTTGGCGTCGTCGCTCTCCATGCGCAGAAACTGCGCGTCGAGCTTGATGATGTCGACATTGATGTTACGCAGCATGTTGAGAGACGAATAGCCGCTGCCAAAGTCGTCCATCAGCACGAGAAGGCCCTTGTCGCGCAGACGCTGGACGGCGGTGATCACAGAATCGTTGTCCACATACGCGGACTCTGTGATCTCGACCTTGATCACATCCACCGGCAGGCTGTATTTTGCGAGCAGCTCCTCAAAGTACGCCGGCACGTCGATGGTAAAGATATCGATTTGGGAAACGTTCACAGAAACCGGCAACGGCTTGTGTCCGCTGTCGATCCACTTCCGCTGCCATGCGCAGACCTCTTCCCAAACATACTTGTCAAGGTCGGTCACAAACCCATACCGCTCCAGCACGGGAACGAATACGCCGGGCGACACCATCGTTCCGTCCGCCCTGCGCCAGCGCACCAGCGATTCCGCGCCGACGACGCGCTTCGTGGTGATCTTGCACTGGGGCTGAAGCATGATAAACAGCTCGCGGTTCTTCAGCGCGTCCTGGAAATCCGAAAGCAGCTGATAGTCCCGCTCCGTCTGCTGGTACATGGCGGGTTCAAAGGTACGGATGCGGTTTTGGAAGTTTTCCTTTGCATAGCGGGACGCCAGCGCCGCGCGGTCGCAAAGCTCCTCTATGCTGCTCTCGCCGTCCACCATGGCAACGCCGAACGCAGGCATAAAGCCCACGGACGTGCCGTATTCCTTGATCAGCTCGTGAATATCGTCGTACAGGGTCTCGATCTCTTTTTCATCATAGGGCATCAGCAGGAAAAAGTCGTCCTGCCCGAGGTAACAGCCCGCGCCGCCGAGACGTCTTTCCAGCTTCTCGGTGCGGCTGCCGATCTGCGCGAGCAGAAGATCCCCGTTTTTCCTGCCGTACCACTCATTGAACAGCTTGAACCGTTCCAAATCGAACGCGAGGACGCACCAGCCCTCCGAATGCTCTTCGAGCAGCTCCTTTCCGTGCCGATAAAAGGCGTCCGCCGTCATCAGGCCGGTCAGCTCGTTGCGGATCACACAGATGTTGTCGCCGCCCTCGCCGTCCGTGATCCCCTGCTCCCTCTCGACCTCGTCCTGCACGTCGATGAGGAAAATATAGCAAATACCATCGGGGATGCCGGTCTTCGGGCCGCCGATGGCGACCGTCTCCATCCAGCGCCAACCGCCGCCGAGCTGCTTGAAACGGTATCGCTCGCGATGCACGCCGATCCCCGCCTCGTTTTCCAGCTCGATACGCGTCTTTGCCGTGGCGGGATCGCTCTCACGGAGATATCGCTCCAAATCCTCCGGATGCACCATGTTTTCGGCGGTATAGCGACGGATATCGCGGATGGTCGAGTCGACCACCGGCGCAAACAGTTTCCCCTCTGTGTGCTTGAGGTTGCGCATCCGCCCGTGAATATAGTCCAGTTCGATCAACTCGTCAAAATCAGAGAGCATCAGCTTGACAAACGTAGACGTCGCATTCTCCTGCACGGTGGGATCGTTCTCAAATACGCTCATTCTCTTTCTCCTTGTCAATCCGTACGAGCCGCTTTCATCGCCTGCTTATCGGCATACATCGCCGCATCCGCCCGCTTGAACACATCGTCCGCGCCGTGGTCGCGCGAAGCGTCGTACAGCGCGACGCCCACCGCGGCGGACGGTTTTTCCCACGGCTGGAGCGCTTCGTTTTCCGCTCTTTCCCGCATCTTCTGCCTGAGCTCGCTCACCAGGCCTTCCCACGCGGAAAGGTCGCCCTTTTCCAAAATGACGACAAACTCGTCGCCGCCGACGCGGAATACCGGAGAATGCCGGAAAACGTCGCACACCATACGGCAGCACGCCTTGAGATAGTCGTTTCCGCGCTCGTGCCCATAGGTATCGTTGACGCGCTTTAAATAGTTCAGGTCGATCATCGCAATGCCGAATACCGCTTCGCCTTTAACGATCTCTCCGTCGATCCGTGTAATGAACTCGTCGTAAGCCGCCTTGTTCCGCAGTCCCGTCAGCGCGTCTTTGTAAGCGATCTCATCCATGGCGGAGACCTGCTCTTTCATTTCCGCCACCTGCAACCGCGCATGGATCACTTGGTCCACATAGTCCATGCTGTCCTCGGTGGTTTTGAGAAACGCGTGATACAGATTTTCGATCTCGTCGCCGGTTCGGATATCCAGCGCGCGAAGCTGTTCCACATTCGTTTCGCGCGCCTCCTCGCTGTCGTAGGCAAACGCTCTCGCGCAGTAGGACATGGACTTGAGGGGCAGAATGACGTTGTATTTCGCAAGCTTCAGCGCAAGCGCAAACGTCACGATAAAAACGCTCAGCAGCATCGAGATGAATTTGCTGAGAAAGACGCTTCCGATGAACGACAGCATGCTCATGGAATAGTCCGCCCCAACATAGCACAGCGTCTGGTGGTTCGCGTTGCGCACGGGATGATAAACCGTCAGCAGCCAGCCGAACGTGTCGTCGGAAATGATCGGGTCGATGGGCACTCCGTGCAGCAGCGCGGGAAGATACGGTTCAAACGACGCGTCAAACGGCACGACCTCTCCCGGTTCCGACGCCTTGGTCGTCTCCGTGTCCAGATCAAACACGACGTGGCAGCCGTCCTCCTTAATTTGATAAACGTACAGATATGTCACGTCTGGATAGCTGTCCTTGAGCTTGTAAAGCGCCTGCTCAAATTCCTTGTACCCCTCGGCGTCGCGTCCCAGCGCGATAAAATCCTCGATCGGCTGTTCCTCCAGCTGGCTCGCGATCACAGAGGTCATCAGCCGCGCCATATGTTCGTATTCATTGACCGTAGACTCCCTGAACAAGCGAAAGCTGATGACACAGGCAGTGGTCACGATGCACAGCATCCCGACGGCGAGCGTCAGCAGAAGCCGCGTGCGCAGAGAAATGCTCCGCCCGTGTTCGCGATTGACCGCCGCCTCCATCTCTTTGGACAGGGGCGCCTGCCACAGGGTGCTGCGCTGCAGGCTCTTCGCAAGCTTCTTCGGCGTCATTCGCAGCAGCAAATACGCAAACAGCACCGAAATGACCTTGTCAAGCAGCTCGTATAAAAACTCGGCAACGATCTGCGCAACGAAACGGTCGACTCTCGCGCCCTCATGCATACGCACGGCGATGTCGGTGAACTGTCCGCCGATGCTGGAATCGTTCAAAAACCACGTCAGCGTCGCGCCCAGCGCGCCGGTGATCAGCGCAATGACGGGAATCGTCGCAAGCGAAGACGCAAAGCGCCGATACCAGCCTCGCTGCGCGAAGAAGGCCGCGCAAATACCGGTGATGATATTGATAAGCCCATAATAAAGCTGAGTCGAGTCTGTGACCGAGAGCAGGATGTTGGAAAAGAATCCCGTCAGGATGCCCGGCACGTAGCCGCCCAAGGCAGCGGCAAGGATCGTTCCCGCCGTATTGAAATACACCGGTGCGCCAAGCCACGTGAATATCCACGCACCCGCAAGGTCGATCACAATTCCCGCGGCGCACAGCAGCAAAATAGCAGCCGCCCCGCCGTGATTTCCGTGCTTTATCCCAGCGATTCGCTCCGTCACTGTATCGTCCCCCCACTGTCAGCAATACCTTATAATAAAAACAGTATATCACAAGGCGCGTCCCGCCGCAATCTGAAAAACACCGGCTCAAGCGGTGGGACATGCCGGATGCGCGGACAGCAAGCCCGCGCCCTATCCGCGCTCCCCGTAAAACGCAAACTCCTCGGCAAGCAGCTTGTCTCCATACGCGCGCAGCTTTTTACAGTAGCGGTCATAGGCCGCGAGGATCTGCCGCGCCTCTTCGGTCAGCGTCGCGCCGCCGCCGCCTTTTCCGCCCGTCGTAGAGGCAAGCAGCTTGACGCCAAGCCCCTCCTCGGCGTTTTTTGTGATCGACCACGCCTTGGAGTATGCCATCTCCATCGACTGCGCCGCCGCGCGCAGCGAGTGGCGCTCGTCCACGCGGCGCAGCAGCTCCGCGACGCCCGGGCCGAAGCTCTTCCGATCCGTAAAAAGCCGCACCGACAGCACGGCGCGCAGTTCCTTTTTCATGCTGCATTCCTCCTTTTTTATTATTATATCTGTTTCTTTTCCTCTTGTAAAGTACGTGCGAGGCTGTTATAATCAGCTTGATACTTTTCTATGAATAACGTGAGGCGTCCTAATGAAGCGAGAAAAAACGCCGCATATCGTCGTCACTTTCCACACAACGGCGGAGGCAATGGCGACAGAGCGGATCTGCGCATTGCGCGGTCTCCCCGGAAAACTGATCTCCGCGCCGCGCGCACTGTCCGCCGACTGCGGTATCGCGTGGTGCGGCCCCCCGGAAAGCGGCGGCGCGCTGAAGGCTGCGCTCGCGGAGGAAAAGCTGGAGGTCGCGGGCTTTTACACGCTCGATCTTTAGGAGAATCCCATGCAACTGTCATCCATCCTCAACATCGGGCGCGGTGTGAGCGCGCTCATCGGCGGCGGCGGCAAGACGACGCTGCTGTATACGCTCGCGGAGGAGCTGCGCAAGAGAGGTACCGTCATTCTCTGCACCTCCACGCACATCCGCGTACCGGAGCAGTACCCGCTCATTACCGCCGGCGCGGACGCCATACGCGCCGCAATTGCGGAGTGCGGCGCCGTCTGTGTGGGAACGCCCGCCGAAAGCGGTAAGCTGACCGCGCCGCAAGCGCCCTTTGACGCGCTTGCCGCGCTCGCGGACTACGTGCTCGTCGAAGCGGACGGCGCGCACGGGCTTCCGCTCAAGGCGCACGCGCCGCATGAGCCCGTCATTCCCGCCGCCGCGCAGCGCGTGGTGCTGGTCGTGGGCGCGGACGGGTTCGGGAAGGGCGTTTCATCCGTCTGCCATCGTCCGGAGCGTTGGGCGGCGCTTGCGGGCGTATCGCTCGACGCGCCCGCGACGCCGGAGGGCGAAGCTCGCGTCATTGCCGCTGAGCGCTTCGGTGACCGCGTGTTCATCAACAAGGTGGAATCCGCCGACGATTACGCCGCGGCGGAAGCGCTTTCCAAGCTCCTCTCCCGCCCCGTCACGGCCGGAAGTCTTCGCAAGGGGGTATACACATGCTTACGATGATACGCGGCGCAGGCGACATCGCCAGCGGGATCGCGCTGCGCCTCAGACGCGCGGGCTTCGACGTTGTGATGACGGAGATCGAACGCCCGACAACCATCCGCCGCACCGTCGCGTTCTCCGACGCGGTGATCAACGGCGAGCAGTCCGTCGAGGGCTTCACCGCGCTGCGCGCGGAGACCTGGGAGGAGGCCTGTCTGTATTTGGAGCAGGGCAATATTCCCATTCTCGTCGACCCCGATTGCGCCTGCCGCTCATTTCTCAAGCCGGATGCGCTTGTCGACGCCATCCTCGCCAAACGCAACCTCGGCACGACCATCACGGACGCGCCCATCGTCGTCGGCGTCGGGCCGGGCTTTGCGGCGGGCGTCGACTGTCACGCGGTGGTGGAAACCATGCGCGGGCATACGCTCGGGCGCGTCTGCTACGAAGGTTCGGCGTTGCCGAACACGAATATCCCCGGTCTCATCGGCGGCTTTGCGGGCGAGCGCGTGCTCCGCGCCCCCGCGGACGGCGTATTTGAGAGCACGCGCCGCATCGGCGACCTTGTTGAGGCGGGCGACACGGTCGGTTTCGTCTCCGGACAGCCGATGAAAGCGACCATCTCCGGCGTGCTGCGCGGATTGCTCGCGAACGGCGTGCCGGTAAAGCGGGGAATGAAATCCGGCGACGTCGATCCGCGCGGACAAAAGGACTACTGCGCTCTCGCGTCCGACAAGGCGCTCGCCGTCGGCGGCGGAGTGCTGGAGGCGATTCTGCATTTTTCCGCGAAAAGCGTAGAATGATTCACGCTATTTCGCCCACCGCTTGCGCGGTAAGCGCGAAATATGGCAAACTGCTCCGTCCACGGAGCAGTTTAAACATCTTCGGAGGTAACAGCATGGAAAATGAAGTGAAGCTCACCAAGCTTGCCAAGTGTGCGGGCTGCGGCGCAAAGGTCGGCGCGGGCGTGCTCGCGCAGCTGCTCGGCGATATGAAGGTACGCCGCGACCCCAACCTGCTCGTCGGCTTCGACAAGAGCGACGACGCGAGCGTCTATAAGGTAACGCCCGACCTTGCGCTTGTGCAGACGGTCGATTTCTTCCCTCCCATCTGCGACGACCCCTACACCTTCGGGCAGATCGCCGCGACCAACGCGCTCTCGGACGTTTATGCCATGGGCGGCGAGCCAAAGCTCGCGCTCAACATCATGGCGGTACCGAAGGACATGCCGTCCGAAGCGGTGCATGAGATCCTGCGCGGCGGCTACGACAAGGCGTATGAGGCAGGCGCGATCATCACCGGCGGGCACAGTATCCTTGACGACGAGCCGAAGTACGGTCTCGCCGTGACGGGCTTCGTCCACCCCGACAAGATGCTCACCAACAGCGGTGCGCAGCCCGGCGACGTGCTGCTGCTCACCAAGCCGCTCGGCATCGGCGTTCTCACGACCGCGGCAAAGGTCGGTATGGCGTCCGAGGCTTCTATGGCGCTTGCGACGACGCTGATGACGACGCTCAACCGCGCCGCGCGCGACGCAATGGTCAAGTATCGCGTCCACGCCTGCACAGACGTGACAGGCTTCTCACTCATGGGTCACGGCCTCGAAATGGCGCAGGGCAGCGATGTGGAACTGCATCTCGACGTGGACGCGATCGATCTCATCGGCGAGGCGGTGGAGCTTGCCCGCATCGGCATATTGCCCGAGGGCATGTACCGCAACCGCAGCTTTGCCGAGCCGTATGTCGATCCCGGCGAGGCGGAGCTTTGCCGCCAGGACGTTCTCTACGACCCGCAGACGGCGGGCGGGCTGCTCATCGCCGTCGATCCCGCGGACGCGGAACCGCTGTTCGCAGAGCTGAAGGGCGCCGTCCCCTCGGCGCAGCGCATCGGCACGACGGAGCCGTACCGCGGCGGCAAACGCATCTTTTTGCGGTGAGCGCCCACCGGAAGCGCTCTTTTTACAATAAGGCTTGACTTATTCATCGTTATATTTTAGAATGAATATCGGTCGCCATAAAGCGGCTGGAAGGAGAAGAGAAAAATGTCCAAACGCATCAATCCCTGGGTACTTATCACCGGCGCGGTCGTCGGCGTCGCCGCGGTGCTGCTCACCGCGCTCGGCAACCCCGCGAACATGGGCTTTTGCATCGCCTGCTTCATCCGCGACATCGCGGGCGCAACGAAGCTCCACACGGCGGCGCCCGTGCAGTATTTCCGTCCCGAGATCGTCGGTCTCGTGCTCGGCTCGACGGTCATGTCCGTCGCTTCCAAGGAGTTCAAGGCCCGCGCCGGCTCCTCGCCCGCGACGCGCTTTGTGCTCGGCGCGTTCGTGATGATCGGCGCGCTGGTGTTCCTCGGCTGCCCGCTGCGCATGGTCATCCGCATGGGCGGCGGCGATCTCAACGCCTTTGTGGGGCTGATTGGGTTCTTCCTCGGCATCCTCATCGGCGTGTTCTTCCTCAAGCGCGGCTTCACGCTCAAGCGCACCTATGAGGTAACAAAGACCGAAGGCTTCGCGCTGCCCACGGTTCTGGCGCTTCTGTTCGTCATCTTCCTCGCCGTGCCCGAACTCTTCGCGTTCTCCGAGAGCGGCCCCGGCTCGAAGTTCGCTCCCGCGTTCGTGTCGCTGCTCGTGGCGCTCGTCGTCGGCGCGCTCGCGCAGAAGTCCCGCCTGTGCATGGTCGGCGGCATGCGCGACGCGGTGATGTTCCGCGATTTTAACCTGATTTCCGGCTTCGGCGCGATTTTCGTGACCGTGCTGCTCGGCAACGTCGTCCTGAGCAAATTTGCGGGCTTCTCGACGCTCTCCCAGCCCATTTCGCACTCGAGCGAGCTTTGGAACCTGCTCGGCATGGTGCTTGTCGGCTGGGGCAGCGTACTGCTCGGCGGCTGCCCGCTGCGCCAGCTCATCCTCGCGGGCGAGGGCAACGGCGATTCCGCCGTCACCGTGCTCGGCATGCTCGTCGGCGCGGCGTTCGCGCATAACTTCAAGCTCGCCGGCAGCGCGGACAGCGTCGTGGACGGCGTTTACAAGGTCGGCG
>JAWRIJ010000039.1:0-5289 GCA_040307975.1 Oscillospiraceae bacterium | reverse complement strand
GGCGCCGGGGGCGCGGCGTTCCTCGCGCTGCTCGACGCGCTGCTCCCGCGTCTGCGGCGCTTCGAGCCGGACGAGCGGAAGCGGCGGAACACGCTGCTCTTTACCGCCATCACGCTGCATAACGTCCCTGAGGGCATGGCGGTGGGCCTTGCGTTCGCGCTTGCCGCGGACGGCGAAGGATTTGCGGGCGCGGCGGCGCTTGCGCTCGGCATCGGCGTGCAGAATTTTCCGGAGGGCGCGGCGATCTCGCTGCCTTTGCGCCAGATGGGCGAGAGCCGATGGCGCGCGTTTTGGGGCGGGACGCTCTCCGGCGCGGTGGAGCCGCTCGCGGGCGTGCTTGTCGTGCTCGCGGCGGCGGGATTCCGCGCGCTGATGCCGTGGCTTTTGAGCTTTGCGGCGGGCGCGATGCTCTACGTTGTGGTAGAGGAGCTGGTGCCGCAGTCCAACACACGCGGCGGCGTGTGCGGGTATCTTTTCGGGTTTCTCGCCATGATGGTGCTCGACGTGGCGCTGGGCTAGGGAAAATAAAACAAAACCGCCCCGCATAAACTGATGCGAGGTGGTTTTTTCATGGATATCTATGTTGCGCGGGCGGGAGACACGCTCTTCTCTGTCGCCGCGCGCTACGGGATCTCCCGCGCGCTGCTCGCGGGGCTGAACGGCATCGCGGAGGATGCGCGGCTCGTCGTGGGACAGGCGCTTGTGGTGCGTCCGCCGCGCGTCGTCCACACGGTCGTCCCCGGAGACACGGTCTACTCCGTCGCGCGGCGCTATGGAACGACGGCGAAGGAGCTTTACCGCAATAACTTCCCTCTCGGCGGGCGCAGCTTCCTGCGCGCGGGCGAGGAGCTGATCGTATCTTTTGCCGATGACGTGCGATACGGCACGATCGGCGCAAACGCCTACGCCTACCCGTACATCGACGCGGCGCTGCTGGACGCGGCGCTGCCGTATCTTTCATACCTCACGCCGTTCACCTACGGCATCGCCGCGGACGGTACGCTTCTGCCGCTGAACGATGAAAAGCTGCTCGCCGCCGCGGGAAGGGATCAGGTCGCGGCGCTGATGCACCTCTCGTCGCTCACGGAGGAGGGGAGCTTTTCCAACGACCGCTCCTCGCTTTTGCTGCAAAACCCCGACTTACAGAACAAACTCATCGGCGATATGCTCGTCACGCTGCGGGAGAAGGGCTTCTACGGCGTGGACGTGGACTTCGAGTTCGTCTTTCCCGCCGAGCGCACGCTCTACGCGGACTTCATCCGGCGCCTGCGCGAGACGCTGAATCCGCTGGGTTATCCCGTGCTCGTGGCGCTTGCGCCCAAGACGCGCGGCGACCAGCCGGGGCTTCTCTATGAGGCGCACGACTATCCGCTCCTCGGCGCGGCGGCGAACGCCGTGCTGCTGATGACCTACGAGTGGGGCTATACCTACGGGCCGCCGATGGCGGTCGCGCCGATCCCGCAGGTGCGCGCCGTGCTTGACTATGCCGTGCGCGTCATCGAGCGGAGCAAGATCTTCATGGGCGTGCCGCTCTACGGCTACGACTGGCCGCTTCCCTATGTGCGCGGCGCGACGCGCGCACAGTCGATCTCGCCGCGTTACGCGGTGGAGCTGGCGCTGCGCTACCGCACGGAGATATTATACGACGAGGCCGCGCAGTCGCCGTACTTCTACTACACCGCGCCGGACGGCACACAGCACGCCGTCTGGTTCGAGGACGCGCGCAGCATCGACGCGAAGCTCGCCCTCGTCGCGGAATACGGCTTGCAGGGCGTGGGATATTGGAGCCTGATGCGCGACATGCCGCAGAACTGGACGCTGCTTCACGCGCGCTACGCGGTGGAGGGGGTGCTGTAGGCGAACAAAAGCCCGCTCCTTTCGGAGCGGGCTTTCGCCGTGACCTTTTGCGTTTTACTGGATCTCGATGCGTCTCGCACTGGAGACGGCTTGCTGCTTCTTGGGCAAGGTCAGCTTCAGCACGCCGTCGGCGTATTCCGCCGTCATGCCGCTCTCCTCGATGCCGCTGACGTCGAAGGAACGCTGATAGCTGCCGTAGCTGCGCTCGCAGCGGAGATAGTTGCCCTCCTTGTCCTTCTCCTCGTGGTCGCTGTGGCGCTCGGCGCTGATGGTCATGGTGTCGCCGTCGAGGTCGATGTGGATGTCCTCCTTCTTGAAGCCGGGGAGATCCGCTTCGAGCAGGTAGCTGTCGCCCTTATCCTGAATGTCGGTCTTAAACTCGGCCAGAGCGTTGAAGCCGCGGTCGTTCCAGAAATCGTTGCCGAAGAACGCGCGCTCGAGGTTCTCCATCTCGCGGAAGGGATTGTAGGTGTTCACACGGTTGTTCCTGTGTTCAAAAGGTCTGAGTTCAAACATGGTAAAAACCTCCTTTTATGATTGCCGCTTGCGCGGTGGTGTATGAATTCGTCCTCCGGTTCCTTTTCCCTTTGGACAATTATGAGTATACCCACGACCTGTGAACAAAAATACGTCTTTTTATGAATGGACTATGAATTTTAGCACTCGAACAAGGAGAGTGCTAAAAAGTTTTTCGCCGCGGGGTATGGAAAAACCGCGGAAAGGCTGATATAATAAATAATATTGGAGAATTATTTCAAACGAGATTGCCAATGCGGCGAAGCCGTTATAAACAGAAGAAAGGTCTTGAGGTACATGAAACGTTTTCTCGCGCTCGCACTGGCGCTTTTGACCATCACGAGCCTGTTGGCCGCCTGCGGGCAGAAAACGTCCGCGCAGCCGTCGCCCGACGCGCAGACGGACGCGCCGAAGGACGCGCAGACGCCGGACGCGCAGCCGTCGCCCGACGCGCAGAGCGCGGAGCCTGTTTCCGAGCCGCAGCCTGAGCCTGCGCCCGCCGCCGACCCGTACGACGCGGTGAAAAACTATTGGAAGCCGGAACAGCTTACGCAGGCGTGGGGGCCGGATCAGGTGGTGGAGCATCTGTTTTTCCACCCCGTCATCGCCTATCCCAAGTTCGCATTCTATGACAGCGGCGCGTCGCAGTCGCAGCGCTACGGCCTGGACGACTGGATGTGCACGGTGGACGAGTACAATAAGATCCTGCAGTCCGTCTATGACCGCGGTTACATCCTTGTGCGCATGGAGGACGTGTGGAGCGAGTACACGAACGAAAACGGCGAGCAGCGCATGAAGCGCAACACGCTCATGCTGCCCGAGGGCAAAAAGCCCCTCGTTATCTCATTCGACGACGTGAACTACTATCCTTATATGCTGGAGGAGGGCTTCACGTCGAAGCTCGTCGTCGGCGACGACGGGGAGATTTGGGCGGAGTGCCGCGACCCCTACACCGGAGAGGTTTTTAATACCAAAGAGCTCGACGCGACGCCGATTTTGGATACGTTCGTCTACGAGCATCCCGACTTTTCCCTCAACGGCGCAAAGGCGATCTTCTCGCTCACGGGCTATGAGGGCATCCTCGGCTACCGCACGCAAAACGACATCGACATCGGCCCCGACGACCCGCGCCGCGGTGAATTCGACGCGCACCGCAAGGCGGAGCAGGAGGCGGTCAAGCCGGTGATCAAGCGCCTCAAGGAGACGGGCTGGACGTTCGGCAGCCATACCTGGGGGCACATTCGCCTCGCCGACCGTTCGCTTGAAAAGATCGTCCGCGACACCGAGCGCTGGGAGGAGGAGGTCGGCTCGCTGGTCGGCCCGACGCAGATTTTGTTCTATCCGCACGGCGGGCGTCCCGACGGCGACGACTGGAAGCACACGGGCGAGCGGTTCAAGTACCTGCAAAGCAAGGGCTTCCGTGTGTTCGCGAGCGTCGGCATCAACTCGTTCAGCTACATCAAGCCCGACATTTGCGCCGTGATCTGCGACCGCCTGCACCCCGACGGAACAACGTTCCGGCATTCCCGCGAGCGCTATCTCCAGTTCTACGACGCAAAGGATATCATGGACGTTGCCATCCGCCCGAAGGACGAAACGCACACCATCGACTGGCAATAGAAAAGGAGGAGACCCTGTGGCGACCGAAAAAGAGCTGATCGAAAAGGCGAGCGCCATGCTCGACATGGCGTACGTCCCCTATTCCAAATTCCCCGTGGGCGCGGCGATCGAGTGTGACGACGGCGCGGTCTACACCGGCTGCAACATCGAAAACGCGAGCTACGGCCTCACAAACTGCGCCGAGCGCACGGCGGCGTTCAAGGCGGTGAGCGAGGGGCACAAGCGCTTCAAGCGCATCGTCATCGCCGGACGCTGCGAGGACTTTTGCTGGCCCTGCGGCGCGTGCCGCCAGGTGCTTTACGAGTTCGGCGGGCCGGAGCTTGAGGTCATTACGCTCAACGGCGCGGGAAAAGCTTCGCGCGCAAAGCTCTGCGAGATGCTCCCCCATGCATTTGGGCCGGAATGGCTGATCTGAGCGGCGAATGAGAAAAAGCAGCCCGTTTTTGGGCTGCTTTTTGTTGCTTTTTGCGCCGGAGAGATTTGCCCGGCACGACCTTTTTTCACGCTTCGAGCTTCGCAAGCTCCGCGGCGGTCGCCGCGGCGAGGCGGGCGTTGTTGTAGACGAGCTGGATGTTGGAGTCGAGGCTGTCGCCGCCGGTGAGCTCCTTGACCTTCGCGAGCAGGAACGGCGTGACCGCCTTGCCGTGTACGCCGTTCGCCTTCGCCTCGGAAAGCGCGGCGTCGATCGCCTTGTCGATGACCGCCTTGTCCATGCTGTACTGCTCGGGGATGGGGTTCGTGACGAGCATACCGCCGCGCAGGCCCAGCTCGCGCTTGACATGGAACGCCTCGGCGAGCTCCTTGGGGGTGTCGAGTTCATAGTCGACGCCGAACCCACTTTTGCGGGTGTAGAACGCGGGCAGCTCGTCCGTGCCGTAGCCGATGACGGTCACGCCCTTGGTCTCCAGATATTCGAGCGTGAGGCCGAGGTCGAGGATGGATTTTGCGCCCGCGCAGATGACCATGACGCTTGTTTCGGCAAGCTCCTCCAGGTCGGCGGAGATGTCCATGGTCGTTTCCGCGCCGCGATGCACGCCGCCGATGCCGCCGGTGGCAAAGACACGGATGCCCGCCATCGCCGCGATCATCATGGTGGTGGTGACGGTGGTGGCGCCGTCGCGCTTTTTCGCGACGAGCACGGGGAGGTCCCGGCGAGACGCCTTGGCGACGCCCGCGCCGGTCTTGCCGAGGTAGTCGATCTCCTGCTCGGAGAGGCCCGCCTTCAGTCGGCCGCCGATGATGGCGATGGTCGCGGGCACGGCGCCCGCTTCGCGGATGATCTTCTCGACGTTGAGC
>JAWRIJ010000038.1:0-32256 GCA_040307975.1 Oscillospiraceae bacterium | reverse complement strand
TCCGCCGTGCGCAGCTTGCTCGTCGCATGCCGCAAAAACGCGGTCGGCAGCTCGTCCGGCTCGATGCCGCAGCCGTCGTCGCTCACGCGAAGATACGTCATGCCGCCGTCCTTGATTTCCACGGTGATGGCGCAGGCTCCCGCGTCGATGGCGTTTTCAAGCAGCTCCTTGGCAACGCTCGCGGGGCGCTCGACCACCTCGCCCGCGGCGATCAGGTCGGCGACATGGGGGGATAATTGCTGAATGTGGGGCATGATGGAGACTCCTTTAAGTCAAGATAACATACAGCGCCAGCGCATTGACCCCGGCGTGAAGCATGATCGACGTCCAAAGCGTTCCCGAGCGGTCGAACGCCCACGCGAACACGAGGCCGGGCACGAGATATTGCAGCATCAAAATGAGATACGTCAGATCCCATTGCCACAGCGCGAACGTCCACACATGCAGAAGCGAGAAAAGCGCCGCCGAGACCACGTAGGCGACGGCGCGGCTGTTCTCTTTCAGGCAGCCGAACACAAGACCGCGGAACAAAACCTCCTCCACAAACGGCGCGAGGAAAATGACGATCAGCGCGGTCGTACGCGGCGCGGCGTCGATCTGCGCGGCGATGGTCGTGTCGTTGAGGTTGGGGCGATTGGCAAAAAAGAGGCTCAGCACGCGGTACATCAGCTCGTTCGCGCCGTAAAAAACCAGCAGCGCGAGAAAGAGCGTGGTGAACGAGCGGTTGAGGTTGTCGAAAAACCGCGAAGTCGTAAGCCCCAAAAAGCGGTGGAAGATAACGAGCGTCACCGCGAAGAGCACATAGTAATAGAGCGCGCTGCGAAAGCTGGGGTCGATGCGCGTGCCGAGCAGGCGCTCCGCGAGCGCGAAAAGCCGTTCAAGCAGCAGCGGCATCACGAGCAGATACACGATGAAAAAGATCGTGCCCGCGATACATTCGGTGCGATCCATGTGCGTGGTCGCGGCGGTTTTCTTTGCCATACGTTTTCTTTCCTCGCTTACTGTAGTTTTTGCTTGAGTTCATAGAGGAGCTGCATCGTCTCAATGGGCGTGAGCGTTTCGACCTGTGTGCGGCGGAGCGTGTCAAGGACTTCCGCTTCACCGATGGCGGTCATGCTGATCTGATCCTCCTCCTTACGCGGCGCGACCTCATAGCCCTTGCCGCGTTCCAGCTCGGCGAGGATCGCCTTTGCGCGGGAGACGACCTCCTTGGGCAGCCCCGCGAGTGTCGCGACCTCGATGCCGTAGCTGCGATCGGCTCCGCCGGAGACGATCTTGCGCAGGAAAATGAGCTCGTCGCCGCGCTTTTTGATGGAGATGTTGTAATTCTTGACGCCCGGAAGCGTGTGTTCAAGCTCCGTGAGTTCGTGGTAGTGCGTGGCAAAGAGCGTTTTCGCGCCGAGCTTTCGCGGGTTCGCGCAGTGCTCCAGCACGGCGCGGGCAATGCTCATGCCGTCGAAGGTCGAGGTGCCGCGTCCGATCTCATCCAAAATGAGCAGCGAGCGCGGCGTCGCGCGGCGCAGAATTTCCGCCACCTCGCTCATCTCGACCATGAACGTCGACTGCCCGCCGGCTAAGTCGTCGCTCGCGCCGATGCGGGTAAAGATGCGGTCGACCACGCCGATGCGCGCGCTTTTCGCGGGGACGAACGAGCCGATCTGCGCCATGAGCGTGATGAGCGCGACCTGGCGCATGTAGGTCGATTTGCCCGCCATGTTCGGCCCCGTGATAATGGAAACGCGGTTCTCCTTCTCGCCCATGTAGGTGTCGTTGGGGACAAAAAGCGTGTCCTTCAAAACGCGCTCAACGACCGGATGGCGCCCGTCATGAATTTCGATGACGCCGGAGTCGTCCACCGTCGGGCGGCAGTAGCCGTTATGCGCCGCGACGGTCGCAAATGAGCAGAGCGTGTCAAGCTCCGCGAGCACCGCGGCGGTTTTCTGGATACGCTCCGCCTCGGCGGCGACGGCGTCGCGCAGCGCGGAGAACAGCTCGTACTCCAAAGCGTTTACGCGCTCGCCCGCGGTCAGGATCTCCTGCTCCAAGTCCTTGAGCTCCTGCGTGACATAGCGCTCGCCGTTCACGAGCGTCTGCTTGCGGATGTAGGTGTCCGGCACCTGATCCTTAAAGGAATTCGACACCTCGATGTAATAGCCGAACACCTTGTTATAGCCGATCTTCAGCGTGCGGATGCCGGTCCTCTCCTTCTCGCGCTCTGTGATCTCGACCAGCAGGTTCTTCCCGCCGGAGAGGATGTCGTGCAGCCGATCGACCTCGGCGTTGAAGCCGGGACGGATAAAGCCGCCCTCGCGCACGGAAAACGGCGGCTCGTCGACAAGCGTTTCGCGGATCTGCGCCGCCACGTCGTCGAGCGTATCCAGTGAGCAATATATTTCGGAAAGTTTACTGTTCGTAAACAGCTTGAGCTGCTCCTTGACCGCGCCGAGACGCTCGATGGAGGCGCGCAGCGAGGCGAAGTCGCGCCCGCCCGCCGTGCCGTAGACAATGCGCCCGATCAAACGCTCCATGTCGGCGACGCCGGTCATCGCGAGCGTCAGCTCCTCGCGCGCCATCGTCAGCTTTGTGAGCGCCTCGACCGCACCGAGACGGCGGTCGATCTCCGCGACCTCGCGCAGGGGGCGCTCGACGCACGAGCGCAAGTAGCGCGCGCCCATGGCGGTTTTGGTCTTGTCGAGCACCCAAAGGAGGCTGCCGCGCTTGTCCTTCCCGCGCAGCGTTTCCGTCAGCTCCAAATTCCGCCGCGCGGTGAGATCGAGCTCCATGAAGCGGCCCAGCTCGTAGTATTCGAGGCGGTTGATGTAGGCGAGGTCGGTCTTCTGCGTCTCGTGCAGGTAAGAAAGCAATCCGCCGAGCGCAAGCACCGCGGCGGCATTGCCGCGGGGGAGGCTATGGTAAGCGTCTTCGCCGTACTGCGCGAGCACCGATTTTTCGGCGGCACGCAAGTCAAACCGCTTGTCAGCGTGCTCGACCGAGCAGTTCAATTTCTGCCGCAAAAGCTCGCAAAGCCCCGCGTCGCCGAACGCGCCGTCATTCACCACCGCCTCGGCGGGGGAGAAGCGCGAGAGCTCGTTCATCAAATGCTCGCGGCAGTCCGCGCCGGAGAACGCGGTGACATGCGTTTCGCCCGTGGACATGTCGCAAAAGGCGACGCCTGCGCTCAAAACGTCCTTGTCCGTACCGTTCCCCGCGCCGCTCAAAAACACGCCCGCGAGGAAGTTGCCGCGCCCGGAGTCGAGGCTCTGCGCGTCGATGACCGTGCCGGGCGTGACGACGCGGATGATGTCGCGCTTGACGAGGCCCTTTGCGAGCGCGGGATCCTCGGTCTGCTCGCAGATGGCGACCTTGTAGCCCTTGGCGATGAGGCGGGCGATATAGCCGTCGCTCGAATGGTACGGCACGCCGCACATGGGCGTTTGATCCTCCTTCTCCTTGCCGCGGTCGCGGGTCGTGAGCGTGAGGTCCAGCTCGCGCGAGGCGGTGAGCGCGTCGTCGGCGAACATCTCGTAGAAGTCGCCAAGGCGGAAAAAGAGGATTTCGTCCTTGTGCTGCTCCTTGATCTCAAGATACTGCTTCATCATGGGGGTGAGTTCCGCCATGTCTTCTCTTCTCCCTTTCTTGCAGGATGCGGCAGCCGCCGCGAGTTCAGGACCGGAAACCGAAATGATAGTAGAACACCGCGACCCCGACGCCGCACACGGCGGCGATCGCCGCGCAGGCGACGGCAACGCGCTTCTGCCAGCGCTTCGGCGCGCCGCGGCGTTTCCCGACGGCGTAGAGAATGAAAAACACCAGCGACGCAAGCAGGCACACGACGCCGCCGGCCAAAGCGAGGAAAAACAAAAGCAGCAGCAGGTTGACCAGCATGAGAGGAATAAACATCATATCGAAACGCCTCAAAAGCTACGAGACCTCGCCGTACAGCGCCCAGGTGTTGCTGTCGGTGATCTTCGCATCGGTAAACGTGCCGATCAGCGACTTGTCGCCGCGCAGGCGCACGAGGCGGTTGCCCTCCGTGCGGCAGGAGAGCGGATAGTCCGTGTCGCCACTCTCGCCGTCGACAAGGACGCGGAGTGTTTTTCCGACATAGGACGCATGCTTTTCTGCGCTGTAGGCGTTCTGAACGTCAAGCAGCTTATCAAACCACCTCTGCTTCTCCGCGCGCGGCACGGGGTCGTCCATCTCCGCGGCGGGCGTACCCGGGCGCGGGGAAAAAATGAACGTAAAGAGCGCGTCGAAGCGGAGCTCCTCGACGAGCGAAACGGTATCCATCGCCTCTTCTTCCGTTTCGCCGGGGAACCCGATGATCACGTCGCTCGTGAGCACCAGCTCGGGCATTGCGCGGCGCGCGGCGTCGATCAGCGCCTTGTAGCTCTCGCGCGTGTAGGGGCGGCGCATCGCGCGCAGCACGCGGTCGTTGCCGCTTTGGACGGGGAGATGCAGGCTTTTGGCAACGTGCGTGCAGCGAGCCATGGTTTCGAAGAGCTTCGGCGTCGCGTCCTTGGGCTGGCTCGACATGAAGCGCAGCCAGTAGTCCCCGGGGATGGCGTCAACCGCGGCGAGCAGGTCGGCAAAGTCCCAGCCGTTGCCGAGGTCGTTGCCGTAGCTGTTGACGTTCTGCCCGAGCAGGTAGATCTCCTTATAGCCCGCCTCGATCAGCTCACGGCACTCCGTGACGATCTTCTCCGGCTCGCGGGAGCGCTCGCGCCCGCGGACATAGGGGACGATGCAGTAGGAGCAGAAGTTGTTGCACCCGTACATGATGCTCACCCACGCGCGCACCGTGCCGTCGCGCTTCACGGGCAGCCCCTCGGCAATGCGCCCGTGCTCGTCGTCGACGGAGAACGCGCGCTTGTGCTGCGCGAGCACGCCGTAGAGAAGCTCCGGCAGCCGCCACTCCGCCTGAGGGCCGAGCACGAGGTCGACATGGCGGTAAGACTCCCGCACCTTGTCCGCGATGCGCTTTTGCTGCGCCATGCAGCCGCACAGCACGATGATCTGCTCGGGGTTTGCCTCCTTGGTGTGCGTCAACTCGCCGAGCGCGCCGAACACGCGCTTTTCCGCGTGCTCGCGGATGGCGCAGGTGTTGAGCAGCACCACGTCGGCGCCCGCCGCGTCCGCCGCCGGTTCAAAGCCCATCTCGGCGAGCATGCCCGCGAGCGTCTCGCCGTCCGCGACGTTCTGCTGGCAGCCGAACGTATCCACCAGCGCCGTCGGCGCGCGCGTGAGCACGTCCGTGATCGCGCGCACCTTGCGCATGTATTCTTTCTGCTGCGCGAGCTCTTCCGCGCTCACGAGCACCTGACTGCGTTCCAAATCAAAATTCCTCCGAATGTATATACTCTAACCAATGTAATTTATCACAAACAAAACCGACTTGCAAGAAAAAGACTTGACAAAGGATACTTGCCTCATAGCCGAGGGTGTGTTATACTCAATAAAATTATACACAAGCGCAAAAGGTCGCGGCAGAGCGCTGAAAGAAAGGAGGGGCTTTCGTGATAGATCAGGCGGCGCGCCTTTCTCCGTATGCCACAGATCTCCTTGGAGCGTTACTGATGATCACGTTGCTGCTCAGCGACGGTTGGCGGATTCCGACCAAGCGCGCCCAAAGCAGCACCTTGTTTATCTTGATCATCACGACGTTGGTCGGCTGTGCCTTCGACGCCGCGGGCTGGCTGCTGGATGGACGCCCCGGCGTGCTTTGCCGCGCGCTCTGCTTTTTCTGCAATACGATCCTTTACCTTGTCAATGTCGTAATCGGCCCCAGCTTCATCACGATCGTCGTTCGGCAAATCCACGAGAC
This sequence comes from Oscillospiraceae bacterium, assembly GCA_040307975.1. Lineage (GTDB taxonomy): Bacteria > Bacillota > Clostridia > Oscillospirales > Oscillospiraceae > Hominicoprocola. The sequence continues at coordinate 26,432 of JAWRIJ010000038.1, read as the reverse complement.
GCTGCCCCGCTGGCATAAAACGATGATTATTGTGGTGAGCGGCGTGGAGATCTCGCTGCTGATCATCAACTTCTTTGCGCCCGTCGTCTTTTATTTGGATGCGGATAATGCTTACCACCGTCTGGGCTGTTACTGGATCTACATCGCCGCGCAAAGCGGGCTGATCGCTTACGGGTTCCTCTTCTATCTGTACGCGCGCATCAAAGGAAAGCTGCTGCGCTTTTTCCCCGCGTGGCTCTTTTTCGTCCCCCCTGGGATCGCTATGCTGCTCCAAAGCTTTGCCTACGGCATTTCGCTGCTTTGGCCTTCCGTGGGGATTTCCACCTGCGGACTGGTTTTGTGCCTGCAGCAGGAGAGTATCTTCCTCGACAAGCTGACCGGCGTTTACAACCGATACTATTTGGATGAGCTTAAGAGCATGCTGCTGAGGAACCGTCAAGACAGCTTTGCGGCGCTGATGCTGGATATGAATGGATTTAAGGAAATCAACGACCGCTATTCGCACGCCGAGGGAGACGCCGCGTTGATCGCGGTCGCTGACATTCTCAAAAAAACGGTTGATTCGGACGGAACGGTCGTGCGCTTTGCGGGCGACGAGTTCGTGGTGCTGCTGGAGCATCCGCGAGAAGGGATCGTTGAGGAGTATAAGGCGCGGATCCTTGACGGCATCGGCGCCTACAACGAGACGTCCGGGAAACCCTATCAGCTTTCCGTCGCCATCGGCGGAAGCGTTTTCGATATGCGCAAGGACGACATTTCGGACTTCTTGAGCGAAATCGACCACCGCATGTATGCGGACAAGGAAGCGTATTACATGACCCATGACCGCAGGGCGGCGTATGCTCCGAAGGAGTCATAGCTCCGCGCCGAGCCGGTATGGTAATTGGCGCGGAAAACAGCGGCGCGACAAAAACGGCCTCTCTCGGGCGGAACCGGGGGAGGCCGTTTTGCGCAAGTCATACGAACGCGGCGGACGGAGAAATTCTTTGTGGAATTGGGGTCTTGTCTACCAAAAAAGTATATGATATACTGACTTGAATTGTCGGGCACTCACATTTCGTCGAAAGAAGGCATTTTTCTATGAAGCTTGGTATCGTGGGCCTGCCGAATGTCGGCAAGAGCACCCTGTTCAACGCTATCACCAACGCGGGCGCCGAGAGCGCCAACTATCCGTTCTGCACCATTGAGCCGAACGTCGGCATGGTCGCCGTGCCGGACGCGCGGCTCGACAAGCTTGCCGAGATGTATCAGCCGAAGAAAAAGACGCCCGCCGTCATCGAGTTCGTGGACATCGCGGGTCTCGTCAAGGGCGCGAGCAACGGCGCGGGCCTCGGTAACAAGTTTTTGGAGAACATCCGCCGCACGGACGCCATTGTCCACGTTGTGCGCTGCTTTGACGACGAAAACATCATGCACGTTGTCGCGGACGCGACGCAGAACGTCCCCGTCGACCCCATCGGCGACATCGAAACCATCGATCTTGAGCTCATCATGGCCGATCTCGAGATGGCGAACCGCCGCGCGGAGAAGGCGTCGAAGAACGCAAAATCCGGCAACAAGCAGGCCGCCCATGAATCGGAGCTGTTCACGGAGCTCGCCAAGCATCTCGACGCGGGCAAATCCGCGCGCACGTTTGTCGCCGAGGCGGAGCTCTCCGCCGACGACGCGAAGCTCATCGCGAACGCCGAGCTTTTGAGCCTCAAGCCCGTCATCTACGCCGCAAACATGGACGAGGACGGCTTCGCCGCCCAGGACGGCAACCAATACCTCAAGCTTGTGCGCGAGCGCGCGGCGAAAGAGGGCGCGCAGGTGCTGCCCATCTGTGCGAAGCTGGAGCAGGAGATCGCAGCGCTCGAACCCGACGAGCGCGCCATGTTTTTGGAGGAGCTGGGCGTGGAGGCGTCCGGCCTCGACCGGCTCATTCAATGCTCGTACACGTTGCTGGGGCTTATTTCCTTCCTCACCTATGGCGAAGATGAGTGCAGGGCATGGACCATCGTGAACGGCACCAAGGCGCCGCAGGCGGCGGGCAAGATCCACAGCGACATCGAGCGCGGCTTCATCCGCGCCGAGACCATCAGCTTTTCCGACATGATCGCCTGCGGCAGCGTGCAGGCGGCGAAGGAAAAGGGCCTGCTGCGCAGCGAAGGCAAAGACTACGTGGTAAAAGACGGCGATATGATCTATTTTCGCTTCAACGTGTAAGGAGAAAACGGCATGAACGGTTTGAAGCTCAACTACAGGCGGACCTTCCTCATCGGTTTCGCGTTTTTCGGCATCCTGCTTCTATGGCAGGTGTACGATTCCTGGTGCCCCACGTTTCTCACCGACATCTTCGCGCGGCGGATGTATGACCTCTCCTCGGCGGAGCTGAAGGCGGGCGACCCCGACAAGATCCTCAACGTCCAGTGGATCGTCGGCATCATCATGGCGTGCGACAACCTCGCCGCGCTTATTCTGCTGCCGATCTTCGGCAACCTTTCGGACAAGACGAAAACGCCCATCGGCAAGCGCATGCCGTACATTTTGACCGGCACGCTCGTATCCGCGGTGGCATTCCCGTTCATCCCGCTTTTCTTCCACCGCAACAACATTGCCGGCATGGTCGCCATGATGGCGATCGTGCTGATGTTCATGATGATGTACCGCAACCCCGCCGTCGCGCTCATGCCCGACATTACGCCCAAGCCTCTGCGCGCCAAGGCAAACGGCATTATCAACATCATGGGTTACTTCGGCGGCGCGGCGGCGACGGTGCTCGGCATCTTTTTAAAGCTCAGCGACTACATCAACGCCGCCGACGAGGCGCGCAGGCTCCAGATCATCGAGCTGCCCTTCGTCATCGCGTCGGTTTTGATGACGATTTCCGCGTTTGTCCTGTTCTTCACCATCAAGGAAAACAAGGTCGAGGAGGAGATGCGCGATGAGCTGGCGCTCGGCGAGCGGCTTGCCGCCGTGGAGACGCCCATCGACGACGACGCGCCCATGTCGAGGGCGAACAAGACGATGCTGCTTGCCATCCTCGGCGCGGAGTTTCTGTGGTTCATGGCGGACAACGCCATCGGCACCTACATCGGAAACTACGTGATCTACTACCTCAACTCCGTTTCGAGCGCGACGATGGTGCTCACCATTGTGGGCGGCCTCGCGTCGGTGCTGGGTTTCGCCGTCGCGGGCGCCATCGCGGATAGGGTCGGGCGCAAGTGGACGATTTCGACGGGGCTTTCCATTACGGTCGTCGCGCTCATCGCCATGTGCTTTGTGTCGCCCACGGGGCGCGTCACGGGCGCGCACGGCGAGCAGGCGTTCCCCGCGCTGCTGTTCGCGGTGTGGGCGGTCAAGGGCTTCGGCATGGCGCTGGTACACAACTGCTCGTTCCCGATGGTCGTGGAATTGTGTTCGTCGAAGCGGATCGGCAAGTTCACCGGCTACTATTACGCCGCGAGCATGTCGGCGCAGACCGTGACTCCGATCCTGCTCGGCTTTATCTTCTACCGGACGCTCGCGTGGCGCGCGCTGCCGATCTATTCAACGATCCTCTTTGCGCTGAGCTGCTGCGTGTTCACGGCGCTGGTGAAGAACATCAAGGCGAAAAAGGTTGAAAACGTCAAGGGCCTTGAGGCGCTCGGCGGCGACGACTGAATTATTTTTAAAAGAGGCTGTTTATGCAACATTATCGTTACGCACACAGAGGGCTGCACGACAAGAGCGTCGGTGTCCCCGAAAACTCGCTCGCGGCGTTTCGCCGCGCCATTGAGCACGGCTTCCCCTCGGAGCTGGACGTGCATCTGCTCGCGGACGCCTCGCTCGCCGTGTTCCACGACTCCAAGCTCATGCGCATGACCGGACGCGAGGGCGTGGTTGAGAGCCTGACCGCCGCGCAGCTGGGCGAATACAAGCTTGACGGAACGGATGAGTCCGTCCCGCAGTTTTGCGACGTGCTCGCGCTCTATGAGGGCACGGGGCTTCCTCTGCTCGTCGAGCTCAAGCCCTACGGGGAGAATTTTGACGCGCTCACTGCGCGCACGGTGGCGGAGCTGGACAAGTTCCACGTGCCTTATGTGATGGAGTCGTTCGACCCGCGCTGTCTCCTGTGGCTGCGCGCAAACCGTCCCGAGATCGTGCGCGGGCAGCTTGCACAGGACTTTCTGCGTTCGCCGGAGGATTCCTCCGGTCTCGGCGCGGAGATGGATCGCCAGCTCGCGGAGATGGCGTTCAACGCGCAGACGCAGCCGAACTTTGTCTCGTTCAATTTCGCCCACCGCGACGCGCACGGCCTGCAGCGCGTCAGGGACGCGAAGAGCGCCGACATCTACTACTGGACCATCCGCTCGCGCGAGGACATGGAGACCGCCGAGGCGGAGGGCGCGCAGCCTATTTTTGAGGGGTTCGTCCCATAGCCCCAATTCAAACGAAACTGGAGAATCAAACCGAATGGCAGAAAAACCGATCAAAAAGCGCTGGGGCGACCGCAAGGACGCAACGCTTCTGCGCCATGAGGACGCGCTGCATTTCGTCATGGGCGTCATCTACCCGCACCGTCCCGACAACGAGGCATACATCTCCGAGCGCATCGACCTCACGAACATCAACGCGTACCTTGAAAAGAAGAACGCGGGCGACACTGATTTCAAATACACGTTTTTCCACGTCATCGTCGCCGCGCTCGTCAAGACCGTGACCCTGCGGCCCAAGCTCAACCGCTTCTACGTCAATGGAAACTATTACCAGCGCGACAAGGTGACGAGCGCGTTCGTCGTGAAGAAGGAATTCTCCGACGAGAGCGAGGAGAAAATGGCGTTTCTTGAGGCGAAGCCGGAGGACACCGTCGACACCATTCACGACGCCATCCGCGACATCGTGCGCTCGACGCGTTCGGGCGTGCAGAACACCACCGACAACAGCATGGACATGTTCAACCGCATGCCGCGCTTTTTGTCCAAGGCGCTGCTGCATTTTATGATGTTCCTTGACAAGCATGGCTGGGTGCCGGATTCGCTGATCGCGGACGATCCGAATTACGCGAGCGTTTTCATCTCCAACCTCGGCTCGATCAAGCTCAAGTGCGGCTATCACCACCTCTCGACCTGGGGCACGGCGTCGATCTTCGTCATCATCGGCGAGAAAAAGTGGACGCCGCTTTACAACAAAAACGGTTTCGTGAAGATGTGCGAGTCGATCGACCTCGGACTCACGGTGGACGAGCGCATCGCGGACGGATATTATTACACAAAGAGCATCCGGCTGCTCAAATATCTGCTGGAGCATCCCGAAGAGTTGGAAAAGCCGCTTGCGGAGGAGGTCGCCTATGAGTGAGATCGCAGTAAAGACGCCGTGGAAGGATCACCTCGGCGAGGTGCCGTTCCACCTTGATTACTTTGACGGAACGATGTTTGAGGCGGTCGAGAAGATCGCGACACAGTATCCAAACTACATCGCCTACACCTTCATGGGCAAGCAGACGACCTACCGTCAGATGCTCGCCGAAATCGAGCGCTGCGCCAAAGCGCTCAAGACCATCGGCATCCGCGAGAACGACCGCGTCACCATCTCCATGCCCAACTGTCCGCAGGCGGTGTGCCTGTTTTACGCGGTCAACCTTGTCGGCGCGATCGCCAACATGATCCACCCGCTCTCCGCTGAAAAGGAGATCGAGTTCTACTTAAACGAGTCTGAAAGCGTGCTTGCCATCACGCTTGACCAGTTTTACGACAAGTTCGAGCGCATCCGCAAGAACACCAAGGTCGTCAACATCGTCATCGCCTCGGTCAAGGACGCGCTTTCCCAACCCATCCGCGCGGGCTATATGCTCACCGAGGGGCGCAAGATCGAGAAGATCCCCTACGACGCGCCGGTGCTGCTGTGGAAGGACTTCATCCGCCTCAGCAAGTCCTGCTTCTACAAAACCTACAAGGTGCCGCGCCGCGGCGAGGACTCCGCCGTGATCCTCTACTCCGGCGGAACGACCGGAACGACCAAGGGCATCGTGCTCACCAACCGCAACTTCAACGCGCTCGGCAAGCAGATCATCGCAACGAATCCGATGTTCCGCCCGGGCGACAAGATGCTCGCCGCCATGCCGCTTTTCCACGGCTTTGGGCTCGGCGTGTGCGTCCATTCGATGCTCTCGCAAGGCGGATGCTGCATCCTTATCCCGCGTTTCACGCCCAAGAGCTACGCCAAGCAGATCACGAAACGCCGCTGCAACTTCATCGCGGGCGTGCCGACGCTTTACGAGGCGCTGCTGCGCCTGCCGGGGATGGAGAGCGCCGACTTCTCCAGTCTCAAGGGCGTGTTCTCCGGTGGCGACAGCCTCAGCATCGAACTGAAAAAGAAGTTTGACAAGTACCTCTACGACCACAAGGCGGTCATTCAGGTGCGCGAGGGCTACGGCGCGACCGAGACGGTCTGCGCCTGCTGTCTCACGCCGCCGCATATGCACAAGGAGGGCAGCATCGGCCTCCCGTTCCCCGACACCTACTTCAAAATCGTCGAGCCGGGCACCGACCGTGAGCTTCCCTATGGCGAGGAAGGCGAGATCGTGATCTCCGGCCCCACCGTGATGCAGGAGTACATGAATCAGCCGGAGGAAACGGCGAACGCGCTGCGCGTCCATGCCGACGGCCTCAAGTGGCTCTATACCGGCGACCTCGGAACCATGGACAGCGAGGGCTTCGTTTTCTTCCGCGGCCGCGCCAAGCGTATGATCATCTCTTCGGGTTACAACGTCTACCCCGCGCAGATCGAAAACATCATCGACGCGCACGAGTCGGTGCAGATGAGCTGCGTCATCGGCGTGCCGGACACGTATCGGATGCAGAAGGTCAAAGCGTTCGTCAAGCTCAACCCCGGCTATCAGCCAAACGATGAAACCAAGCGCTCCATTCTGGAGCACTGCAAGCGCCACATCGCAAAATACGCTCTGCCCTATGACGTGGAGTTCCGTGAAGAGCTGCCCAAGACCGTGGTAGGCAAGGTTGCCTATCGGGTGCTTGAGGAGGAAGAGGCCGCCAAAAACGCGGCGATCTGACATCGGCGCGCGAAAGCGCGGAAGGGAGAAGGTATGCGCGCACAGGAACTGCTGGATTCGCTTCGCGCCGGACGTTTCGACGAATCGCTTCACGCGGTGTACGGAAGCCGTCCGGCACAGGAACTTTACCGCCGCGTCGAATCCGTGATTGACGGGTTCTGTGAACGCTTCGACCCGGGCAAAACGCGCGAGCTGATGATTTTCAGCGCGCCGGGGCGCACGGAGCTCGGCGGCAACCACACCGACCACCAAGGCGGCTGGGGCCTCGCCGGAAGCGTGGACATGGATACGATGGGCTGCGTCGCGCGAAGCGGCGGCGCGCTCATCCGCGTCCACTCGCGGGGACACGAGCCCATTGAACTCGACGTAAGCGACACGGAGATCCGCGGCAGTGAGAAAAGCTGCTCCAGCGCGCTCGTGCGCGGCATTGCCGCGCGCATCGGCGCGGACGGATATACAGTCGGGGGCTTTGACGCCTACACCGAGACCGAGGTGTTGCGCGGTTCGGGCCTTTCGAGCTCTGCGGCGTTCGAGGTGCTCATGGGGCAGATCATGAACGAGCTGTTCTGTGGGCGCGCGCTCGACTCGACGGAGCTTGCAAAGATCGGGCAATATGCCGAAAACGTCTACTACGGAAAGCCTTGCGGACTGCTCGATCAGATGGCCTGCGCCACGGGCGGTGTGATCGCAATTGACTTTGCCGATGCGCAGGATCCTGTCGTCCGCCGCTGCGCGGTCGACTTTGCACGCGAGGGCTACGCGCTTGTGATCATCGACAGCGGCGCAAATCACTCTGACCTCGACGGCGAATACGCCGCGATCCCGCGAGAGATGGGCGCGGTGGCAAGGCTGTTCGGCAAGGAACGGCTGCACGATGTGGACGAGGCGCGGTTCCTGCGTGAGCGCGAGCGCGTGCTCAAGCAATGCGGCGAGCGCCCCACATTGCGCGCCGAGCATTACTTTGCCGAGACCAGACGCGCCCTCGCGCAATATGAAGCGCTTGCGCGTGGCGATTTTGCGGGATATCTTGCTTTGGTGCGCGAATCCGGCTTTTCGTCGGAGACAAAGCTGCAAAACGTGTCGCTCGACCGTCCGGACGGCGACCGCCTGCTGCGCGTCATTCGCAGAGCGCGGAAGCTGGCGGGCGAGACGGGCGCGGCGCGCGTCCACGGTGGCGGCTTCGCAGGAACGGCGCAGGCTTACGTTCCGCTTGAAAAACTGGACGCGTTCGTCTCCGCGATGGAGGCGGAGTTCGGCAAAGGCCGCTGCCACGTGGCGCAGATCCGCAACGTCGGCGGCGTACGGCTCATATAGGCAATTGATAAACGGCGCGGTCCAAGGATGAAGACCGCGCCGTTTTTTCTATTTTACCTCCCGCAGCTTGTTCGGGCAGCAATAGAATAGCCCCCGCTCCGGCGTAACACCCTTTTGCGCAAACAGCTCCTCCACCGTTACAAAGGCGTACCCGCGCGCGGACAGCCGGTCGACAGCGGCAAGCGCCGCGTCCACGCTTGTTTCGTAGCTGTCATGCAGCAGGACGATCGCGCCGTCTTCCGCGCCCTCTATAATGCGCCGGGCGACCGTGTCGGCGTTGAGCGCGCGCCAGTCCTCGGTATCCACCGTCCAGTGGATGAGCGGCGCTTCCGCCTCGCGCAGCGTTTCACTGCTCGCAAAGCCCCACGGCGGGCGTATCCAGTAGCCGCTTCCGCCCAACACGCCGCCGATCGCCGCTTCGGTGCGCTTGAGCTCACGTGCGCCCACCGCGCCCGTCGTATCAAGGCGGCGGTGCGTGAACGTGTGATTGCCGACCTGATGCCCCTCCGCCGCCATACGGCGCAGCAGCGCCTCCTGTCCCTCGATCTGCTCGCCGATGACAAAGAACGTCACATGCGCGCCGCGCTCCTTCAACCCGTCGAGCAGGCGCTCCGTGGTCTTGCCGTTGGGACTGTCGTCGAATGTGAGCGCAATGTAGCCCGCCGTCTCCGGCGCGAGCGCGGGGACAACAAACGCCTCACGCGTTTGCAGCAGCGCGAGCAGCGGCAGGAGCAGCAGGCAGAGATAAGATGCATTTCGTTTCATAGGGTATCCTATGATGCAAAAAGCCCTTTTATACGGCTTCGCGAACTGCCGTATAAAAGGGCTTTTCATTTTTGGTTGGCTTACACCAGTTCGATCATTGCCGTCTCGGCGGCGTCGCCGCGGCGGATGCCGGTGCGCACGATGCGGGTGTAGCCGCCATTGCGCTCCGAATAACCGGGCGCGATCTCCTTGAAGACCTTCTTGGCAACGTCCTCGCGCGTGATGAACGCGAGCGCCTGGCGATAGGCGGCAAGGTCGCCCTTCTTGCCGAGGGTGATCATCTTTTCGGCGATGGGCTTGATCTCCTTGGCACGGGTGACGGTGGTCTCCATCTTGCCGTTGTCCAGGAAATCGGTGACCTGCTGGCGGAGCATCGCGCGGCGCTGGTCGGTGGTCTTGCCGAGCTTACGGGTTCCGGGCATATCGTTTCCCTCCTTACGGAATCAAATATCAGTTGTTGTCCTCGCTGGCGAGGGACAGGCCCATCATAGCGAGCTTGTTGATGACCTCTTCGAGGGACTTGCGGCCAAGGTTGCGGACCTTCATCATGTCGTCCTCGGTCTTGGAGATCAAGTCCTCGACGGTGTTGATGTTGGCGCGCTTGAGGCAGTTGAAGCTGCGCACCGACAGGTCGAGCTCCTCGATGGTGAGCTCAAGCACCTTGTCGCGCTGCGCCTCCGCCTTCTCCACAACAGTAGAGCGTGCGCTCATCGTATCGCTGAGGTCAGTGAAGAGCGTGAAGTGATCGCAGAGGATCTTCGCGCCCAAAGAAACCGCGTCGCGCGGTGTGATCGTGCCGTCCGTCCAGACCTCAAGCGTCAGCTTGTCGAAGTCGGTCACGTTGCCCACACGGGTGTTCTCCACTGTGTAGTTGACCTTGTAGACGGGCGTGTAGATCGAATCGACCGGAATCATGCCGATGACGGCCTGCGCCGGCTTGTTGCGGTCGGCGGGCACATAGCCGCGGCCGTGGGAGAGCGTGATCTCCATGCTCAGCGTCGCACCCGTGTCAAGCGTTGCGATGTGGAGCTCGGGGTTCAGGATCTCGACCTCGCTGTCGCCCTTGATGTCGGCGCCGGTAACCTCACAGGGGCCGACGGCTTCAATGTAGACGGTCTTGACGTTCTCCGCGCCGTCAAGCTTGGCGATCAGGCTCTTGATGTTGAGCACGATCTCCGTCACATCCTCCTTGACGCCGGGGATGGTGGAAAACTCGTGCTGCACACCCGCGATCTTGATCATGGTAGCTGCCGTACCGGGCAGGGACGAGAGCAGGATACGGCGCAACGCGTTGCCGAGCGTAATGCCGTAGCCACGCTCAAGCGGCTCGACGACGAATTTGCCGTAGGTGCTGTTTTCAGGATCCTCTATGCACTCGATCTGGGGCTTTTCAATTTCAATCAAAGCAGTTACCCTCCTTGTTCAATTTGTGGCCAAATAGACCAGGAAAATGCGTGTAATGAGGGTTTTCCCCGATTACTTCGAGTACAGCTCGACGATCAGGTGCTCCTCGATCGGGAGGTCGATGTCCTCGCGGGCGGGCATGCGGACGACCTTGCCCTTAAGGGCGTTCTTCTCGCGCTCGAGCCACGTCGGCACGGTAAAGACGGGGGCATCCTCGCCGGTGAGGCGCTTGAACATGACGGAGGAACGGCTCTTCTCCGAAACCTCGATCACGTCGCCGACCTTCACGAGGTAGGACGGGATGTTGACGCGCTTGCCGTTGACGGTGAAGTGACCGTGGTTGACCGCCTGACGCGCCTCGCGGCGGGTCATGGCAAAGCCGAGACGGTACACGACGTTGTCCATGCGGCGCTCGATGGTGCTGAGCATGACCTCGCCGGTCTGGCCGGGGGCCACGGCAGCCTTCTCGTAATACTCGCGGAACTGCTTTTCCAGAATACCGTAGACGAACTTGACCTTCTGCTTCTCGTTGAGCTGGCGGGCATATTCGCTCTGCTTACGGCGCATCTGGCCCTTGGGATTGCGGTTGCTCTCGGACTTGGTCTTGCCGGTGTAGCCCATGGCCGCAGGAGAAATGCCCAGCGCTCTGCAGCGCTTCACGATGGGCTGAGTGTTCTTAGCCATTGTATCTTTTCCTCCTTCTTATCAGACGCGGCGGCGCTTCGGGGGACGGCAGCCGTTGTGCGGGATGGGGGTAACGTCCTTGATCATCGTGACCTCAAGGCCGACGGCCTGAAGGGCGCGGATCGCGGCCTCACGGCCCTGGCCGGGGCCCTTGACGAAGACCTCGACGGTCTTGAGGCCGTGCTCCATGGCGGCGGTAGCGGCCGTCTCGGCGGCGCTCTGCGCGGCGAACGGAGTGGACTTCTTGCTGCCACGGAAGCCGAGGCCGCCCGAGGAAGCCCAGGAAAGGGCGTTGCCCTGAGAGTCGGTCACGGTGACCATGGTGTTGTTGAAGGAAGAACGGATATGGACCTGACCGCGTTCTACGTTCTTCTTTTCGCGACGACGGCGGACAACCTTCTTGCCGCCGGCAGCAGACTTAGCAGTAGCCATTTATTCTTCTCCCTCCTTATTTCTTCTTGTTCGCAATGGTCTTCTTGGGGCCCTTGCGGGTACGCGCGTTGGTCTTGCTGCGCTGGCCGCGGACGGGCAGGCCGCGGCGGTGGCGGGTGCCGCGATAGCAGCCGATCTCGCTCAGGCGCTTAATGTCCAGCGCGGTCTGGCGGCGCAGATCGCCCTCGACGATGTAGCCGTGGTCGATGACCTCGCGCAGCTTCGCTTCCTCCGCGTCGGTGAGGTCCTTAACGCGGGTATCGGGGTTGACGCCAGCCTTTTCGAGGATGTCGCAGGCGCTCTTTCTGCCAATGCCGTAGATGTAGGTCAAGCCGATCTCGATGCGCTTGTCCTTCGGCAGGTCAATACCGGCAATACGTGCCATTCTCTTTTACCTCCAATTCTCTCAGCCCTGGCGCTGCTTGTGCTTCGGATTCTCGCAAATGACCATGACACGGCCTTTGCGGCGAATGATCTTGCACTTCTCGCACATGGGCTTCACGGACGGTCTTACTTTCATGTTGAAACCTCCATTTATCCTGTACTTAGATTACTTGGTACGCCATGTGATCCGACCGCGGGTGAGGTCGTATGGGGACATCTCCACCGTGACCTTGTCACCGGGCAGGATCCTAATGAAATTCATTCTGAGCTTGCCGGAAATGTGGGCGAGGATCGTGTGCCCGTTTCCGATGTCTACCTGGAATGTGGTGTTGGGCAGGGACTCGACGACCGTGCCTTCCACTTCGATCATGTCGGATTTTGCCAAGGTGTTATCCCTCCTGGTCGGAATTGTCTGTGCCGCTGTAGGCGGCGATGGCTTTGCGAAGTTCGCTGTTGGTGATTCGCTCGTTTTCTCTGATCTTTTCCGCGACGCGCCCGTCGCCCTGCGCGAGGAAGCGGGCGTGCTTGCGCTTTTTCCGCTTCGGCGCCTCGACGCGGCGGCTCTTGCCGTCCGCAAGGAGCAAATACTCCCCGTCCGTGTCAAGCACGAAGAAAGGTTTGCCCTTCTCGCGTCCGGCGGTCGCTTCGACCAAATGCGCTTTTTCGATTTCCATGGCACGTTACCTCAGGGCGCGGGAACCGTCAGAAGCTCCGGTTCGCCGGACGTGATGAGGACCGTGTTTTCATAGTGCGCGGCGTACTTGCCGTCCGCCGTCCGGACGGTCCAGCCGTCCGGCATCTGGCGGATGTCCGCCGTGCCCGCGTTGACCATCGGCTCGATCGCGATCGTCATGCCGCGCAGGAGCTTGGGGCCATGGCCCGGCGCGCCGTAGTTCGGCACCTCGGGCGCTTCGTGCATGTTTCTGCCGACGCCGTGGCCGACATACTCGCGCACAACGGAAAATCCGTTCGCCTCCACATATTCCTGCACCGCGTGCCCAATGTCCGAGATGCGGTTGCCTTCGCGGGCAAGCTTGACGCCCTCGAAAAAGCTCTGCCGCGTCACGTCGATGAGCCGCTGCGCCTCGTCGGAAATGGTTCCGCAGGCGTAGGTGGCCGCGCAGTCGCCATGGAACCCGCCGATGTACGCGCCCACGTCCACGCTGACGATGTCGCCCTCCTGCAAGACCCGTTTGCCGGGGATGCCGTGGATGATCTCGTCGTTGACGGAGACGCAGACGCTGGCGGGATAGCCGTTGTAGTTCAGAAACGACGGCTCAGCGCCCTGCGATTTGATGAACTGGTACACTGCTTTGTCGATCTCTCGGGTTGTAACGCCGGGCTTTACCATTTCCCCTGCCAAAGCACGGGCAGCCGCGGTAATTTTTCCCGCCCGACGCATCAATTCGACCTCTCGTGCTGATTTGAGCGTAATCATGATCTCACTCCTTCAGCGCTTTGAGGATCGCTGCGGAGGTGGCCTCGACGGAGCCGTGATCCTCCACCGGAACCAGAACGCCGCGGGAGCGGTAAAACTCCTTGAGCGGTTCCGTCTCCTTGTGATAGACCGCGAGACGCGATTTTACCGTCTCGGGGGCATCATCCTTGCGCGTAATGAGCTCGCTGCCGCACACATCGCAGACGCCCTCCTTTTTCGGGGGCACCGCGACGACGTGATAGCTCGCGCCGCACTTGGGGCAGACGCGCCGTCCGCTCATGCGCGACAGGATCGTCTCATCGGAGATCTCCATGGAGATCACGCAGTCAAACTTGATCCCGTTTTCTTCGAGCGCCTCCGCCTGAGCGATCGTGCGGGGCACACCGTCGAGGATGTACCCGTTTGCACAATCGGGCTCGGCAAGACGATCGCGGATGATGCCGATGATGATCTCATCGGACACCAGCGCGCCGGTCTCCATGCAGGCCTTTGCCTGCTTCCCCAGCTCACTGCCGCTCGCGACCGCGGCGCGCAGGATGTTGCCGGTGGAGATCGTCGGAATGCTAAGCTCGCGGGCGAGAATGGCCGCCTGTGTGCCCTTCCCCGCGCCGGGAGCGCCCAACAAAATCAGATTCATCTCTCTCTCCTTTACTCAAGGAAGCCCTTGTACTGACGCATCAGCATCTGAGACTCCAGCGCCTGCACCGTTTCGAGTGCAACGCCGACCACGATGATGACGGACGTACCGCCGATGGCAAGCATGTTGTTGCCGAGCGCCTTGCCCACGATCAGCGGAGCGATGGCAACGATACCGAGATAGATGGCGCCAAACAGTGTGATCTTCGAGAGAACCTTCGCGATAAAGTCGGACGTGGGCTTACCCGGACGGAAGCCGGGGATGAAGCCGCCCTGGCGCTTGAGGTTGTTGGAGATCTCGACCGGATTGAACTGAATGGTGGCGTAGAAATAGCTAAAGCCGATGATCATCAGGAAATAGATGACCAAATAAAGAACCGACTTGGTGTCGATCGCGTTGAGGAACGCGTAGCCGAACGTGCCCTCCTCGGGAGCCGGCAGGAACGCCGCGACCGTCGCGGGAAGCGACGCGATGCTCTGCGCGAAGATGATGGGCAGAACGCCGGACATGTTCACCTTCATCGGAAGGGTGGACGCCTGGCCGCCGTACATCTTGCGTCCGACCTGACGCTTGGCGTACTGCACGGGGATGCGGCGCTCCGCCGCGTTCACATGCGTGATGAGCAGGAACAGCAGCAAAATGCCGATCACGAGCAGCGCCATATGCAGCCAGCCGATACCGCCGTGCTGCGCGACGTAGTACTGTCCGCCGGAGATGAGGTTCGGCACGCGGGAGATGATGCCCGCAAACAGGATGATCGAAATACCGTTGCCGATACCGAACTCATTGACCTGCTCGCCAAGCCACATCACGAACGAGGAGCCCGCCACGAACGAAACGATGATGACCACCGCGGGCCAAAAGCCCTGCTGCTCAAGGATGCCGTAGTTACGCATCAGGTAGTAGTAGCCGAGGCCCTGGAGAAGGGCAATGGCGACGGTGGAATAGCGGGTGATGGACTCGATCTTCTTCTTGCCGGCCTCGCCGCCGTCACGGGCAAGACGCTCGAGGGCGGGGATGGCGATGGTCAGCAGCTGGATAATGATGGAGCTGTTGATATACGGCTGAACGCCGAGGGCGAACACCGTCGCCTCCGCGAACGCGCCGCCGCTCATCACGTTGTAAAGGCCGAGCACCGTGGTGCTCATGGCGTCGAGCGTCGCTTGCAGCTTCGCGGTGTCGACATAGGGCACGGGGATCGCGTTGCCGAGGCGGAAGATCAGCAGGATCAGAATGGTGAAGATGATCTTCTTGCGCAGCTCGGGCACATTCCATGCCTTGCGAATCGTTTCGACCACTTAGACCACCTCTGCCTTTCCGCCAGCCGCCTCGATGGCTTCCTTCGCGGACTGGGAAAACGCAGACGCCTGCACGGTGACCTTCTTCTTGACGGAGCCGTTGCCGAGCACCTTGAAGCCGTATTCGCACTTCGAAAGGACGCCCTTGGCAAGCAGCGCCTCTGCGTTGACGGTCTCGCCGTCCTCGAACCGGTTGAGCGCGCTGAGGTTGATGATCTCAAGGGGCTTGGCAAAGATGTTGTGGAAACCGCGCTTCGGGGTCGTGCGGGTCATGGGCATCTGGCCGCCTTCGAAGCCGATGCGGACGCCGCCGCCGCTGCGCGCCTTCTGGCCCTTGTGGCCGCGGCCGCCGGTCTTGCCGTTGCCGCTTCCGTTGCCGCGGCCCTTGCGGTAAGCTTCCTTCGTGGAGCCGACAGCAGGAGACAGTTCATGAAGTTTCATTCCGACATCTCCTCCTTACTTTACTTCGGTGACCTTGAGCAGATAGCCGATCTGGGCGATCTTGCCGCGGGTCTGATCGTTGTCGGGCTGGACGGTATGGTCGCCGATGCGGCGAAGGCCCAGCGAGTTGGCAGTGGCAATGTGCTTCTCCAGTCTGCCGTTCAGGCTCTTGACGAGCTCAACATTCAACTTAGCCATGTCTCACTGCCCCCCTTATCCTCTGATCTCGTCCACGCTCTTGCCGCGGATCTTGGCGACCTGCTCGGCGTTGCGCATGGACTTGAGACCCTCGAACGCCGCGCCGACGACGTTGTTGGGGTTGTTGGAACGCAGGCACTTGGTGCGGATATCCTTGATACCCGCGGCCTCGACGACCGCACGCACCGCGCCGCCGGCGATCACGCCGGTACCTTCGGGAGCGGGCTTGAGCAGCACGCGGCCCGCGCCGAACTCGCCGATGGTCTCGTGCGGAATGGTGGTTCCCTCAAGCGTGACGGTGATCATGTTCTTCTTCGCGGCCTCAAGCCCCTTGCGGATCGCCTCGGGGACTTCGGACGCCTTGCCAAGGCCGTAGCCGACCTTGCCCTTGCCGTCGCCGACGACCATCAGCGCGGAAAACTTCGCCACGCGGCCGCCCTTCACGGTCTTGGAAACACGGTTGAGGAAAACGAGCTTTTCCATGTATTCGCTTTGTTCTCTTTCAAATCTGGGCATTTCTGTTTCCTCCTCCCTTAGAATTCCAGACCGCCCTCACGGGCGCCCTCGGCCAGCTCCGCAACGCGGCCGTGATACAGGTAACCGCCGCGGTCAAAGACGACCGCGCCGATGCCCTTGGCCTTCGCACGCTCGGCAATCAGCTTGCCGACCGCACGCGCCGCGGCCTTGTTGCCGCCGTTGCCCGAAATCTCCTTGTCGAGCGAGGAGGCCGCAACAAGCGTGTTGCCGGCGACGTCGTCGATGATCTGGGCATAGATGTTCTTCTCGCTGCGAAATACGTTCAGGCGGGGTCTTTCGGGCGTGCCGGAGACCTTGGAACGGACTCTCTTATGACGCTTTAAGCGCTGCGCTTTCGTATCGGGTCTTTTGATCATTTCGGCACACCTCCTTATTTCTTCACGCCGGTCTTGCCGACCTTGCGGCGGATGACCTCATCCGTGTACTTGATGCCCTTGCCCTTGTACGGCTCAGGCGGACGCTTCTCGCGGACCTCGGCCGCAAACTGGCCGACCTTCTGCTTATCGCAGCCGGAGATAACGATGTGGTTGGGGTTGGGGACCTCGATGGTGATACCGTCGGTCTCCTCCACCTCAACGGGATGAGAGTAACCGATGGTCAGGATGAGCTTCTTGCCCTCCTTGGCGGCACGGTAACCGACGCCGTTGATGTCGAGTTCCTTCTTGTAGCCCTCGGTCACGCCGACGACCATGTTGTGCAGCAGGGCGCGGGTCAGACCGTGCAGCGCGCGGTTCTCCTTCTCGTCGTTCGGACGGGACACAAGGATCTCGGCGCCTTCCTGCTTGATGGTCATGGTGGGCTCAAGCTTCTGCGTCAGGGTGCCCTTCGGGCCCTTGACCGTGATAAGGTTGCCATTGGCGATGTTGACTTCCACACCGGCGGGAATGACAACGGGCATTCTGCCAATACGACTCATTGTTCTCTGCCCTCCTTACCACACAAACGCCAGGACTTCGCCGCCGACATGCGCCGCGCGAGCGGCCTTGTCGGTCATGACGCCCTTGGACGTGGAGACGATGGCGACGCCGAGGCCGCGGAGCACGCGGGGAAGCTCATCCGCGCCGACATAGACGCGAAGGCCCGGCTTGGAGACGCGGCGAAGGCCGGTGATGACCTTGTCCTTGCCGTTGTACTTGAGCGCGATGCGGATCACGCCCTGCACGCCGTCGTCAACGATCTGGTAGCTCTTGATGTAGCCCTCGTCGAGCAGGATCTGAGCGATGCTCTTCTTCATGTTCGAGGCGGGAACATCGACGGTTTCATGTCTTGCGCTGTTCGCGTTGCGGATGCGGGTCAGCATATCCGCAATGGGGTCGGTGATATGCATGGAATGTTTCCTCCTAGTTTAGAGTTACGGGTTTCCCCGTTTCGGCCGCGAGGTATCGCCGATAATTACCGAATTACCGGCGACCTTTCGCAGTCCAAACGCCCCATATCAAAGGCGCGATAAATGTTGCTGGCTGCTCAGAAAGAGGCTTTGCGAACACCGGGGATTTCTCCCTTGTAGGCCAATTCTCTGAAGCAGATACGGCACACGCCGTAGTCGCGCAGATACGCGTGGGGACGGCCGCACAGCTTGCAGCGGTTGTAGCGGCGGCTGGAGAACTTGGCAGGACGGGCCTGCTTGATCTTCATCGAAGTCTTTGCCATGGTTCCTCCTCCTTAACGCTCAAACGGTGCGCCGACCTGGGTCAGCAGCTCGCGAGCCTCTTCATCGGTCTTGGCGGTGGTGCAGATAACGATATCCATGCCGCGGATCTTGTCGACCTTGTCGTACTCGATCTCGGGGAAGATCAGCTGCTCCTTGACGCCGAGGGCATAGTTGCCGCGGCCGTCGAAAGCGTTGGCGCTGATGCCGCGGAAGTCGCGGACGCGGGGAAGCGCCACGTTAAAGAGACGATCGAGGAATTCCCACATCTTGTCGCCGCGGAGCGTGACCTTCGCGCCGATGGGCATGCCCTCGCGGATCTTGAAGTTCGCGACGGACTTCTTCGCCTTGGTGATGACGGCCTTCTGGCCGGTGATGGTGCTCAGGTCGCGCACGACGGCGTCGAGGACCTTCGCGTTGTCGCGCGCCTCGCCGCAGCCGACGTTCACGACGACCTTCTCGATGCGGGGCACTTCCATGACGGACTTGTAACCGAACTTCTTGAAAAGAGCCGGCGCAATGTCCGCTTTATACTGTTCTTTCAGTCTGGCCATTACAGCTTACTCCTTTCTTTAAAGCGCGGCGCCGCAGTGCTTGCACACGCGGGACTTCTTGCCGTTTTCGATCTTGTGGGCGACGCGGGTGCCCTTCTTGCACTTGGGGCACACGACCTGCACCTTGGAGGCGTAGAGCGCCGCTTCGCGCTGCACGATACCGCCGGTCTCGCCCTGCTTGCGGGGCTTGACGTGGCAGGTCACCATGTTGATGCCCTCGACGACGACCTTATCCTCAGCGGGGACGGTGCCAAGCACCTTGCCCTGCTTGCCTTTGTCCTTGCCGGACAGGACGACGACGGTGTCGCCCTTCTTGACATTCATAGCCATTTCTTCAAGCCCTCCTTACACAACTTCCGGAGCGAGGGACAGGATCTTCATGTAATCCTTGTCGCGCAGCTCGCGGGCGACGGGCCCAAAGATACGGGTGCCGCGGGGGTTCTTGTCCTCCTTGATAAGGACGGCGGCGTTCTCGTCGAAACGGACGTAGGTGCCGTCCGCGCGGCGGACGCCCTTGGCGCTGCGCACGATCACCGCGCGCACGACCTCGCCCTTCTTGACCTGGCCGCCGGGGGTGGACTTGCGGACGGAAGCGACGATCACGTCGCCGATGTTGCCGTACTTACGGCTGGAGCCGCCCAGCACGCGGATGCACTTGATCTCCTTGGCGCCGGTGTTGTCGGCGACTTTCAAAAAGGTTTCCTGCTGGATCATTTCTCTGTCGCCTCCTTACTTCGCCTTCTCGACGATCTCGACCACGCGCCAGCGCTTGTCCTTGCTGAGGGGGCGGGTCTCCATCACCTTGACGGTATCGCCGATACCGCACTCGTTCTTCTCATCGTGGGCCTTGAGCTTGTAGGTACGGCCGACGATCTTCTTATACAGGGGATGCGCCACGCGGTCGGCGATCGCGACGACGACGGTCTTGTCCATCTTGTCGGAAATGACCTTGCCCACGCGCACCTTACGGGAGGATGTTCTATTCTCTTCCATGTTACTTCTCCTCCTTCTCACGGATAACGGTCTTCACTCTCGCGATGTCACGCTTGGTCTCGACGAGCTTCTGCGGGTTGTCGAGCTGGTTGGTTGCGTGCTGCATACGCAGGAGGAACAGATCCTTCTTGAGAGAATCGAGCTTGGTGTTGAGCTCGGCAACGCTCATGGAACGAACTTCACTTGCCTTCATTCTCATTCACCTGCTTTCTCGGTCTCGAGATCCTCGCGCTTGACGATCTTGGTCTTGATGGGCAGCTTGTGGCTGGCAAGACGCAGCGCCTCGCGTGCGACGTCATCGGGGACGCCGGCGATCTCAAACATCACGCGGCCGGGCTTGACGACCGCGACCCAGTACTCCGGAGAACCCTTACCGGAACCCATGCGGGTCTCGGCGGGCTTCTGCGTGACGGGCTTGTCGGGGAAGATCTTGATCCAAACCTGACCGCCGCGCTTGGTATAGCGCGTCATGGCGATACGGGCGGCTTCGATCTGATTGCTGGTGATCCACGCGGGATCGAGCGCGACGAGACCATACTCACCGTACGTAACGGTGTTGCCTCTCATGGCCTTGCCGGTGAGGCGGCCGCGCTGCTGACGGCGGTATTTGACTCTCTTCGGGAGCAGCATTACTGCGCGCCTCCTTCCTTGTTCTCAGTGCGGGGGCGGAAGCCGCCCTGCGGACGGTCGCCCTGCGGACGATTGCCATTATTGGTGCGGTTGAAGCCGCCGCCGTTGGAACGGTTGCCGTCGCGGCGGAAGCCGGCGTTACGGTTGTCGCCGTCACGGCGCGGGGGACGGCGGTCGCCGTCGCGGCGCGGACGGCGCTCGCGGCGTTCCTCGTACGGCTTGGTGGTGTCCAGCGTACGCGGCGTGGTGCGCAGCGTCTGCGTGAGGATCTCGCCCTTGTAGATCCAAACCTTGATGCCGATGCGGCCGTAGGTGGTGGCAGCCTCGGCAAAGCCGTACTCGATGTCGGCGCGGATGGTCTGCAGGGGGATGGTGCCCTCGTGATAGTGCTCAACGCCCGCGATCTCGCGGCCGCCGAGACGGCCCGACGCGCTGCACTTGATGCCCTTGGCGCCGGCGCGCATGGCGCGGCCCATGGCGTTCTTCATGGCGCGGCGGTGGGAAATACGCTTCTCGATCTGCTGGGCGATGTTCTCAGCGACGAGCTGCGCGTTCATGTCGGGGTTGCGGACCTCGACGATGTTGAGCTTGACGTTCTTGCCGATGAGCTTCTGCACCTCGGCGCGGAGCTTCTCGACCTCGCTGCCGTCCTTGCCGATGACCATGCCCGGGCGGGCGCAGTGAACGTACAGGGTAACGACGTCGTTGGAGCGCTCGATCTCGATCTTCGGCACGCCGGCGCCGTAGAGCGCCTTCTTGACGAACTTGCGGATCTTGTTGTCTTCGACGATCAGGTCGCCGACCTTTTCATCTCTGGCATACCAGCGGGAGTCCCAGTCTTTGATGACGCCGACGCGCATGCCATGGGGGTTAACTTTCTGACCCATTGAACTGTCTCCTCCCTCTTATTCTTTCTCCGCGACGGCGAGCGTCACGTGAGAAGTGCGCTTGTTGATGCGATAGCCTCTGCCCTTGCTGGCGGGTCTCATCCGCTTGAGGATGGGACCGGAGGTGGCGTACACCTCGGAGACGTACAGCTTGTCGTGATCCATGCTGAAGTTGTTCTCGGCGTTGGCGACGGCGCTCTTGAGGAGCTTCGTCAGCGGCTCGCTGGCGGACTTCGGCGTGTTCATCAGGATCGCCATCGCGGCGTCGACCTGCTGGTCGCGGATCAGGTCGCAAACGATCTGCACCTTGCGCGGAGAGATGCGAATGTAACGCGCGTAAGCTTTAGCTTCCATAGTTCAGCATCCTCCTTACTTGGTCTTCGCGTGTCCGCGGAACGTGCGGGTGGGCGCGAATTCGCCGAGCTTGTGGCCGACCATGTCCTCCTGGATGTAGACGGGCACGTGCTTGCGGCCGTCATGGACGGCGATGGTGTGACCGACGAAGGAGGGGAAGATCGTGGAGCTGCGGCTCCAGGTCTTGAGCACCTTCTTCTCGCCGGACTTGTTCATTTCCTCGACTCGTTTGAGAAGCTCCGGGGCAACAAACGGGCCTTTCTTAATGCTTCTGCTCATTTCTCATTGCCTCCCTTACTTCTCATTGCGACGCTTGACGATGAACTTGTTGGTCGGGTTCTTCTTCGAGCGCGTCTTGTAACCCATCGCGGGCTTACCCCACGGAGTAACGGGGCCGGGACGTCCGACGGGGCTCTTGCCCTCGCCGCCGCCGTGCGGGTGGTCGCAGGGGTTCATGACCGAGCCGCGAACCGTCGGGCGCCAACCCATGTGACGCTTGCGGCCGGCCTTGCCGATCTGAACGTTTTCGTGGTCGATGTTGCCGACCTGACCGATGCAGGCGCGGCAGTTGGTGCGCACGATGCGGACCTCGCCGGACGGCATGCGGATCTGCGCGTCGCCGTTCTCCTTCGCCATCAGCTGCGCGCTGACGCCGGCGGAGCGGACGAGCTGCGCGCCCTTGCCGGGGTTCATCTCCACATTGTGGATGACGGTACCGACGGGAATGTTCGCGATGGGCAGGCAGTTGCCGGGCTTGATATCGGCGCTCGGGCCGGAGACGACCTTGTCGCCGACGGAGAGACCGACGGGCGCGATGATGTAGCGCTTCTCGCCGTCCTCATACTCGATGAGCGCGATGAACGCGCTGCGGTTCGGGTCGTACTCCAGGCGGACGACGGTGGCAAACATGTCGTCCTTGTCGCGCTTGAAGTCGATGATGCGGTACTTCTGCTTGTTGCCGCCGCCGTGATGGCGGACGGTGATGCGGCCGTAGCTGTTGCGGCCGGCGTGCTTCTTGAGCGGCTCGACGAGCGAGCGCTCGGGCTTGGCCTGCTTATCGACGCCCTCGAAAGCGGACACGGTCATGTGACGGCGCGAGGGGGTCGTGGGCTTGTAACTTTTGATCGCCATGTTCTTTCCTCCTTACACCATGCCTTCGAACAGCTCGATGGTCTTCGAATCGTCCGTGAGCTGGACATAGGCTTTCTTCCAGCTGCGGGACATGCCCTGACGGCCGGCGCCCACGCGCTTGAGCTTGCCGCGCACGTTGAGCGTGTTGACGTCCTTGACCTTGACGCCGAACGCCGTCTCGATGGCGTTCTTGATCTCGACCTTGCCGGCGTCCTTCGCGACCTCGAAGACATACTTCTTGCTCGCGACGTCCGCCATGGAGCGCTCGGTGATGACCGGGCGGATAATAATGTCGTAAACGTTAGCCATTACGCGAACACCTCCTCGATGACTGCGAGCGCATCCTTGTCGATGACGAGGTACTTGGCGTTGACCAGATCGTAGACGTTGATGAGCTTCGCGGGCGTCGTGACGACGCCGGGCAGATTGCGGGCGCTGCGCACGACGTTGGCGTTGACCTCGGGCGTGATGACGACGGCCTTGCCGTCGGCCTTGACCGCCTCAAGGAACTGGCGGAAGGTCTTGGTCTTGATCTCGTCCATCTCGATCTTGTTCACGACGATGATCTCGCCGTCCTTCGCCTTGGCGGAGAGAACGGACTTGAGCGCAAGGCGCTTGACCTTCTTATTGAGCACATAGCTGTAGGAGCGGGGCTTGGGGGCGAACACGATGCCGCCGTGCGTCCACTGGGGCGCGCGGGTGCTGCCCTGACGGGCGCGGCCGGTGCCCTTCTGACGCCAGGGCTTCCTGCCGCCGCCGGAGACCTCCGCGCGGGTCAGAGCGCTCTGGGTGCCCTGACGGCAGTTCGCCAGGTGATTCTTGACGACTTCATGCACGACGGTCATATTCGGCTCGATACCGAAGATAGCGTCGTTGAGCTCAACTTCGCCGGTCTTGCGGCCGCTCATGCTGACAACTTTGATCGTAGACATTTCTCAGGCACTCCTTTCCTTATTTCGTTCTGGCGGAAGCCTTCTGCGGGTTGCGTCCGGAGGCCTTCTGCGGGTTGACGCTGATGCCGGCGCCCGCCTGCTTGACCTTGTGGACCTTGACGGTGCTCTTGATGGTGACGAGACCGTTCTTGGGGCCCGGGACAGCGCCGCGGACAACGAGCATATTCAGCTCGGGGTCGACCTTGACGACCTCAAGGTTCTGGATGGTGACGGTCTCCACACCGTACTGGCCGGCGCCGATCTTGCCCTTGAAGATGCGGCTGGGGTCGGTGGTGGAGCCCATGGAGCCGGCATGACGGTGGACAGGGCCGCCGCCGTGGGTCTCGGGGCCGCGATGCGCGCCCCAGCGCTTGATAACGCCGGAGTAGCCGTGACCCTTGCTGGTGCCGGTGACGTCGACGAAGTCGCCGGACTTGAACATATCCGCCTTGACGATGGCGCCGAGTTCCAAATCGGCGGCGTTGTCGAGGTCAAACTCGCGCAGGTACTTCTTCGGGCCGACGCCAGCCTTCTTCAGGTGGCCCATCTCACCGCGGGTGAGCTTGCGCTCGGGAACGTCTTCGTAACCGAGCTGAACGGCGGCATAGCCGTCCTTTTCGGCAGTCTTCTTCTGCGTTACGACGCACGGACCGGCCTCGATCACGGTGACCGGGATCACGCGGCCGCTCTCATCGAAGATTTGGGACATGCCGACTTTCTTGCCGATGATCGCTTTCATTTATTTTCCTCCATAAGGTTATTGGTCGGCTTAGTTGGACGGTAACGGCGTCCATTGCTCTGCCGACTTGACCTCCGTTTACCTCACGCAAGTCGGTAAACGACAGGTAGAGCAACTAAGGGGTTTTACAGCTTGATCTCGATCTCCACGCCGGCGGGCATCTCAAGGCCCATCAGCGCCTCAACGGTCTTGGGGCTGGAGTTGGTGATGTCGATCAAACGCTTGTGCGTGCGGCGCTCGAACTGCTCGCGGCTGTCCTTGTACTTGTGGACCGCGCGCAGGATCGTAACGATCTCACGCTTGGTGGGCAGGGGGATCGGGCCGGAAACGGTGGCGCCGGTGCGCTTGGCCGCCTCGACGATCTTCTCTGCGCTCTGGTCGATGACCTGATGGTCATACGCCTTCAGGCGAATGCGGATCATTTCTTTTGCCATTTTTCTTTTTCCTCCAATTAAATGTACGTTCTTCGCTTGTCGAAGCCGTACGGTGAGAGTTTCTCCATACGCTCACCCGTGCGTATCATTCCTGCTCATGGAAAAACCGGCGCACAAAAGTACGGCCGGTCCATGGCGCGGCGATCTACGCAGCGTAACGGATATGCATCTCAGCCGCCCGATTTTCGGACATACTCCCCGAAAGTTACCTCGGTTTTCCGAGCAATCTCCCGGTTCATCGCGTTTTCCGCTCGCTTTGGGCATGGCACGCCCTCAGTCGCGGACTCGCCTATAATACTAGATTGCGCGCGTCGTGTCAAGAGAAATTTTCCGTTTTTCATAAATATTTTTATTCAAATTTGTGGAAGGTGCCATTGCAAAACACAATATCTTGTCAGCGCCGCGCAAAAGGGCTATAATCGAGCCGGCAACGCCGCAAGGCGGCGGGGCATGCGCGCCTCCTGCGCGCATATCGCATATAATATTATAATAGTATAAAGGAGCAAATTGATATGGCGGCAAAACGGGCCTATGAGCGGCTGATCGAATACGCGAAGGTTCACACGGCGAGCATCGAGGACGGTACGGCCACCCCCTCGACGCAGCGGCAATTCGACCTCGCGCATCTTTTGGAACGGGAACTGAACGCAATCGGCGCGAGCGAGGTATATGTGGACGAGCACTGCTACGTTTACGCGAAGCTGCCCGCGACGGCGGGGCTGGAGGGCAAGCCCTGTGTGGGCTTCCTTGCGCACCTCGACACCATCCCCGACTTCTCCGGCGAAAACGTGCAGCCCCGCGTCATCGAAAACTACGACGGCGGCGCGATTACGCTCGGCGCGAGCGGACGCGCGCTCGACCCCGCCGACTTCCCGCACCTGCCCTCGCTCCGCGGAAAAACGCTCATCGTCACCGACGGCACGACGGTGCTCGGCGCGGACGACAAGGCTGGCGTCGCGGAGATCATGACCGCCGTGGAGCGCATTTTGAGTGAAAAGCTCCCGCACGGGCCGCTCGCGATCGGCTTCTGCCCGGACGAGGAGATCGGCCACGGCGCGGAGCTGATGGATCTTTCGCGCCTCGGCGCCGAGCTTGCCTACACCGTGGACGGCGGGCCGTTCGGCGAGGTGGAGTACGAGAACTTCAACGCCGCGGCGGCAAAGGTCGAGTTCCGCGGCTTCAACGTCCACCCCGGCACGGCGAAGGACACGATGATCAACGCCTCGCTGGTCGCCCATCAGTTCAACGCGATGCTCCCCGCCGGTGAAACGCCCCGCGACACGCAGGGCTACGAGGGCTTCTTCCACCTCACGGACATGTCCGGAAACGTCGAGCGCGCGACGCTCGAATATATCATCCGCGACCACGACGCGGGGGCGTTCGAGGCGCGCAAGAAGACGATGGAGCACATTGCGGCGCTTCTCAACGGGCGCTACGGCGAGGGCACGGTCACGCTCACGATCCGCGAGCAATACCGCAACATGATCGAGAAGGTCAAACCCCGCTTTGAGGTCGTCGAGAAGGCGATGGCGGCATATCGCGCCATGGGCGCGGAGCCGAAGGCGGTG
>JAWRIJ010000037.1:0-14674 GCA_040307975.1 Oscillospiraceae bacterium | reverse complement strand
CCCTCGCTTTGACTTCTTCTTTACAGGCAGAACACGCTGTTCAGCAGCCTTGCTCCCGCTTCCGTCCGAACGACGCGGCTTAAAAACTGCCGGATCTGCGCCGCGTCGTACCCGTTTTCGGAGGCGTTGGCGATGTAGTCCGCCTCCACGAGGATCTGATAGTCAGTCCCGTCGATGTTCGCGAACGTGTGGTGATGCCCGACAAGGTACTTCACGCGCTCAAGCTGCCTTTCGCTCATGCCGCTGCCGCGCAGGAAATCCTCCGCCATGGGCGCGCCCTCCGCCTCCTGATGCTTGCCGTTGGTGTTGCCATACTTCTCGCGGCAGAGCGGGCACGCGATGTCGTGGACGATCGCCGCCGCCTCAAGGACGTACTGCGTCTCGGCGTCCAGCCCCTCCAGCTCCCCGATGGTCTTGGCATACGTCCACACGCGGATCAGGTGGTCGATGTCGTGGATATTGCCCTCAGAAAAGGCGATCATCTTCTCCAAAATCTGCGCAATCGTCATTGCCATCAGCCGCCAAACCTCTCTTTCAGCGCCAAATGCGCCGCGTAAAGCTCGTTTTTGCTGTAGGTGTTGTTCTCGTCCTTCAAAAGGAGCTTGATCGCGTCCTTCGCCGTCACGTCGTTTCGCACCATACAGTCCGCAAGCAGAGCCTCCGGCGAGGTGATGTGCTCCACCTCGCGCAGGAGATAGCCCTCCTGCACCTCCACGATCATCGCATATTCGCCCTTTTCGTAGTTCCCCTTGGCGAGGAGCTGCTCGCGCACCTCGGCAGGCGTGCCGCGAAACGTCGTCTCATGGAGCTTCGTCATGTCGTTGCACAGGCACAAGCGAACGTCCGCGCCTTCGCTCTCCAAAAACTCCACCGCGCCCATGATGCGCTTTGGCGACTCGTAAAACGCGTAGGTGCGCGTATCGCCCCTTCGCATCATGTCCAGCACGCGGCGGCGGTCGGCGTTCTCGCGCGGGAAAAAGCCGTAGAAGAAGAACGTCGAAAGGTCGAAGCCGGAGATCGACAGCGCCGTGACCGCCGCGCATGCGCCCGGGATACCCACGACGCGCACGCCGTTTTCAATGGCAAGCTTGATAAGCTCGTTGCCGGGGTCGGAGATGCACGGCGTCCCCGCGTCGGTGATTACGGCAATGCTTTTGCCCGCGAGCAGTTGGGATACGAACCACTTTGCTTTGCCGTGCTCGTTGAACTTGTGGTTGGCGGAAAGGTCGTTTCGGATGCCGAGCTTGTTCAAAAGCACCACGCTGCGGCGCGTGTCCTCCGCCGCGATGATGTCCGCCGTCTCCAGGATCTCACGGCCGCGCTCGCTCATGTCGCGCGAGTTGCCGATGGGCGTCGCCACAATGTAGAGCGTGCCCGCTCCGTTTTGCTGTTCCATATTTTTCTCCGTCCCGATGTATTTTACCATAGTATACCGCGTTAAAACGATGTTTTCAATATTTCCATTTGCTTTTTGGCGTGCGGGATGTATAATGAGTGGAACGTTTGCGAAAAGAGGAAACCCAACGTGAAGCATATTTTTCGCAGGCTCGGCGCGCTGCTCTGCGCGTTCGCCCTGTGCCTGACGAGCGTAAGCGCGCTGTCCGTCGAGGACGCGCTTTCGCTGCTGGAAGAAGCCTATGTCGATCCCCTGCCCGCCGCGGCATATGAGGCGGAAACGCTCGACGATTTGTTTGACGCCATCGGAGACCCGTATACTTATTACCTGACCGCCGAGGAGTATCAGGCCTTTTTGGACTACGTGGAAGGCGACTCCTCTTTTTTCGGCATCGGCGTCAGCCTTGAATACACGGCGGACGGGCTTCTCATCACCTCGGTCCTTGCCGGCGGCAGCGCCGAAAACGCCGGCTTGCGCGCGGACGACTGTATCATCGCCGTCGACGGCAAAAGCTGCGTCCCGGGAATCGAGGCTCATTTGAAGCTGATTCGGGGCGAGGAGGGCACCTTTGTCGAGGTCACAGTGCGCCACAGGGACGGCTCGACGCAGGATTACCGCTTGGAACGTCGGCTCGTTGAGATCCGCAATACGGCCGTAAGCTATGAAAACGGCGTCGGGTACATCGACTGCAACAGCTTCGGCTCGAACACTGTGGACTACTTTTTCGGCGGCATCGCGGCCTATCCCGACGCGGAGCACTGGGTCGTCGACCTGCGGGGGAACGGCGGCGGACTGGCGAACGCGGCGGTCTTTATCCTCGGCGCGTTTACCGGCGGCGGTCAGAAGCTCACCTACCGCACGGGCGACGGCGGTTACAGCTTCTCCTCCTACTACTCCTCCCGCGCGACCGACAGGCCCGTGATTGTGCTGGTTGACAGCCGCTCCGCGAGCTCGTCCGAAATTCTCGCCGGCGGCATCCGTGCGGAAAAGGCGGGCGTTATCCTCGGTTCGCGCACCTACGGTAAGGGCACGGCTCAGGTGGTGTGTGACGAAGAGAGCTACCCCTCGTTTTTTGACGGGGATGCGCTCAAAATCACCGCGTACCGCTTTTATAACGCCGACGGTTGCACCACCGACCGCATCGGCGTCCTGCCGACGCTGCTCGTTGACGACGAGTACACCGCCGAGGCGGCCTCGCTGCTCTCCGCCGTCAAGCCGGAGGACGGCGAGTATCTGGCGCTGACGCTCAACGGTATCCCGTTCTATCTCAAACTCGCCGAGGCAACGGCGTCCGGGCATCGCGCGGCGCTCAGCGAGCTGCTCTCCGCCCTGCCGCCGGACGCTTCCGTCCTGCTGCGATCCGAGAACGCCGCGGAAAAGCTCGCCGCCGCGCAGGCGCTCGCGCGTTTCGGCGACGCGTCCGCCTCCCGCTGCTTCGTCGACGTGTCGGACAGCCCCTACGCCACCCAAATCGACACGCTCGGCACATATCGTATCCTCGGCGGCGTCGGCAACGGGCGTTTCGAGCCGGACGCGACCCTCACGCGCGCACAGCTTGCCGCTCTGCTTGCACAGGCGCTCGATCTCTCAGGCGGCCCCTCCGGCCTTTTCTCCGACGTTCCGGAGGGCCGCTGGTACACGGAGAAGATCGGCGCGATCGCAAGCCTCGGCTTCATGGACGGCGTGGGCGGCGGACGCTTCGAGCCGGACGCCGCGCTCACGCAGGAGCAGTTTATCGCCGTCATGGGGCGGCTCGCGCGATTTTTAAGCTGCAATGTCGACGATTACGTCCGAAAAAACGCCGACGCCGTTCCCTCGAACGGCGCGTTCGCCTCGATCGCGCAGTGGGCTCGCCCCAGCGCGGACGTCCTGACGCGCAGCGAACGTCTCAACATGCTCTATACAACGCTCGACGAGATCGACCCGCAAGCGCCCGTCACGCGCGGGCAGGCCGCCGCCACGCTGTGCAACATGCTCAAGACGTTGCAGTTGATTTCTTATTGAGCGAAAACCTAATGCAAGGAGAAACACCATGAAAAGATTTTTTCGCCGGCTCACGGCCCTTCTCTGCGTGCTCGCGCTGTGTCTCACATCCGCGAGCGCTCTGTCCGTGGAGGACGCCGTGCTTCTGCTGAAAGCCTATTATGTGGACGACCTTCCCGCCGCAGCCTATGAGGCTGAGACGCTCGACGAGCTCTTTGAAGCCGTCGGCGACCCCTACACTTACTACATGTCCTCCGACGCCTATCAGTCGTTCAACGACTATGTGGAGCAGGAGGTCTCCTTCACCGGCATCGGCGTTGCCATCGACTACTCCGCGAACGGCATTCTGATCACCTCCGTCCTCTCCGGCAGCGGCGCGGAGGCCGCCGGCATGGCCGCCGGAGACTGCATCGTCGCCATCGACGGCGTGAGCTGTGTCCCCGCCGAAGCGGCGCACCGCAGCCGGCTCGTCGGCGAAGCTGGCACATTCGTCGACCTCACCGTCCGTCGCGCCGACGGAACGGAAAAGAGCTTTCATGTGGAGCGTCGGCTGGTCGAGATCCATAATACGGCCGTCACCTACGAAAACGGCGTCGGTACCATCGACTGCGACAGCTTCGGTTCGCTGACCAGAGAGTACTTTTTCAGCGGCATCAACGAGCATCCCGACGCTAAGCTCTGGGTCGTCGACCTGCGCGGCAACACCGGTGGGATAACCGGCCCCGCAGTCTATGCGCTCGGATTGTTTACCGGACTCGGTTACAAGCTGTTCTTCCGTGACGGCGACCACAACATTACCTACAGCGCCTATGTTGCCTCGCGTCTGACCGAAAAGCCCGTCATTACGCTCGTCAACGGCTATACCGCCAGCTCGTCCGAGATTCTCTCCGGCGGCATCCGCGCGGAAAAGGCGGGCGTCATTCTCGGCTCGCGCACCTTTGGCAAGGGCTCGGCACAGATCGTGCTCGACGAAGCCTCGTTTCCGCAGCTTTTTGACGGCGACGCGCTCAAGATCACGTCGTCCCGCTTCTACAACAGCGACGGCTGCACCACCGACCGTATCGGCGTTTTGCCGACGTTGCTCGTCGGAGATGATTACACCGATGAAGTTCTCTCGCTTCTGTCCGTGGACGTCCCCGCGGGGAACGAATACCTGACGGTGACGCTCAACGGTATCCCCTTCTATGTCGATTTGCAGGCCGCGGCGTCCGAAGATCATGTCGACGCGCTCAGCGAGCTGCTCTCCGCCCTGCCGCCGGATGTATCGCTCAAGCTGACCAGCCTCGGCTCCGAGCGTCAGCTTTCCCCCGCGCAGGCGCTCGTGCAGTTCGGTGATCCGTCGTTCTCGCGCATCTTCATCGACGTTGCCTCAAGCCCCTATGCGCTCGCGATCAACACGCTGGGCACGTATGAGATCCTCGGCGGCGTGGGCGGCGGTCGCTTTGCCCCGAACGCCACGCTCACACGCGCGCAGCTCGCCGCGATGCTCGCGCAGGCGCTCGACCTCGCCGATGCGCCCGCCGGGCACTTTTCCGACGTTTCCGCCGAAAGCTGGTATGCCGGTATGATCGGCGCGATTGCGAACCTCGGTCTGATGGACGGCGTGGGCGACGGTCGCTTCGATCCGGAGGGCAAGCTCACACAGGAACAGTTCATCACTGTCATGGGCCGTCTCGTGCGGTTTTTGAACTTCAAGGTCGACGATTTTGCCGAGGCAACGCTCGACGAGGAGCTGGAAACCGACGAGTTCGCCCCTCTCGCTCCCTGGGCGCGGCTGAACGCCATGACGCTGACGGACTACTACGACGGCAACATGCTCTACACCGAGCTTTCGCAGATCGACCCGCACGCGCTCACCACGCGCGCGCAGGCGGCGGCGACGCTTTACAACATCCTCAAGACGCTGCACCTGCTCTCCTACTGATACGCTGCAAGGAAACTTTTTCGGCGGCGCGCGCGTCCAAACGGGCAAACGCGCCGCCGAACGCTTACAGAACAGGAGGACTTGTATGAAACGTTTTTTTGCCCCGCTGCTTTCTCTGTGCCTTACGCTCTCCCTTGCGGCATGCGCCGCGAAACCCGCTCCCGAAGCGCTGTCGGACGCCGTCGCCGAAACGCCGCAAGCCGCCGCGCCCACCGTTTCGGAGACGCCGCGGGACGGTGAAAATAGCGGCGCGCCGCAAAATAGCGAGCCGCAGTTCCTTGTTGCCCGGGCGCAGTACCCCGAAATGGCGCAATATGACGAGAAGAATTACGAGCCGTGGTATCTCGAACGCGCGGCGCGCGGGGAACGGTATCAGCCCGACTCCGCCGCGCTGAGCGGATTTCTGACCGCCGCGCTGCCGCGCCTGCTTGCCGGCGCCGAAGGCGAAAACCGTGTTTGCTCGCCGCTGAACCTCTATATGGCGCTCGCAATGGCGGCGGAAACCTGCGACGGCGAAAGCCGTGCGCAGCTTCTGCGCCTGCTGGGTGCAGACAGTCTCGAATCGCTGGAAGCGCGTGCCGACACGCTTTGGAACGCCAACTACTGCGACGACGGCACCGCCGTCAGCATTCTCGCGGGCTCGCTGTGGATGCACAACGACGCGCCCTGCCGCGAGGACACGGCGCGAACGCTGCAAAACGTCTATCATGCGTCCGTCTATCGCGGGGACATGAGCGACCCGCGCTACACGCAGGCGCTGCGCGACTGGCTGAACGAGCAGACCGGCGGGCAGCTGAAAAACGCCGCGGAGAACGTCTCTCTCGATGCGCAGACCGTTTTGGAGCTGATGACGACGGTGTACTTCCGCGCAAGATGGCTCAGCCGCTTCGACGCGGCGGACACCTCGCCCGAAACATTCCACGCGCCGGGCGGCGATATCGTGTGCGATTTCCTGCACGACGACTGGGCGGATTACTGGGTCTACCGCGGCAATCGCTTCCTTGCCGTACAGCAGCCCTTTGAAAACGCGGGGAACATGTGGTTCCTGCTGCCGGACGAGGGCGTGACGCCTGAGGAGCTGCTCTCCGACGCCGACGCGCTCACGTTCCTCTGTTCAGGCGCAGACATCGACGAATGCGAGTGGTATTGCGGCAAGCTGGCGCTTCCCAAGCTGGACGTCACCTCCGAGCTGGAGCTTTCGGACACGCTCAAGGCCCTCGGCGTCACCGACGTGTTCGACGCGGCGCGCGCCGACTTCTCGCCGCTCTTTGAGAGCGCGGCGGGCGTGACGCTTTCGGAGGTGCAGCACGCGGCGCGCCTTTCGATGGACGAGGAGGGCGTCACGGCAACGGCGTTCACCGCCATGGGCTACGGCGCGGGCGGACCGCAGAATGAAATGGACTTCACGCTTGACCGCCCCTTCCTCTTCCAAATCAGCTTCGACGACGCAACGCCGCTCTTTGTCGGCATGGTCAACCATCCGTAAGCTTTTGACGGCTTTGAAAAGAAGCGAAGCGCACGGTTTTTCGTGCGCTTCGCTTCTTTTATCGCTGTATTTTTGGCGTTTTCACACCTCGACGCCCTTTTCCGCCAGCTTTTGCCGCAGCTCCGGCACGTCGCCGTGAAACACGATGCCCTCCATGCCGCAGAAGTACGCGCCCTCGACGTTGGGCATGTAATCGTCGATGAACACACACTCATGGGGCTTAAGTCCAAATCGCTGGCACAGCAGCAGATATATCTCCGGCTGGGGCTTGACGAGCTTAACATCCGCGGAAATGAGCGTCCCGTCGAAGAACCTGCTCTCAGGCACGCGCGGCCAGTAGTCGTGCTGGCAGAGACTCGCGTTGGAGAGCAGGTAGATGCCGTAGCCCCTTTCCTTGAGCGCCGCGATCAGCTCATACATGCCGTCGAAGCCGAGGATGGGACGGTCATAGAATGCCACAAGCTTGCGCACCGTGTCGTGCAGGCGCGCAGGCAGGCGCGCGCACATGACGTCCCCCGCCTCCTGTTCGGTCAGCGAGCCGCGGTCCATCTGCGCCCACTCCAGCGAGAGATAGACCTCGCGCATGAGAAGCTCCCTGTCCTCGCCCGTCGCGCCGACGCGGTCGAGAAACAGCTCGCGGTCAAAGCGGAGCAGGACGTTTCCCATATCAAAAACAATATTTTTGATCATAAGCTCACACCCGTATCTTTCCTTTTGTGATTTTGAGCGCAATGATGAGAATGACGCCGCTCGTGACGGTCAGAATGGCGGAAAGCGCCGCGCCGGAGCCGACGGAGTTGCGCACGATGTCCGTGTACGCCGCGATCGTCAGCGTGTTGTTGCGTCCCGAGGAGAGCATGATCGAGCAGCTCAGCTCGTTGATGCACGTGACCCACGAGAGGATGGCGCCGGAGAACACGCCCGGCAGCATCAGCCGCGCCGTCACCTTCCAAAAGGTCTTCATCGGCGCGACGCCGAGGTTGATCGACGCCTCCTCCACGCTGGGATCCATCTGCATCAAAAACGCGCTCGCGCTTCGCACCGTATAGGGGAGCTTGCGGATGACGTAGGAGATGATGATGATCGCCGCCGTGCCCGTGAGGATGAGGGGCTTTACGTTAAACGTCACGATGTAGCAAAGGCCGAGCACCGAGCCGGGAATGACGTAGGGCGCCATGAGCAGCATGTCGAGAAGGCCCCCTGTCTTGCCCTTTTTGCGAACGATCGCGTAGGACATCAGGATGCCGATGACCACAATGAACACCATCGCCGTGAGCGAATAGGTAAAGGTGTTGCGAAGCGCCGTCCAAAGGCGCGTTCCGAGCTCCTGATAATTCTCCAGCGTAAAGCCGCCGATGAAGCTCGAATAGTTCGTGTGCTGGAAGGAGCTGGCGCAAACGACCACCTGCGGCAGGAAGGAGATGAAACTGATGAGGAACACCGGAAGCGTCACAAGGAAGCGTTTGAAGCCGTGGACTTCCACGACCTTCGGCGGGCGCAGGGCGCTCATGATATAGTTGCGGCGGCTGACCCAAACCTTCTGCACCAGCAGCATCACGAGTGTGATGACGACAATGATGATGGAGATCGCCGAGGCCAGATTGCCGTTGCCGCCCGTCTCGCTTAAGTACTCGTTGTAGATCAGCACCGGCAGCGTGCGGAACTCGGAGCCGCCGAGGAGCATGGGCGTGCCGAAGTCCGCCAGCGCGCTCATGAACACCACCAGCGCGCCCGCGGTGATCGACGGCGTGACCACAGGCATCGTTACGGTGAAAAAGCGCCGCAGCTTGCCGCTGCCGAGGTTTTCGGCGCACTCCTCAAGCGAGCTGTCGATGCTCTCCATCGCGCCGGAGGTGTACATGTAGATGTAGGGGTAGAGCTTGAGCGTCAGCACCGTGCTGATGCCGCCGAAGCCGTAGATCGTAGGGATGTTGACGCCATAGTTTGCAAGGAAGGTCGTGACGCTGCCTGCGCGGCCGAAGAGCATGATCCACGCGTAGGCGCCGAGAAACGGCGGGCTCATCAGCGAGAGGATCGCCAGAACATGCCACACCTTTTTGCCCCACACATTGTAGCGCGTCATCAGATACGCCATCGGGACGCCGAGGACGACGGCAAACACCGAGGGGACGACGGAAATGCCGACGCTGTTTTTCAGCGCCCCGTAATAATACTTCTTCGTGAAAAAGCGCTGGAAATTCGCGAGCGTCAGCCCCTCGACCTTGGTGCTTTTGAAGGCGTTGGTGATGATAGACGAAAACGGCCAAACCAAAAACAGCAGGAAGATCACGAACACCATCAGCTTCACCCAGAACCACGGGTCCATGTAAATCGGGATCGTGGCGTTCTTGCGTTTCAGCATGTGATGACCTCCTCCGACTCCGCCTCATAGACGCTCACGCGCGTGGGGTCGAAGTTCAAAAACACCTTTTCCCCCGCCTCATGCACCTCGGTGGTGTCCTTGGTGTATTCGTTGACGATAAGACTCTGCCCGTCGTTAAGCTTGACCTCGTACTCCACAAAGTCGCCGAGAAACGTGGAGAACAGGATCTCTCCCTGCAGGCCGCTTTCGGTGAAAAAGAGCTGTTCGGGACGCGCCGAGAGCTTCGCGGCCCCCACATAGTTCTTCTTGACGGGGACCTTGATCGCAAGTCCCTCGACCGTGACCGCTCCCCCCGCGGCGACCGTACAGTCGAGGAAATTGCTCACGCCGATGAAGCCCGCCACAAACGGGTTCTGCGGCTTGGCGTAGATCTCCCGCGGCGAGCCGCACTGCATGATGACGCCGTCCTTCATCACGGCGATGCGGTCGGAGATCGCAAGCGCCTCCTCCTGATCGTGCGTGACGTAGATCGTGGTGATGCCGAGTTTGCGTTGGAGCTTTTTGATCACAGAGCGCATCTGCACGCGCAGCTTCGCGTCGAGGTTGCTGAGCGGTTCGTCCATCAGCAGCACGCTCGGCTCGATGACAAACGCGCGCGCGAGCGCAACGCGCTGCTGCTGCCCGCCGGAAAGCTCACTCGGCTTGCGCTTGGCAAGGTGCGCGATCTGCACCAGCTCCAGCGCCTCCTGCACGCGCGGCGCGATCTGCGAGGCGGGCACATGGCGCGCCTTAAGGCCGTAGGCAACGTTCTCCTCCACCGTCAGGTGGGGGAAGATCGCGTAGTTTTGGAACACCATGCCGATGTCGCGCTTGTGGGCGGGAACGGCATTGATGAGCTTGTCGCCGAAGTAAAACTCGCCGCCCTCGATGGAGTTGAAGCCCGCAATCATGCGTAAAAGCGTGGTCTTTCCGCAGCCGGACGGCCCCAGCAGCGTAAAGAACTCGCCCTCCTTGATGTCCAAAGAAACTCCCTTGAGCGCGGTGAAATCTCCGTACTTTTTGATCGCGTTCTTGATAATAACTGCATTGCTCATAGTGATCATTCCCTCCGATTTGTTCTTTTCTGCGCTGAAGGAAACCGCCGCCCCGGGCTTCCTTCAACGCGGAAAACAAAGCATGCGAATATCAAAAGGCGAGGGGGATCTGGGGACTCCCCCTCGCCTTTGCGCTATACGCCTGACTCGCGGCCGGTCAGCCGACGAGCATATCCTGCCACTGCTCCTTGATGGCGGGAGCGTTGTTCGCGGCATAGTCGAAGTTGTAGTTCATCAGCTTGATGTCGCTCAGCGGCTTGAGGCCGACCGGCGTGACGTCGCTGCGGATGGGACGGCGGCCCCATTCGGCGTTCTGTCTGGTCTGGCAGTCCTTGCCGAGCACGAACTCGACAAACAGCTGCGCAAGCTCGGGATTCGGGCAGTTCTTCACGATGGCGACGCCGTCCGGAACCGCGGAGGTACCGTCGGTCGGATAGACGACCTTCATGAAGCTGTCGGTGTACTTGATAGCGGCCTTTTCAAGCGTGATACCAACGGCGTTCTCACCGGCAAAGATGTCCTTGTGCGCAAGGGAAGAAGAATTCTTGACCTCAAGCTTGGGGATGATCTGGCCGACAAGCTGCCAGCCGGCGGCATAGTCGTCGGACTCCTGGCCGTACAGGAAGACGATGGTACACAGCTGCGTGAACGCGGAGCCGGACGAGGTCGGGTCGGCAATGGCGATCTTGCCGTACTTGTCGGTGTCGAAGTTCGCCAGATCCTGCCAGGTCTGCGGGATGTCGCTCTCGGGGATCTTGTCGGTGTTGGCGATGAAGACCATCGGCAGCGGGGACTCGCCGATCCAATAGTACTCGGCGTCATAGAGGCTGGGGTCGATCAGGTCGATGCAGCTGGGCTTGTAGGGCTGGAAATAGTCCTTGTAGGCCGCAAGCGTATCGGCGCCGCCGCCCCAAAGCACGTCGGCGATGGGGTTCGCGGACTCCGCGCCGATCTTGTTGACAAGATTGGACGTACCGTCGGCAATGATCTCAACGTGAACATTGGGATAGGCGGCTTCAAACGCCTTGATGCCGTCGTTGAGCGGGTCGGAGTCGTGCGGGGAATAGACCGTCAGCGTGCCGCTGTAGTCCGTGGGAGCCTTCGCCGTGTCTGCGGGCGCGGCGGGAGCCGCCGGAGCCGCGGGCGCGGGCGCGCTGTCCTGCGCGGCGGGAGCCGCCGGAGCCGCGGGCTGCTCGGTCTTGCCGCCGCAGGCGGCGAGCGCAAAGATCATGCAAAGCGCAAGAGCCAAACTAATAAGCTTTTTCATCGTTTTCCTCCTTATGATTCGATCCCTCGCGGGAAGATATCGTCATTATAGTGCATTGCGCCTTGAAATTCAATAGGGTTTTTAGGAGCAATGACTAAGCAAAGGGCAAGGCTCTCGGCGCGCCGCGGCAAAAAAGCGGGACCGGTACGAGACCGGTCCCGCCTGTTACACGGTTCCCGACGTTGCGCCCGGCTGCTCCTGCGGCGGCTGACCGTCCGGCAGAGGCGGCGGGGGCGGAGGCTCCTGCGGGGGCTGACCGTCCGGCGGCGGAGGCGGCATGCGCCAGACGCCGCCGCCATGCTCGAATGCCCAACGGCCGCCGCTCATGTCGTGCCGGAACGCCTCGTGCCGCTCGTCGAGGCTGACCTCGAAGGCATGGAACTCCATGCCGCCGCGCTCGCGGCGTCCGGCGCCGCGTTCCACGGCGCGGCGCAACGAATCCGTGCCCCGTTCCGTCTCGCCCGTCACGCCCACCACAACGGTGAGTACGTCGCCCATGCGCATCATTGCGGCGTCCACCGCGTCCTCCACGCGCATGTGGCGCACATCGGGCAGCAGCTCGCGCGCAAACGGTCTGGAATCGTCGTCAAACGCGCGCACGCCGACAATGCGCCCCACGCGGTTGACCGCGAGCTCCACCGAGGTCTCCTCGGTGTCGAGCGTTACATAGGACGCCTCGGCGACATTCGTATAGGTATATGTCCCGCCCGTAATGGCAAGCGCCAGCACGGCGGCGACCGCCCCGCGCAGGAACCGTTTCCTGCGCGGGGGGAAGGACACGACCTTTGCGCTCTGCTCGTCCTTCAGCTCGATGGTCTCGCCGACCTTTCCCGCCTGCCGTGTCTTGACGACGACGCCGTCCTCGCGCAGCGCGGCGGCCCAGCCGTCCCTGATCTCCAATATGATTGCCTTCACCGCGCTTCGCCCCCCTTCACATAGGCAAGATATCCTGCGAGGATGGGGAAATCCCCGTCCAATATCTCCGCTGAAGCAATGATATATTTCCGGTGCCGCTCCAATATCTTGCGCACGACGCCGCTCGCGGCGCTAAGCTCTTTGATGGGAAGCAGGCGCGCAAGGCGCATCTTCGCCATCAGCGCGACGCTCGCGAGCAGCGCGCGGATCGCCCGCGCGCAGGAGCTTTTCGTCTTCTCCGCCTTCGGCGAGCACTCGGCGAGATCGAAAAACGAGAACCCGTAGAAGCTCAACACCTCCTGCATCTCCTCGATCTCGGCGCGTGCGCGCTCCGCCGTGTCGTCGAGCGCGTCCGCCGCCTCCTCCGCCATGCGGCGCTGCACGCGTTTTTCCATGCCGCCGGCTTCGGCGTCGTCCAGCGAATCGTCGAACGCGTCCGGCGTGACGGCAAGCTCGTCATAACGTGACTGCGAGCGGAGATAGTCGAGCACGCGCCGCTTGATGACAAGCGCCGCGAAGCCGTGAAACGAACCCTTTCCGCCCTCATAATCACGCACCGCCTCGGTAAAGGCGAGCAGCGCGGCGCTCCACTCGTCGTCGCTGTCGGTCACGTAGCGGTGCACCGTTTCCGATGCGCAGCGCAGGATAAAGGAGCGGTTCGCCTCCACGAGATCGGCGAGCGCCTCGTCATTCTCTTTTGCCCGCAGGATCTGCCGCTCCAGCTCTTCCACTTGCGTTTCCCCTTTGCTTTTTATCCGATGCGATCATTTTAGCAGATTTTTGGGGAAACCGCAAGCGCGTGTCGGCTCAAAGCGCTTCTTTCGCGCTCACGCGCCCGCAGACGATGTTCAGGTTTCCGTTGCGGCAGCGCAGCTCGTCGAGAAACGCCTTGGGCGCGGTCTTGTTCTTGAGCGCCACGCGGTACTCCAGCTCGTAGAGCGTCCCCATGTTGCTGGTCTTGACGCGTTCAAGCGCCCATGCGCTCGTATACTTATTGAGCAGATCGTCGAACAGTCCGTCGTAGTCGAGACTCTCGGGAATGGTGATCTTCAGCTCGCGCTCTTCCTCCCGCTCCGCGGCGAAGCCCGCGGCGGTCAGCAGCAGCGTGAACACCGCTATCACCGCGAAGAAAAGGATCGCGAGCAGAACGTAGCCCATGCCGCAGGCGAGGCCCAGCGCCATCGCGAGAAAGATCATGCCGATCTCCTTTGCCGTGCCCGGCGCGCTGCGGAAGCGGATGAGCCCGAATGCGCCCGCCACGGCGACGCCCGCGCCGATGTTGCCGTTAACGAGCATGATGACCACCTGCACCAGCGCCGGCAACAGGGCGAGCGTCAGCGCAAAGCTGCGCGAGGATTTGCTTTTGTAGCCGCTCAGACAGGCGGTGCCGAGGCCAAGCAGCAAGGAAACGAGCGTGCAGAGGAAAAACGACGTCGTGGTAAACGAACCGTCCGTAAAAATCGAATCAAGCACTGAGAAGAACCTCCTTTTGATTGGCGGATTGCTTGCCGCCGAGCACAAATTTTTGATAATAAGTCCCGTATTTGGAAAACGACGTAGGGAAAATGCTGTTTTCGGACAGCAGATGCGAAAGCCACAGCGGCGCCGTGCCGGGGATCTTGATCTCCATCAGCACGAGCTCCTCGGGGAGAAGCGGCGCGCCGTAATCGCCCGCGCGCAGATCGACGTCCGTGCTGCGCGCGCGCAGGCCCGTGTCGAACGTGACGCGCAGTTCCGCGTCCTCTTTGCCCGCGTACGCCTCGCGGTCGTAGGCGATGTAGACCTTCGGCTCGGGACGGTAAAAGCTCAAAAACCAGTCGATCTCATGCGAGATCTGGCTGCCGTCTCCGCCGTACGCGCCGCGCAGATAACGCGCCGCCGAACGCGCTTCCATGACGATGCGCCGCTTGTAAACGACGCCGTCGTACTTCTTTTTGATCTCCACGAACACTTTGTCGCCGCTATCCGGCACGCCGTAGCTGCGCACGCGCAGCTTCTCCTTATAGACGGGCTTTTCGAGCGATTCGCGGATGAGGCGGTAGTCCGGCGTGTCGTAATAGACGTTGCCGATGGTATAGTTGCCGTATTCGTCCGGCACGGTATGCGCCGCCATGCCGACGCGCATCGCCTCGTACTGCTCGCGTGTGAGCAGGTATTTCTTTTCGTAGCGCTTAAAGCAGCTTTGAACAGTTCCCATTGCCTGTGCCTCCTTTGGTTCTGCTATAGGATTCGGAGCGGGCAAAGGGAAAAATGGGGTCGCCTTCCGATTTTTTTGCAAAAAAATTT
>JAWRIJ010000036.1:0-12967 GCA_040307975.1 Oscillospiraceae bacterium | reverse complement strand
GCGACGGCGAGGTCGTGGAGCTGACGGCGAAAGAGTACGACCTCATCGAGCTGCTCATCAAAAACCCGCGCCGCGTCTACAGCCGCGAGAACCTGATGGATCTCGTGTGGGGCTACACCTATGCGGGCGATTACCGCACGGTGGACGTGCATATCCGCCGCCTTCGCGAAAAACTGGAGCAGAATCCCGCCGAGCCGGAGTATATTCTGACCAAGTGGGGCGTGGGCTATTACTTCAAGGGATAGGGGGCGCGCCGCGCCATGCACGCGAATTTGCAGGTAAAATTCAGCATGAGCTACATCGCGGTCATCATCGCGGTGCTGGTCCTGATGAACACATACCCCCTTACGGCGTCGGAGGACCTCGTGTTCCACTCGAAGGAGGCGACGCTCAAAAGCAGCGTTTCGGTTATGACGACGGCGTTGACGGGGCTGGAGGAGCTCAGTGAGGAAAATGTCGCCTCAGCGCTGACGGTCGTGGAGGACACGGGCATCTCCCGCATCCTTGTCACCGACCCCGCGGGACGCATCCTCTACGATTCGCGCGAGACGGACAGCGCGCTGGGCCGTTATGTGTTCTACACCGAGATCGTGCAGGCGCTGCATGGAAACGACGCGTTTTACTCCGCGTTCGCAGACGGCGCGTTCCAAAGCCGCTGCGCCTCGCCCGTCATCTACCGCAGCCAAACCATCGGCGCGGTCTACGCCTATGAATACGACACCGAGCAGGCGTCGCTGCTGCAAAGCCTGCGTAACACGCTTTTGCGCATCTCTGAGGCGGTACTGGCGACCGTCGCGTTGCTCAGCCTTCTGCTCTCACGGGTGCTGACGCGGCGCTTTGGATTGTTGGCGGACGCGATCCGGCAGATGCGCGAAGGCGATTATGACCGCCGCGCTTCCGTCGGCGGACACGACGAGATCGCCGAGATTGCGGAGGAGTTCAACAGCCTTGCCGACCGCCTGCAAACGACGGAAGAGGTGCGCCGCCGCTTCGTTGCGGACGCGTCTCACGAGCTGAAAACGCCGCTTGCGGGCATCCGTCTGCTGTCCGACTCCATCTTGCAGAACGAAAACATGGACTCCACCACCGTGCGCGAGTTTGTCGGCGACATCGAGCAGGAGTCGGAGCGGCTGACGCGCATTACCGAAGACCTGCTGCGCCTGACAAGGCTCGACAGCGGCGCGGTGGAAGCCGCGCAGCCGGTCAAGGTCTCGCCCGTCGTCGCGCGCGCGGTGCATGCGCTGCGCCTTGTGGCGGAGGAGCGCGGCGTGGAGCTTTCGTATGACGTGTCGCGCGAGGGCGTGGTGCTTTGCACGGACGGAGAGCTGCACCAGATCGTCTATAACCTCACGGAGAACGGCATAAAATACAACCGCGCCGGCGGCTTTGTGCGCGTGAAGCTCGCGGGTGACGACGGGACGG
Source organism: Oscillospiraceae bacterium (assembly GCA_040307975.1). Taxonomy (GTDB): domain Bacteria; phylum Bacillota; class Clostridia; order Oscillospirales; family Oscillospiraceae; genus Hominicoprocola. The sequence goes on along the minus strand of JAWRIJ010000036.1, from coordinate 11,545 downwards.
TCGTGCTCACGGTCGAGGACAACGGCATCGGCATCCCCGCCGACGACCTCCCGCGCATCTTCGACCGCTTCTACCGCGTGGATAAGATGCGCTCGCGCGCCTACGGCGGCACAGGCCTTGGGCTTGCCATCGTGTCCGACACCGTGCGCCGCCGCGGCGGCAGCGTAGAGGCGGCGGCGCGCAAGGGGGGCGGCAGCGTTTTCACCGTGCGTATGCCGCGCGCGAAAGAAGAAGGAGGCACGACGGCGTGAAACGCGTTTTGTTTTTTTTGGCTGCGCTCGCGCTGCTGCTATCCGCCTGTGCGGCGTCACAAAAGACGCAGGATGGGGAGAGCTATGAGCTTTATTATGCCGCGTGGCCCGACGAGGAGGGCGGCGACGCCGTTCGCTCACGCAGTATGCAGCTTTCAGAGGGGGCGGGAAAGGATACCGAAAGGCTCGCGGGGGAGTTGGTGACGCAACTGCTCATGTCGCCGACGCTCGACGGTCTGCGTTCGCCGTTCCCAGCGGGGACGAGGCTGCGGACGATCTCCGTCGCCGGAGGACGCGCGACGGTCGACCTCTCGGAACAGTACGCGCTGCTCTCGGGCATCGACCTGTCCATCGCGGATTGCTGCCTGACGCTGACGCTGACGCAGCTTCAGGGTATCAACGCCGTGCGCGTGACGGCGAACGGGCGCGAGCTGCCGTATCGCAAGACGCAGCTGCTCACCGCGGCGGATACGCTGCTTTCAAGCCGCGAGGACGCGCTGCGCCCGATCAATGTTTCGCTTTACTTCCTCGACGTGCGCACAGGCACGCTGCGCGCGCAGGCGCAGACGCTCGCGCTCTATGAGGGGCAGACCCGCGTGAGCGCCCTGATCGACGCGCTTTTGCGCGGTCCGGAGGGAGACGACGGCCTGCGGCCGCTGCTGCCCGAGGGGTTTGCCGTGCAGTCGAGCCGCATTGATGATGGGACGTGTTATGTAAACCTAAACGGCGCGACGCCGCTGCCGAAGGACGAGGGGATGCGCGCGCTCGCAATGGAATCGCTGGCGCGGTCGCTGCGTTCGCTCAATGGCGTAGAGGAGGTGCAGTTCCTCGTCGACGGCGGGGCTGTGCCGCAGTGGACGCTTCCCGCGCTCGCTGAGACGGAAGAGCCCACGGAGAGCTGAGAGACGGAATAAAAAGGAGAAACCGGATGAAACTGATGGTGATCGACGGCAACTCGATCCTCAACCGCGCGTTTTACGGCATTCGTCCGCTGACGACGCGGACGGGGCTTTACACCCATGCCGTTTACGGGTTTTTGACGACGATGAAGCGCCTTTGCGACGAGGAGAAACCGGACGCGCTGTGCGTGACCTTCGATCGGCGCGAGCCGACGTTCCGACATAAGGAATTCGAAGGCTATAAGGCGCAGCGAAAGGGGATGCCGGAGGAGCTGGCGATGCAGCTTCCGCTGCTGAAAGACGTGCTCGACGCGATGAATATTCCACGTTACGAGCTCGCGGGCTACGAGGCGGACGACCTGATCGGCACGATCTCGCGCCAATGCGAGGCGGCAGATTGGGACTGCGTAATCGTCACGGGCGACAAGGACAGCCTTCAGCTTGTTACCGACCGTACTACCGTCAAACTTGTTTCGACGCGTATGGGGCAGACGACGACGCGCGATATGACGCCGGCGGCGTTTCGGGAGGAGTACGGCTTCGACCCCGTCCGTATCATCGACCTCAAGGCGCTTATGGGCGATTCCAGCGACAACTATCCAGGCGTCCCGGGAATCGGGGAAAAGACGGCGACGGAGCTGATCCGAAAGTATCAGACTGTCGACGCGATCTATGAGAAGCTGCCCGATATCGAGGCGAAGCCCGCCGTGCTCAAAAAACTCGCGGAGGGAGAGGAGAGCGCGCGGCTTTCGCATCGTCTCGCGACGATTTTGACCGACGCGCCGCTTGCCTTCAAACCGGAGGACAACCTGCGCAAGGCGCCGTCCGATACGCTGTATCCGCTCTTTTTGAAGCTGGAATTCAACAAGCTTATTGAGGCGTTTAAGCTTACGCCGCCCGCGTCTTTGCCGGACGCCGCGGCGGAGGAAAAGAGCGATTTCACCGTGACGGCGGAATGTGTGGAGAATGAAGCGCGCGCGAACGAGCTGCTCGCGCTTTGGCGCGGCGCGGAGCACGTGACGCTGCTCGCCCTGCCCGATCTCTCCGGCGTCATTGTGGACTGCCAGACGGGAGCGGATGCCGCGAGCTCGGCGGAGCTCTTCTCCGACCGCTACGGCGGGGATTGGAGCGCGCTGTTGCGCGCGCTGTTTTCGGCGGATGTCAAGAAGGTCTCGCACAACATAAAAGACCTCATGCGCGCCCTGCTCGAAAACGATCTGCCCATCGAGGGCTTCGTATTCGACACCGCGATCGCGGCATATCTCGTGGACGCGACGGCGGGCAGCTATGACATTGACAAACTGTTTGTTTCCTATTTCCACGAGGCGCTGACGAAGCCAGCGCACCTGGAGCCGGACGCGTTTTCCATGCTGGGCGACAGGCTCGCGGCGGAAACGTCGTTCCACTGCTACTGCGCCGCCGTGGGCGCGTTGTATGAAGCGCTGAAGCCCGCCGTCGAGGAGCGGGATCTGCATGAGCTTTTCTACGGCGTGGAGCTGCCGCTTTGCGCGGTGCTTGCGCGGATGGAAACGGCGGGCTGCCTCGTCGACCGCCGCGCGCTCGCGGAGTTCGGCGAGCGGATGGAGACGAACGTAAAGGCGCTGGAAAAGCGCATCTACGAGCAGGCGGGCGAGGAGTTCAACATCAACTCGCCCAAGCAGCTCGGCACGATCCTGTTTGAAAAGCTGGAGCTGCCGCACGGGAAGAAGACAAAAACGGGCTGGTCGACAAACGCGGATGTGCTGGAGAAGCTGCGCTGGGAGCATCCTATCGTCGCGGACGTGCTGGAGTACCGCCAGTACGCGAAGTTCAAGTCCACTTACTGCGACGGGCTTTTGAAGGTCATCGCGCCCGACGGGCGCATCCATACGAGCTTTCAGATGACCGTGACGGCGACGGGCAGGCTCAGCTCCACGGAGCCGAACTTGCAGAACATCCCCACGCGCACGGAGCTTGGCAGCGAGTTCCGCCGCATGTTCGTGCCCGCGCACGGCTGCGTGCTCGTCGACGCCGACTACTCGCAGATCGAGCTGCGCCTGCTTGCGCACATCGCGGACGACAAGACCATGCGGGATGCGTTCCGCAGCGGCGAGGATATCCACACAGTCACCGCGTCGCAGGCGTTCGGCGTACCGATGGAGCAGGTGACCAAGCAACTGCGCTCGCACGCCAAGGCGGTGAACTTCGGCATCGTGTACGGCATCTCCGCGTTTTCGCTCGCGCAGGACATCGGCGTTTCCGTTGCGGAGGCGAAGGCGTATATCGAGAACTATCTCGCGCGCTTTTCCGGCGTGCGGAACTACATGACGAACGTGGTCGAGCGGGCGAAGAATGCGGGGTACGTCGAGACGCTGATGCACCGCCGCCGCGCGCTGCCCGAGCTTGCCGCGACGAATTTCCAAACCCGTTCGTTCGGTGAGCGCGTCGCGCTCAACATGCCCATTCAGGGTACGGCTGCGGACATTATCAAGCTTGCGATGGTGCGCGTGGACGAGCGCCTTCGGAAGGAAGGCCTGCGCGGCCGCCTCATTTTGCAGGTACACGACGAACTGATCGTCGAGTGCCCCCAGGACGAGGCGGAGCGTGTCGCGGCGGCGCTCACGGAGGAGATGGAGCGAGTCGTGACGCTCTCCGTGCCGCTCACGGCGGAGGCGCACTGGGGCAAAAACTGGCTGGAGGCAAAGGGCTGAGACTTGGACGCCATTCCGCCCGCCGCTTGCGCGGCAATCGCAAAACATGACGGGGATCCCCAAATGGAGAATTTTATGGAGCATTTGAAAAAGAACGTTCGCATCGTGCCGATGACGCACGAGCATCTCGACGAGGTTGCGGCGCTTGAGCGCGTTTGCTTTTCCTCGCCATGGTCACGCAATATGCTCGCGGAGGAGCTGGACAACGCCCTGTCCGCGTATTTGGTCGCGCTCGATGAGGAGGACGGCAGCGTCGTGGGCTACGCGGGGCTGCTCGTCGTCGCGGACGAGGGCTACATCACCAACGTCGCCGTGCGGCCGGAGTCGCGCCGCGGCGGCGTCGCGTCCGCGCTTTTGGACGTGTTCGTGGATTTTGCCGTGGGAAACAAGCTTGCGTTTTTGACGCTGGAGGTGCGCGCGTCGAACTACGGCGCCATCGCGCTCTACGGCAGCCGCGGCTTTCGCGGCGTCGGGCGGCGGCCCAACTACTACGAGCATCCGAAGGAGGACGCGATCATCATGACAAGGACGTTTGCAAGCGATGGAACTGCGGACGGCGACTGACGCGGAACTGGCGCTCGCGTACCGGCGCGACCTGCAAGCTTCGTTTCCTGTGTCGGAGCTGCCGCCGCTGCGGGCGATCCGCGCGCTGATACGGGCGGGAACGTACCGCCCGTGGTGCCTGTTTGACGGGGAAGAGCTTGCGGGTGAGGCGTTTGTATTCGAACCTGAACCGGGCTTCGCGCTGTTCGACTACCTTTGCGTCGCAAAGGAGCGCCGAAACGGCGGACTTGGATCGCTGCTGATCGAAAAGCTGCTGGAAACGGAGCGCGGGAACATCGTGTTCGGCGAGTCGGAGATCCCCGCCTATGCGCCCGACAAAGAACTGGCGGAGCGGAGGCTTGCCTTTTATGAGCGAAACGGCGCGCGGCGCGCCGACTATGATCTCTGCCTGTTCGGCGTGCCCTTTCATACGCTTTACTGGGCGGAGAAAAACGTTTCGGACGAGGCGCTGTGCGCGGTGCATCGCCGTGCGTGGAGCAGCCGGCTTCCGGCGCCCGTCTGCCGGAAATATGTACGCATCCCGTGGGAGCCTTCGATGGGCGTCCCGCAGGTGCATGCGTGGATGGAGTGAGAAGACGTGAAAATACTGGCATTTGAATCGTCCTGCGACGAAACCGCCGTCGCGGTCGTCGAGGACGGACGGAAAATACTCTCCGACGCCATCGCCTCGCAGGCGGACATGCACGCGCTCTATGGCGGCGTCGTGCCGGAGATCGCGTCGCGCAAGCACGTGGAAGCGATCACGGCGCTTGCCGACAAGGCGCTCGCGGATGCGGGCGTTGGGAAGAAAGACGTCGACGCGGTCGCCGCGACCTATGCGCCGGGACTGATCGGCGCGGTACTGGTGGGGCTGAACTTTGCCAAATCCGTCGCCTATGCGCTTTCTGTGCCGCTTATTCCGGTGCATCACATCCGCGGGCATATCGCGGCGAACTATCTGGCGTTCCCAGAGCTTGCGCCGCCGTTCCTCGCACTGTGTATGTCGGGCGGGAACACGTTGCTCGTGGACGTCGCGGGTTACACCCATTTCAAGCTCGTCGGCGCGACGCGGGACGACGCGGCGGGCGAGTGCTTCGACAAGGCGGCGCGCGTGCTGGGGCTTCCGTACCCCGGCGGCAGGCCGATGGACGAGCTGGCGCAGCAGAGCGCGGGCGGCGTATATGATCTCCCCCGTGCGAAGATCGAGGGGCACGAGCTGGATATGAGCTTTTCGGGGCTCAAAACGGCGGTGGTGAACCTTGCGCACAACGCTGAGCAGACGGGGAAACCGCTCGATCGCGCGGCGCTGGCGCGGGACTTTACGCAGGCGGTTTCGGACGAGCTGGTGCCGCGTACAATGCTGGCGGCGCGGCAATGCGGACGAAAAACGATTGTCGCGGCGGGCGGCGTCGCGGCGAATTCGTTCCTCCGCGCCGATTTGCAGCGTGCCTGCGACGCGGAGGGATGCAAGCTCTACCTCCCGCCGCTGTCGCTTTGCGGCGACAACGGTGCGATGATCGGCGCGCAGGGCTACTACGAATACCTCTCGGGTGCGCGCGCTGACTGGTCGCTCAACGCCTACGCCACACGGGAAATCGACGAAGAATGATTTCAATATGTGCTGACGCGCTCATCCCTCGCCTCCGTCCGGTTGCCGACGCACCGGACGGAGGACTTTTTCATGTCACACGATGTCATACAGCTCGCGCAGATCGGCGATCTCATAGTCGATGCGAAGACCGTTCGGCCTTTTTATGTGCTTGGGATTGAACCAGCAGGAGGGAAGCCCGTAGTTGACGGCGCCCTGAATGTCGCTTGTCAGCGAGTCGCCGACGACGAGGCAGTTGTCCCTTGTGATGCCGTCGATGTGGGCGAAGACGTAATCGAAATATTCCCGCGTCGGCTTCTGCGCGCCCGCCTCCTCAGAGATGAACGCCGCTTCGAGATACGGCTTGATCTCCGCGCGCGCAAGCCGTCCGCGCTGCACGGACGCGACGGCGTTGGTGACGAGGAACAGCCGGTGCGTTTCCGCGAGGCGCTTGCACACCTCTACCGAGTGCGCCATGGGGAACGAGCAGGTCGCGAGCGTCGAGAGGTGGGTATGATTTGCGAGCTCGGGGTCGGCGTCAAGCCCCAGCTCCGCGAAAAAACGGCGGAAGCGCTCGACGACAATGAACTCCTTCGACGCCTCGCCACGGTCGAACATCGTCCAGCAGGCGTTGTTGTGCGCCTCGTAGCGGCGCAGCAGTTCGTCCGAGCAGGTAAGGCCGACCGCTTTACAGGTCGCCTCGAATGCGACGCGGTTGGCGCGGTCAAAGTCAAAGAGTGTGTTGTCGGCGTCAAATAGCAGGTACGGATAACGCATGGTTCACCTCGAAAAACAGTTTTTCCCAGTGTAACACAACGGGAAACGATCCGCAATCACCACGCGCGCATGCGCGCCATAGAATGGGGAGAAAGAGGTGGTGCGAAATCGAAACGATCGGGATGTTCGGCGGTGATCAACGTATGGCGCGGCTGGCGGAGCTGTTCGCGGCGGATGGATACGAGGTGCGCGCGTGGGGACTCGCGGGCTTGACGGAGACAAAGCCGAGCGAGGCGGCGGAGGCGGAACGTATCGTGCTGCCCGTGCCGCTTTCAGAGAATGGGCGCCTGCGCGGAACGGCGCTGCCGCTTGCCGAGCTGTGGCCGCGGCTCAACCCCGCGCGTCCGGTCTACGCCGGCGCGGTGCCGGAAGCGGAGCGCGTACGCGCGGAGGCGCTGGGCCTGCGCGTCGCCGATTACTTTGCAGACGAGGCGCTGACGGTCAAAAACGCCGTGCCGACGGCGGAGGGCGCGATCGCCGCCGCAATGGAGCGCTTGAACGTAACGCTGCACGGCGCGCCCTGCCTTGTCGTCGGCTTTGGGCGCGTGGGCAAGCTGCTCGCGCGCGACCTTGCCGCGCTCGGCGCGGAGGTGAGTGTCAGCGCGCGCAGGACGGGCGACCTCGCGTGGATCGGTGCGCTCGGCTACGAGCCGCTTCATACGGAACGTTTGAGCGGGACGCTCGGCGCGTTCCGCGCGGTCTTCAACACCGTGCCTGCGCCGGTGCTCCGCGCCGAGCATCTGCGCGAGCTGCGGCGGGACTGCGTGCTCGTCGAACTCGCATCGAAGCAGGGCGTCGACACCGCAGAGGCGGAGGTGCTGGGGCTGTGCTATGTCAAGGCGGGCGGCCTGCCGGGCAAGGTCGCGCCCGAGTCGGCGGCGCGCGCCATTCAGGAAACGTTATATCGCATGTGGGAGGACGAAAAGGAATGAAACTGGGCTTTGCGATCTGCGGCTCGTTCTGCAATCATCCGAAGATACTCAAGCTCTACGAACAGCTTTCGGAAAAGCACGAACTGATCCCTATTCTGTCGGATAACGCGGCGAGGTACGACACGCGTTTCGGCACGGCGGAGCAGCTTTTGGAGCGTGTGGAGAGCCTCGCGGGACGGCGCGCGGTGAAGACCGTCGTGGAGGCGGAGCCACTGGGACCGTCAAACGCGATGGACGTCCTCGTGATCGCGCCCTGCACGGGAAACACGCTTGCGAAGCTTGCCGCGGGTATGACCGACAACGCCGTGACCATGGCGGCAAAGTCGCATCTGCGCAACGGCAAACCCGTCGTCGTCGCGCTTGCGACCAACGACGGCCTCAGCGCGAGCGCGGGCAACATCGCGGCGCTTTTGAACCGCAAGCATTACTATTTCGTGCCCTTCGGGCAGGACGACGCGGAGAAAAAACCGACGTCGCTCATCGCGGACTTCACGCAGCTCGAAGCGGCGGCCGAGGCGGCGTTTGAAGGCCGGCAAATACAGCCGATGCTGGTGTAGAAACTGAGAAAAGGAGCGCTTGTCAGCGCTCCTTTTCCTTATCAAAATAGTACCTCCGATACATCTTGTACTGCGCGTGGTCGACGCGCCACGCACGATAGGCGCGTTTGAGGTTGAAGTCCGCGGGGTCGAGGAGCGTCCGCGCCATTTTGCTTTGCGCGATCTCAGCGCGCAGCGCGGGGTCGGAGACATAGCGCTTGAGGATGCCGCGCGGTACGTTCGACCAAAGCGCGGTATTTTCGTTGTAAACACATTCCTCGCGTCTGCCGAACACGGCGTCGTCCGTGAGGATCTTCATCATGTTGATGCCTGCGGCGCGGACGAAGTAGCTGCTGCGCCCGAGGCGCGGGTTGATCTCGAAGAGCAGGTACCGTCCCGTGCGACGGTTGAGCTTCATGTCGAAGTTGGAAAAGCCCACATAGCCGATGTCCTCCAAGAACGAACGCATCTTCTCATAGAGCGCACGGTCGCCGCGTGAGAGGACGGCGGCATAGTTGCCGATAGAGCTTGGTTCGTAGTATTCAAGCACCGGCTGGCCGAGACACATGGCGCGCACCTTTCCATCGTTGCCTGAATAGCTGTTGAGCACGCGCATCGCATCATCCCCGCCGGGAACGAACTCCTGCAAGATAAGCTTGCCGCGATAGTCGGAGCGGTTCATATTCGCGACCATTGCGAGATACTGCTCGCGCGTGTCGAAGAAAAAGACTTTCTTTTGCCCCTCAAAATGACAATGAAGGTATTCCACGGCATTGCTGTTTTCCGGCTTTACGACGATGGGAAACTCAAAAGGCAGACGGTCGAGGACGCTCTCGCGCTCATCCGGCGCGCAGATCGCGGTCTTTGGATAATCGAGCCCGTGCTTTTCGCACAGCGCGTAGAACTTGTCCTTGGTGTCGAACGTGTCAAGCAGCTCCGGCGGGTTGAAGCGGTTACGGATAAGTCCGGCGAAGCGCGGGTAGTGGCGCGTAGTGAGACCTGTGTAGTAATCGGAGCAGGGGACGACGACAAAGCCGTCAGGGTACTGCGCCTTGCGCTGCTCCAGCACGCGCGCGAGCGCGTCGGGGAAGACGGCGTCGCGGTCGAAGTCGGGGATGACCTCCAGGTCAAAGAGGCGGCTTGAACGCGTCGCGTTCAGCGCCCTTGCGCACAGCAGCAGCGGCCGCGCGCCAAGCTCGTGAAAGAGCCGCGCCGTGCCGTAGGCGTTTTCGTCGCTGCCAAGGATGATGGGAAGATATCCGCTCATTGCCGCCTGCCCCTTTCGTCGTATTCGCGCAGGTATTTCTCCGCCCATTCCGCGTCGGTCGGGACGGGGACGTAGCTTGTTCCGCGCTTCATGGTGTTCTCCTGCCCCTTGCCCGTGCACAGCACGACACGGCGACCGCCTTGCTCCAAAATTGCCTTGCGGATGCAGCTTCCGCGATCCACGTCGATCTCGTGCGGGCAGGTGACATATGCTTCGATCTGTTTGGCGATGTCCTCCGCACGCTCCTCACCCGGCTCATCCTCGGTGATGTAGACGTAGTCCGCATAGCGGGAGGCGGTGATCCCCAGATCTTTTCGCCGACTCTGCGCCTTACCACCGACGGAGCCGAACACCGCAATGAGACGGCTGTCGGGAAATTCGAGCTGTGCGGAGCGAAACAGCGCGTCGAAGCTCAGGGCGTTGTGCGCATAGTCGACGATGACGGTCACCTCGCCGTCGCGGCTGCGATAGATCTCCATGCGCCCGCTCACGCGCGCGGCGCGAAGGCCGCGGCGGACGCTTTCCTCGGGAACGCCCAGCGCCATCGACATGGTGACAGCCGCGAGCGCGTTCTGCACGTTAAAAAGCCCCGGCATCGTGATGGAAAACTCGCCGTTATACTTTGGCGAGCGGACGGTGAAGTAGATCCCGTCGGCGCGCTTTTCGACCTTCTCGCAGCACACCGTGTCGCTTTCATGCGAGCCGAAGGTAAGAAGCTCGCAGCGACTTTTCGCATAGTCCACGACGCGTTCGGCATGCTCGGCGTCGGTATTGACGCAGCCGACGCGGCACTGGTCGAAAAGCTTGAGCTTGGATGCAAAGTAGTCCTCAAAATCAGGATGCTCAACAGGGCTGATGTGATCCTCGCCGATGTTCAAAAACGCCGCGACATCGAAGGTCATACCGTATACGCGCCCATACTTGAGCGCCTGGCTCGACGCCTCCATCACAAGATGCGTGACGCCGTGATCGTGCGCGTTCTGAAAGTGCCGGTAAAGCTCCAGTACCTCAGGCGTCGTGATGTGTGAGGTTTCGCGCGTTGCGCCGTCGTAAGTCTCAATGGACGAAATGAGCGCGCAGTCGGGCTTTCCCTCGGACGCGAGCCAATCATTGAGAATGTAGCGTAGGTAATACGCCGTTGTGCTCTTGCCCTTGGTGCCCGTGATGCCGATGGTTATAAGCTGATCCGTCACACCATTATAATAAAGCCGTCCGAGAATTGCCAGCGCGCGGCGGATGTCGCTGACAATCAGCCGCGGCGCGCCGACGGCGTAGGCGTGGTCGGCAACATAGGCAACGGCGCCGTGCGCGAGCGCATCGCGAAGGTACTCTTCTTTAAAATGCGCTCCCTTGCAGAGAAAGAGCGACGCGCCGGAGAGCGTGCGGTTGTCGTAGCTGAAGCAGTCGATGCGCGTTTGCATGGCCGACGCGTCAACGGTACACTCGGCGAGGAGCTCCGCGCCGCGCAGCGCGTCAACGTATTCTTCCAATGCATGAACAGCGGTCATACCATTGCTCCTTTCCTGTTTCAAACAGCAGTATAGCACCATGACACAGTATTGACAAGGAGAATGGAAAAAACACCCGGAAGCCATTGCGCGTTTTGCGCATGCGGAGCTGTCATTTTTCGACCCGCATGTTGCGATTTGCACAAATTGAGAAAAAAAGAAAAAAACCGCGAAAAAGGTGTTGACAAAATAGAAGATTGCGTGTATAGTAGCGACTGTTCCGCGGTTGGAGCGAGTACCTTGTAAATTAAACAACGAATGCAAGACGAAGCACCAGAAAGCGATGCGGGAGACCGCATCGAAAGAAGCCGAAGGGGCGGGGTTAAGTCAATTACCCGCTTTGGAGGCGGCCATGGAGACATGGCAAAAAGAATGAAGCTATGACAAATAGCTCGATAAAAGATTGAGACAGTCGAAAGGCTGTTTTGATACCATTTTATTGAGAGTTTGATCCTGGCTCAGGACGAACGCTGGCGGCGTGCTTAACACATGCAAGTCGAACGAGAAGCACCGGAAGGAGTTTTCGGACAACGGAAGGTGTGGAAAGTGGCGGA
>JAWRIJ010000035.1:0-21071 GCA_040307975.1 Oscillospiraceae bacterium | reverse complement strand
GCGCGCTACGCGGAGGAGGCGGGCGCGTGTGTGGACGACATCCTCGCGCGCGGGAAGCGGCCTGTCATCGTCGGCGGCACAGGGCTTTACTTAGACGCGCTGCTCGCGGGGCACGGCTTTGCCGCGGGCCGGTTCGGCGGTGAGATACGCCAAAAGCTGGAGGCGCGGTTTGACGAAGAAGGCGCGGACGCGCTGCTCGCGGAGCTGCGCGCCGTCGACCCCGAAAGCGCCGCGCGCGTGGAGGGCGTCAACCGCAAGCGCATTATCCGCGCGCTGGAGGTCTGGTACGAGACCGGCAAGACGCTGACACAGCACAATTTAGAGACGCAGAGCATCCCGCCGCGCTATGCGGCGGTATTCCTCGGCTTCGCTTTCGAAGACAGGGAAGATATGCGCTCCGCCATCGAGCGCCGCGTGGACGCCATGGTCGATGACGGCCTCTTCGATGAGGCGCGCGCGTTGCTCAGCGAGGGCGTTTCACGTACGTCCACCGCGTTTCAGGCCATCGGCTACAAGGAATGTCTTTCGTACTTCGACGGAAACGCCTCGCGCGAGGACGCAATCGCGGAGATCAAGCTTCACTCGCGCCAGTACGCCAAGCGCCAGCTCACGTGGCTGCGGCGCAACCCGGACGTGTGCTGGTACTATTGGAAAAAAACACGCGATTTCCAGTCGGCTCTTGCTTTTTCGACAGAAATCCTCACCGCCCATGGCGTATCCTGACTTTCAGATGCAGGCGGACAAGCCTGCGAGAAAGAAAGGACGGATACTTATGAAAAAGAACACCAATTTGCAGGACGCGTTCCTCACCGTGGCCCGCCGCCAAAACGTACCGCTGACGGTCTTTCTTGTCAACGGCTTCCAAATGCGCGGCGCGGTGCGCGGCTTCGACCCCTTCACCGTTGTGCTTGAAAGCGAAGGCCGGCAGCAGCTCATTTACAAGCACGCCATCTCGACCATCGCTCCGTCGCAGCCCATCGACCTGCGCGACGCCGGAGAGGACGCCGAGGAGTAACGCCCGCCCGAGAGGTATTCCATGAAGAAAGCCCCCCTTACCGCAAAGCTTATTACGTTTCTTTTCACCGTCGCCGTGTTTGCCTATTTCGGCGTGCAGACGTGGCGCTACTTCACGCGCCCCGACATCACCGCGCCCGTGTACGCCTATCGCGCCGAGCACACACTCACGCTGAGCGGTATGCTTGTGCGCGACGAGGCGGTGGTCGAGTGCGGCGAGCCGCTCGTCGAACTCACGCGCGCCGAGGGCGAGCGCGTTGCAAAGGGAAAGCCGCTCGCCACGGTTTACCGCAGCGAGCAGTCGCTCGCCGCCGCGCGGGAGGTCTCCGTGCTGCGCGCTGAGCTGGAGCAGCTCAAATACGCCCAAAGCGCCGCGCGCGACGCCGAGACCGCCCTGCGGCTCGACGGCGAGATCGAAAGCGACATCATCGCGCTGCGCGCTGCGCTTACGTCCGGCAACTACGCCGCGCTCGAAGCCGACGCTTCCGCGCTCAAGGCCACCGTGCTGCGGCGCGAGTTCGCCTATCGCGGCAGCGCCGACCTCAGCGGGCGCATCGCCGAGACCGAGGCGCGGCTTGCCAGCGCGTCCGCCGCGTCGGGCGGCGCGTCGAGCGTGATCGCGGCGCCGTTTTCCGGCACCTATTCTGCGGTCGCGGACGGCTGGGAGGATGTGCTCACACCCGGGCTTTTGAACTCGCTCACGCCCGCGCAGTTCGATTCGCTCGCGCCGCACGCGGCGTCCAGTACCGTCGGCAAGCTCGTTCGCGGCGAGCGATGGTATTATGCCGCCGTCGTTTCCGAGGCGGATGCGGCGCGCATCAAAACAGGCGAGTCCTATCAGCTCGCCCTTTCGGGCGTGGACAGCCCGCTGCCCATTTCCGTCGCTTCGGTCGGAAGCGCGCAGAACGGGCGCTGCGTGCTCGTTCTCACCTCGGACCGTTACCTTTCCGCCGTGACCGCCCTGCGCGCGCAGAGCGCCGAGTTGATCCTGGAGAGCTACGAGGGCCTGCGCATTCCCAAAAATGCGCTGCGCATCGGCGAGGACGGGGCAAGCGGCGTTTATTGCCGCATCGGTCTGCAATCCTACTTCAAGCCCGTGGAGCTCGTTTATCAGGGCGAGGATTACTGCCTTGTCCGCCCGGGCGAGATCCACGCGACGCGCGAAAGCGACCTCGTGCTTTACACGCTGCGCGCCGGCGACGAGGTCATCATCACGGCGGGCGAGCTGTTCAACGGGCGCGTCATCGGATAAAAACTACTTTGGGGGGATCGACATGTCTATCGCAGAAAACATTGCGGCGGTGCGCGCGAACATTGCCCGCGCCGCGGAGGAATGCGGGCGCAAGCCCTCGGAGATCGCGCTTGTCGGCGCGAGCAAGATGAACGATGCGGCAGCCTGCCGCGAGGCGATCGCCGCCGGTATCGACGCGCTGGGCGAGAACCGCGTGCAGGAAATGACGCAGAAGCTTGCCGAGAACGCCTACGACGGCGCGCCGCTGCACTTTATCGGCCATTTGCAGCGCAACAAGGTAAAGCAGGTCGTCGGCAAGGTGGCGCTCATTGAATCCGTCAGCTCGCCCGAACTGCTCGCCGACATCGACGCGCTCTCAGGAAAGCTCGGCATTGTGCAGGACATCCTTCTTGAGGTCAATGTCGGCGGCGAGGAGGCGAAGAGCGGTTTTGCCCCGCAGGAGGTCTCCGCTGTCGCCGCGCAGGCGCTTTCTCTCGATCACGTCCGAGTGCGCGGACTGATGTGTATACCACCCGTTGCGGAGACGGAGCACGGCAGTATACCATATTTTGAAAAAGTTCGCGCCCTTTATGTTGACATCAACGAAAAAATGTATCATAATAAACTTGATATGTTATCCATGGGCATGAGCGGCGATTATGAGGACGCCGTGCGCTGCGGCGCGACGCTTGTGCGCGTCGGCACCGCTATTTTCGGCAGGCGCAATTACGCGATTTGAGAGAGGGGCTTCAACAAATGGGCATTTTAGACGATCTGAAAAAGTGGGCGCATCCCTACGACGACGAGGACGAGGAATACGAAGACGATTTTCCGGATTTGCGCGAACGCGGCGATACCGGCGCTTTTGCCGAACGCGGCGACCGCGAGCGCGGTTCCTCCGGTTCTCGCAGCCGTGAGGAGGAGCGGCGCAACAAGGTCGTGAACATCCACGCGACCACGCAGCTCAAGGTCGTGCTCGTTAAGCCGGAGCGGTTTGAGAACGCGTCCGAGATCGCCGACCATCTCAAGGAAAAGCGCACGGTCGTCATCAACCTCGAATCCACGAACAAGGACGTTGCGCGCCGACTCATTGACTTCCTCTCCGGCGTTGCCTACGCGGGCGAGGGAAAGATCAAGAAGGTCGCTGCCAACACGTATATTATCACGCCCTATCACGTGGACATCATGGGCGATTTGATCGACGAGCTGGAAAGCAGCGGACTGTATTTATAATGGCAGAGCCATTATAAATACAGGTCGTTTTACCCGCCGCTCGCGCGGCAACCGCGAGATTTGACTGTGCAAACGGCAATTTGCCGTTTGCCGTATCGTATACAAGGAGGCCTCTCAATGCTAACACCGCAGGAAGTAGCCGAACACGCCTTTGCGAAGTCCGCGTTCGGCGGTTATAACATGACCATGGTGGACGAGTTCCTCGACGAGCTGACCGACGACTATACGGCGCTCTACAAGGAAAACGCCGCGCTCAAGGCGAAGATGAAGGTGCTCGTCGAGAAGGTCGAGGAGTACCGCGCGACCGAGGACGCCATGCGCAAGGCGCTGCTCACCGCACAGAATATGGCGAGCTCCATGGTCTCCGAGGCGGAGGAGAAGAAGGAAACGCTGCTCGCCGACGCCGAGATGGAGGCGCGTGCGAAGATCGGCGCGCTGCACGACGAGATCGTGTACGAGCAGAAGCGGCTCAACGCCATCAAGGACCAGACGAAGGCGTTTGTCGAGAAGACGCGCAGCGTCTGCGAATCGCAGCTTCGCACGCTCGACACGCTGCCCGACCTCACACCCGAACAGATCGAGCAGACGACCGGCGAGGTCAAGGCGGAGCGCGACGCGGCGGCGGATATCGCGGCGCTGGGAGAGAAGATCGTCGCCTCCTACGAGCGCAAGCAGGGCGAGGCGACGGGCGGCGCCGACACGGACGCGACCATTCCCTTCCCCACGGCAAGGGCGACCAAGGCGGCGAAACCCGCCGAGCCGGAACCGGAGGAGACCGCCGATCCGGACGACAGCCCCTTTGCCGACACGGCGACACGCGCCATCAAGCTTGCCGACCTCAAGTTCGGCAGGAATTACAACGCGGACGAAGATGAATGAAAAAGCGGCGCAATTGCGCCGCTTTTTGAGCAAAGCGAGGTGCTTTCATGAGCAAAAGGCCCATCGTCGCATTCCTCTACGATTTTGACAAGACCCTCTGCACAACGGATATGCAGGACTATGCCTTCATCCCGAGCCTCGGCTATACGCCAAAGGAGTTTTGGGCGATCGCCAACAACTTCGGCTGGAACAACCACATGGACGGCCTGCTCGCCTACATGTATACGATGATCGACGAGTGCCGCAAGAAAGGCATCCGGTTGGAGCGGGACTATCTGGTAAGGTGCGGCCACGCGATCCAGCTTTTCCCCGGCGTGAAGGAGTGGTTCTCGCGCATCAACGCCTTCGGCGAAGAGCTGGGCGTCACGGTGGAGCACTACGTCCTCTCCTCCGGCCTCAAAGAGATCATCGAGGGCAGCGGCGTGGCGCACGAGTTCAAGGAAATCTACGCCTGCGAGTTTCTCTATGGCGCGGACGGCGTTGCCATGTGGCCGAAGCTGGACGTCAACTTCACCAACAAGACGCAGTTCGTCTACCGCATCAACAAGGGGATCCTAGACGTGGCGAACGACCGCGACCTCAACGCCTCCATGCCCGACGACAGCAAGCGCATCCCGTTCACGAACATGATCTACGTCGGCGACGGGCTTTCCGACGTGCCGTGCATGAAGATGATGCGCGCCTACGGCGGGCAGGCGGTGGCGGTGTATCAGGACAGCAACCGCGCGGGCGTGGAGGCGCTGCTCTCCGACGGGCGCGTGGACTTCATCTTTCCCGCCGACTACCGCGAGGGCGCGCCGCTGGACGAAACAATGAAGAACATCCTGCGCCGCATGGCGATCAGCGACGCGCTCAGCGAGGAAAACGCGGAGCAGCTGAAGGCCATCAAAGAAAAGCAGCCGTAAGGCTGCTTTTCTTTTTACTCGTCCAGCTTCAATACCGCTAAGAAGGCTTCCGTGGGAACTTGGACAGTTCCTAAGCTCCGCATCTTCTTTTTGCCCTCTTTTTGCTTTTCCAGCAGCTTCTTCTTGCGCGTGATGTCGCCGCCGTAGCACTTGGCGAGCACGTCCTTGCGCATCGCCTTGACCGTCTCGCGGGCGATGACGCGCCCGCCGATCGCCGCCTGCACCGGCACCTCGAAGAGCTGGCGGGGGATATTCTCCTTGAGCTTTTCGCACAGCTTGCGCGCGCGGGGATACGCCTTGTCCTTGTGGGCGATGAAGGACAAAGCGTCCACCTGATCGCCGTTCAACAGCAGGTCGACCTTCACCAGCTCGCTGGGACGGTAGCCGGAGAGCTCATAGTCGAGCGAGGCGTAGCCCTTCGTGTTCGCCTTGAGCGTATCGAAAAAGTCGTAGATGATTTCGTTGAGCGGCATTTCATAGTGCAGCTCCACGAGAAAGGTGTCAAGATACTGCATGTCCTTGAACTCGCCGCGGCGATCCTGGCACATCGGCATGATGTTGCCCACATAGTCCGGCGGCGTGACGATGGTCACCTTGACGAACGGCTCCTCCGCGTGCTCGATGACGCCGGGGTCGGGGTAGTTGTGGGGGTTGTCGACTTTTACCAGCGTGCCGTCGGTCTTATAGACCTCGTAGATGACGCTCGGCAGCGTGGTGACGAGATCGAGGTCAAATTCGCGCTCCAAGCGCTCCTGAATGACCTCCATGTGCAGCATCCCCAGAAAGCCGCAGCGGAAGCCGAAGCCCAGCGCGACGGACGACTCCGGCTCGAACGTGAGCGACGCGTCGTTGAGCTGCAATTTTTCCAGCGCGTCGCGAAGGTCGGGGTACTTGCTGCCGTCCTCGGTGTAGATGCCGCAATACACCATCGAGCGCACCTTGCGATACCCCGGCAGCGGCTCCGCGGCGGGATTCTCCACGCCCGTGACCGTGTCGCCGATCTGCGTGTCGTGAACGTCCTTGATGCTGGCGATGAACCAGCCCACCTGCCCCGCGCGCAGCTCCTTCGTCGATTCCAGCCCCAGCGGGCGCATCAGCCCGCAGTCCAGCACCTGAAATTCCGAGCCGGTCGCCATCATTTTAACGCGCATGCCGGGCTTGAGCGTACCCTCCATCAGGCGCATGTACACGATCACGCCCTTGTACGCGTCGTAGTAGCTGTCGAAAATGAGCGCGCGCAGCGGCGCGTCAGGGTCGCCCTTGGGCGCGGGCAGGTTGTGGACGATGTCCTCCAAAACCGCGTCGATGTTCGTGCCGAGCTTGGCGGAGATCTCCGGCGCGTCCGAAGCGGGGATGGCGAGGATGTTCTCGATCTCGTCCTTGACGCGCTTGGGGTCGGCGGCGGGCAGGTCGATCTTGTTGACGACGGGGCGAATTTCCAAATCGTGCTCCATGGCGAGATAGGTGTTCGCCAATGTCTGCGCCTCGATGCCCTGCGACGCGTCCACGATCAAAATCGCGCCCTCGCACGCGGCGAGCGAGCGCGAGACCTCATAGTTGAAGTCCACATGGCCTGGGGTGTCGATCAGGTTGAGCGTGTACGTCTCCCCGTCCTGCGCGGTATAGTCGAACGTGACCGCGCGCGCCTTGATGGTGATGCCGCGTTCGCGCTCCAGATCCATATTGTCGAGGATCTGATCCTCCATCTCCCGCGCGCTGACCGCGTTGCATTTTTCAAGCAGCCGATCCGCCAGCGTGGACTTGCCGTGGTCGATGTGCGCGATGATGCTGAAATTGCGGATGTTTTCCTGTTTCATCTTCGCTCCCTTATCTGCCGAGCAGCTTGTTCGTCTCTTCCTCGGTCGCGTGCAGCACCTGCGCAAGGCTCTGCGAAAGCCCAGGGTACGCCTCGGCGAGCGCCGTGCTGTCCATCGTCGGCAGCGCCGCGTCCTCGTTTGATTCCAGCGCGTCGAGCGCCTGCGCGAAGCCCACGCGCGCAAGGCGCATCTCCGCGTCTACCGCGTCCATCGAGAATGCCGTGCCGCCGAGAGCAAAGAACTTGTCCTTGCCGCCCGCGGCGCGGTGCAGCATCCGGTAGAGCTGATAGAGCGCGCCGCCCAAATAGCCCGCCGCGGCGTTCACCGCCTCGCGTGAGCCCGTGGAGCCGAGCAGCTCAAAGAGCAGGCTCGTCGTGTTCACGAGCAGCTTCTTTTGCAGCGTCGCGGCGATGCTGCCCTTTAAGCTGCCCTTTTCGTTGCTCGCGTCGTACAGCTCGTCGGCGTCAATGACCGCGCCGTCGCGGTCGAGCGTGCGCCCGAGCAGATAGTCGGCGCTCACGCGGTAGTAGTCGCATGCCTTGCGCACAAACGCGAGACCCGGCTCGCGCACGCCGTTTTCGTAGTGCGAAAGCAGCGCCTGCGAGATGCCGAGATCCTTCGCCGCCTGACGCTGTGCGATCCCTTCCTCCTGACGCAGCAACGCGAGAGTGCGCGGAAAGTCCTGATTCATGACGTTCTCCTCTATGTTGAAATACGGTGCGTATTATTATAGCGCACCCAATACGGCTTGTAAAGAGCTTTTCAATTCATCGCGCCGGCGTTCAGCGCAAAAAGCTCCTGTATGCGCGCGCGGAGCGCCGGATGGTTCGTAAGCGCCGGATCGTCGGCAATGAGCGATTCCGCGGCGGCGCGCGATTCGTGCAGCAGCTCCATGTCGCAGGTGAGGTCGGCGACGCGCAGCGAAGGAAGGCCGTGCTGGCGCGAGCCGAAAAAATCGCCCGGGCCGCGGAGCTTCAGATCCTCCTCCGCGATGGCAAAGCCGTTGTTCGTTTTCGTCATCACCGCGAGGCGCCGCCGTGTCTCCTCGTTCGTGTTGTCGGAGACGAGGATGCAGTAGGATTTGTGCTGTCCGCGCCCGACGCGCCCACGGAGCTGATGGAGCTGCGAGAGCCCGAAGCACTCGGCGTTTTCAATGAGCATGACCGAGGCGTTCGGCACGTCTACGCCGACCTCAACGACCGTGGTGGAGACGAGCACGTCGATGCGCCCTTCGGAAAAGTCGCGCATGACCGCGTCCTTCTCCTTTGGCTTCAGCTTGCCGTGAATGGGAGCGACGCGCAGATCGGGGAAGACCTCCTTTTGCAGCGTTTCCGCATAGGCGGCGACCGCTTTGCGCTCATCGGGCAGCTCGCCGTTTTCCCCGACCATCGGGCAAACGACGTACGCCTGACGCCCCTCGGCGACCTGCTTTCGCAGGAAATCCCAAATGCGCCTGTGATAGGACGAGCTCACCGCAAACGTGTCGATGGCCTGCCGTCCGGGGGGCAGTTCGTCGATGAGCGATACGTCGAGGTCGCCGTAGATCATCAGCGCGAGCGTGCGCGGAATGGGCGTTGCCGACATGACGAGCAGATGCGGGTTTTCGCCCTTCGCGCTTAAGCCGGCGCGCTGGTCGACGCCGAAACGATGCTGTTCGTCCGTGACGACGAGTCCGAGGCGCGCATACTGCACGTCGGGCGAGAGCAGCGCGTGCGTGCCGATGGCGAGCGTGAGCTCGCCGCTTTGGAGCTGCTCCAAAATCGAGCGGCGGGTCTTCGCCGTCGTCGCGGCGGTGAGCAGCGCGCAGCGCACGCCGAGACGCTCCAGCAGCGGTGCGAGCGTCTTGTAGTGCTGCTCCGCCAAAATTTCCGTCGGCGCCATGAGCGCGGACTGTAAGCCGCTTTGCGCGGCGAACCAGACAGCCGCCGCGGCGACCATCGTTTTACCGGAGCCGACGTCGCCCTGCACGAGGCGGTTCATTACCCGTCCCGACGCCATATCGCGCGCGCAATCCTCAATGGCGCGCGTCTGTGCGGACGTGAGTGTGAACGGCAGCGCCGCGTAAAACGGCGCGAGAGGAGCTTTTCCGCACTTCTGCCCGCTTTCCGCGCCGCGCCGCTCGCGCAGCAGACGGAGACCCAGCGCCAAAAGATACAGCTCCTCAAACACGAGCCGCCGCCGCGCGACGGAAAGCGCCTCTTCATCCGCTGGAAAGTGGACATTTTCATAGGCGTAGCGGACGTGGCAAAGCCGATAATTTCGGCGCACGTCCTCGGGCAGGACGTCGGGAAGCTCGTCGGCGCACGCGTCCAGCCCCTGACGGATGGATTTGTGCAGCAGGCTTTGACTGACGCCCGCTGTGAGCGGATAGACGGGCATGATGCGTCCCGTGATCTGATTTGCGCCCTCGCGTTCGTAGAGCGGGTTCGTCATCTGCTTTTTGAGCAGATTGCCTTCCGCCTTGCCGTAGAAAACGTATTCCTCGCCCATGCGGAACGTGTTTTTGAGATAGCTTTGGTTGAAGTAGGTGAGATCGAGCGCCGCGGACTCGTCCACGACGCGGAACTTTACCAGATCGAGTCCCTTGCGGATGTGCGAGAGCTTCGGTTCGCTCGCGACGACGGCGCGCACGCAGGCGTTTTCGCCGGGGACGAGATCGGCGATGCGGCGGTAGTTCCGCCTGTCCTCGTAGGCACGCGGAAAAAAGGAGATAAGCCCGCGCAAATCGGTGATCCCCAGCTTTCGCAGGGACTTTGCGCGGGCTTCTCCTATGCCTTTTATGTATTGGACGTCAGTGGATAGGCTTGGCATGGCCTCACTTCTTTACGTAGTCGATGAACTGGAATTTCAGCCCGTTTTCCTCCATGATCTCGCTTTCGGACTCGACGCGCCAGTCGGGATGCGTGTCGAGGTTGGGGAAAAAGCTGTCCGCCTTCGGCTGCGCGAAGACCTTCGTGACCTTTACGCGCTCGCAGTAGGGCAGCAGCAGCGTGTAGATGCTTGCGCCGCCGATGACGATGGCGTCGCCGCCCGCGAGGGCGAGCGCGTCGCTGACGGTGTGCGCGACCTCCGCGCCCTCAATGGGGGCTTCGCTGCGCGTGAAGACGATGCAGCGGCGATCCGGCAGAGGCTTTCCTTCGGGAAAGGTCGCAAGCGTGTGCGAGCCGAGCAGGACGGTCTTGCCGAGCGTCAGCGAGCGAAAACGCTTCATGTCGGCGGACAGGTGGAACAAAAGCTGACCGTCACAGCCGATGCCCCAGTTTTTGCTGATGCAAACGATGGCTTCCATGATCTCTCTTTACTCTCCTTAAATTGCAATGGGTATTTTGTCCTCAAAGGGGGAATACTCGTAGTTTTCCAGCTTGAAGCTGTCTTTCGTGAAAGCGTAGAAATCCGTCACCGACGGGTCGACGGAGAACTTCGGCGCGGGATGCTCGGGCTCCCGCAGCATCTTCTCGATGATGGGGATGTGCCGGTCGTAGATGTGGCAGTCGGAGATGACGTGAACCAGCTCGCCCGCCTTGAGTCCGCTGACCTGCGCGAACATGTGCACAAGCACCGCGTACTGCACCACGTTCCAGTTGTTTGCCGCGAGCATGTCCTGCGAGCGCTGGTTCAAAATGGCGTTAAGCGTGTCGCCGGAGACATTGAACGTCATCGAGTACGCGCAGGGATAAAGCGCCATTTCGCTGAGGTCGGCGAAGTTGTATATGTTCGTCATAATGCGGCGCGAGGCGGGGTTGTGCTTCAAGTCGTACAGCACGCGGTCGACCTGATCCATGTCGCCCTCTTTGTAGTGGTGCTTCACGCCGAGCTGATAGCCGTACGCCTTGCCGATGCTGCCGTTCTCGTCCGCCCATGCGTCCCAAATGTGCGAGGAGAGGTCGCGGACGTTGTTGGATTTCTTCTGCCAGATCCACAAAAGCTCGTCCACCGCGCTTTTCCAGTAGGTG
Organism: Oscillospiraceae bacterium; assembly: GCA_040307975.1. GTDB lineage: Bacteria > Bacillota > Clostridia > Oscillospirales > Oscillospiraceae > Hominicoprocola. The sequence goes on along the minus strand of JAWRIJ010000035.1, from coordinate 10,039 downwards.
CGCCGCAGCGTCAGAATGGGGAACTCCCGCGAGAGGTCGTAGCGGTTGACGACGCCGAACTTCTTGATGGTGTGGGCGGGCGTGCCGTCCTCCCAGTGTGGGCGGACGGTCAGGTTATCGTCACGCACGCCGTTTTCGAGGATGTCGAGGCAGGTCTGACGAAAGATTTGGTCGGCATAGCTCATGGGCTTGCCCTCCTATTGCTTTTTGCCGTGTTTCACGGCTATTTAGTTTTGCAGCCCGCGAAGCGGAGCGCGCCGCGCGCGAGCTCCAGCGTCGGGTCGGTCGCGGGATAGTCGAGGCGGTACAGCTCAAACGCGGGCGGCAGCTCCGTGCAGCCGAGGATCAGCGTCTCCGCTCCGCGCGCGAGAAGACCCTCGCAGCAGCGGCGGAACGCCGAAACATCGTGAGAAAGGTCGCCCGCCTTGACGCCGTTGTAGATCACGTCCATCACGGCGGACTGTCCCTCCTTGTCGGGCGTGAGCAGCGTGACGCCGCTTCCTTCAAACGCGCTTTGATAAAGCCCCGTCTCCACCGTGCCGTCGGTCGCGAGCAGGCCCGCCGTTTTCACGCCGCGCGCGAGCAGCGCGTCGCGCGTGAGACGCAGCATGTGCAGCACAGGAATATCCACCGCCGCGGCCACCGCGTCGTAGAAGCCGTGCGCGGTGTTGCAGGGCATGATCAGCACGTCCGCGCCGATGCTCGCGAGGCGTTTCGCGCTTTTTTGAAGCTCCGGCACAGGGTCGGCGCCGCCGTGGAGCAGCGCCGCCGTGCGGTCGGGAATGTCGGTGTTGGAGTCGATGACGACGCGCGGATGCGCCTGATCGGTCTCGGCGTCGGTATGCAGGACGAGCTTGCGGTAGAGGTCGGCGGTTGCGAGCGGGCCCATGCCGCCGAGGATGCCAATGACCTTTCCGGCGCTCATTTTGCCGCCTTGTCCTGCGCGATGACGCGCTTGAGCGCTTCGACCGCGACCTTGACGGCGGCGGAGGTATCCTCGCTCATGTCCTGGTCGAGGCCCGCCTTTTCACGCTCCTGGTTCCACACCACATGGAAGCACGAGCCGCAGCGCACGTGCAGCGCCGCCGCCACGACGAAGAGCGCCGCGGACTCCATCTCGCTCGCCTTGACGCCGAGACGCTTCCAGCTTTCCCACTTCTGAAGAAGCTCGTAATACACTGGGCTCGCCTCGGGGCTGTGCTGGCCGTAGAAGCTGTCCTTGCACTGCACCACGCCCGTGTGCGTCGTGTAGCCGAGCGCCTTCGACGACTCGGTGAGCGCGGCGGCGATGCCGAAGTCCGCGACGGCGGGGAACTCGATGGGCGCGTATTCCATGGAGGTGTGCTCGTATCGGATGGCGCCGGTGGCGACGACGATGTCGCCGGATTTGACATCGAGGTCGATGCCACCGCAGGTGCCCGTGCGGATGAACGTGTCCGCGCCGAGCTTGTGCAGCTCCTCCATCGCGATGGACGCCGACGGGCCGCCGATGCCGGTGGAGCAGACGCTGACCTTTTCGCCGAGCAGCGTGCCGGTGTAGCTGGTGTATTCGCGGTTCTGCGCGACGAGCTTCGCGTCCTCAAAGTATGCGGCGATGGACGCGCAGCGGCCCGGGTCGCCGGGCAGAATGACGTAGCGGCCGATCTCGCCGGGCGCGCAGTGAATGTGATACTGACGTTCCAACTCCTGCATGATGGTCACCTCTCGAAAAAATGATATTTTATTATAGCGGGAAACGCGCCGAATTGCAAGCGCCTTGCTTTTTTTGCGATGCGCGGCTATAATGCGGGGGAAACAAAGGAGGAACGCGAGATGGGTTATGAGACCGTTTTGTTCGATATGGACGGCACCGTGCTCGATACGCTCTACGACCTGTGGGCGAGCACGAACGCCGTGCTGCGGGAGCTGGGATATCCCGAGCGTACGAGAGACGAGATCCGCGCTTTCGTCGGCAACGGCGCGGAGACGCTGATCCGCCGCGCGCTGCCGGACGGCGCGTCCGACACGGCGGTCGCGGAGACGCTGCGGCGCTATCAGGCGCATTACGCCGCGCACTGCCGCGACCACACAGCGCCCTACGAGGGCGTCGCGGAGATGCTGCGCACGCTGAGCGCGGCAGGAAAGAAGCTTGCGGTCGTGTCCAACAAGCCGGACGCGGCGGTGAAGTTGCTGAATGAGGAGCATTTCGCGGGGCTGATCCCCGTCGCCATCGGGGAGACGGCGGCGCGCAGGCGCAAGCCCGCGCCGGACACCGTACTCGCGGCGCTCCGTGCGCTGGACGCTTCCGAGGACGGCGCGGTCTACGTCGGCGACTCCGAGGTGGACGTTTTGACCGCGAAAAACGCGGGCTTGCCGCTTATTGCGGTTTCATGGGGCTTCCGCGGACGAAAAGCGCTCGAAGCCGCGGGCGCGGAGACGGTCGTGGATACGCCGGAGGAGATCGTGCGGCTGTGCGGGTGAGGGGAAAACAAAAGACGGACGCAAGCCGTGGGGCTGCGTCCGCCTTTTCCTTTACTCCGGATAGTGCCCCAGCACGGCGCCGAGGGTGCGAAGGCGCGACTCGTCGTCCACGACGATGTCGGCGTACTTCGGGTTGAGCGAGCGCAAAAGCGCGCGGCGGTTCGAGGGGTCGGCGATCAGCTTTTTGCAGTACGCCTCGCCGCCCAGCACAAAAATGCCGATCTCACCGACCTCCACCGCGGGGGTCGGGCGCACGAACACCGTGCAGCCGTCGGGGATGTCGGGCTGCATCGAATCGCCCGCGATGCGAACGCCGAACTCCGCGCCGTCCGGCACCAGCTCCGCGGGATACTGCTCAAGGCGCGAGAGCGGCGCGTCGATATAGTTGCCGAGACCCGCGGCGGCGGGCTGGTCGTAGACCTTGAGCTCCATAAAACCGTCCGTGCGGCGCTTCGCCTTCGGAAACGGGATGACTTTGCGCCGCGCCGGCAGGGCGCGCGTATAGCGCCCGCTGGAGACAAGGTCGTTCGTGTAGCCGATGACCTTGCCCTGCCCGTCGTCGTTGAGCTTTTCAAACGGTTCCGCCAGCTCGCCGAGACGCTCCGGCAGCTCATATGCATCCTCGGCCCAACCCGTCAGATAGCCGGGGGTGACCTCAAGCACCGCCGCAAGCTGCTCAAGGCGGTCGAGCGGGATGTTGGTGACGACCCCGCTTTCATATTTGAACACGGTCTGCTTGGTCGTGCCGCAGCGCTCGCCCAGCTCGCCCTGCGTCATGCGCCGCGCCTCGCGCGCCGTTTTGATACGTTCTCCGAGTGTCATGGGGATGTACCTCCTGATCGTTGTAACTTGATAATAGCAAATATTTTTTCAAAAAGCAAGAAAAATAACTTGACAAGCGTCTACATGCGTGTTATGCTGTGAGTAGCTCAAAAAGTTACTGTGTGGATACGCCGTAACAGAACGAGCGGGGGAGCGGAAGCGTCTGCCCCCTTATTGCGCGGAGTAGGGTCGCTTTGACCAAATAGTAACTTATAAGGCGACAAAAGGCGGGCAGACCGGGAGGGGAACCGAGAAAATCGAGAGGAGGAAACGCATGGCGGCAAGAAAAACGAAAACGGACGACGCGGCGCCGGAGGCGGAGAAGAAAGCGAAAACGCCGCGCGCTCCGTTGCGGGACGCGCCGGAGAGCGGGCAAACGAAGCGGGCGGCGCGCAAAGCAAGCGCGCGGGCGCGAGAACCCACGCGAGACGAGATCATCGAGGACTATCGGGAAATCTACCAGCGGTGTATGGAGGGAGAGGCGAAATCCTTTGACGCGCGCGGCGCGGCAAACGCGCTTGAGCAAATCAGCAAGCTGCTCGGCATTGTCTCGCCGAAGGATGCGGAGGACGGCGAGATACGGCTGAGTCTCTCCGAGGAGGCGGACGCGTTTGCGCAGTAAGATTTTGGAGCGTCCCCAGCCCAAACAGCAGCTCTTTTTCGACGCGCGCGAGCGCTTCGTTTGCTACGGCGGGGCGCGCGGCGGAGGCAAGAGCTGGTGCGTGCGGAACAAGGCGACGCTGATGGCGGCAAAATACGCGGGCATCCGCATCCTCATCCTGCGCCGCACGCTACCGGAGCTGCGCGAGAACCATATCCGCCCCATGCGGAAGCTGCTGCGCGGCGTCGCGTCTTACCGCGCGACGGACAAAACGTTTGAGTTTCCGAACGGTAGCGTGATCGTGTTCGGCTACTGCGACGGCGAGGGTGACGTCGAGCAGTATCAGGGGCAGGAGTACGACGTCATTTTCATGGACGAGGCAACGCACTTTACCGAGTACCAGTACGTGACGCTGACCGCCGCGCTGCGCGGCGCAAACGATTTCCCGAAGCGGATGTACTTTACCTGCAATCCGGGCGGCGTTGGTCACGCATGGGTAAAACGGCTTTTTATCGACCGGAGATTTCGCGGCGACGAGCGGCCGGAGGATTACGTGTTCATCCCCGCGAGGGTGACAGACAACCATATCCTCATGGAGAAAGACCCCGAGTATGTCCGGCGGCTCGACAACCTGCCGCGCGGGCTGCGCGAGGCGTGGCGCGACGGAAGGTGGGACGTGTTCCTCGGGCAGTACTTCACCGAATTCGACAGTGAAAAGCACATTGTCGAGCCGTTCGTTCCGCCCAAGTGGTGGCGCTGGTACGTGACGCTCGACTACGGGCTCGACATGCTTGCGGCGCTGCTTGTCGGTGTGGACGACGTTGGACAGGCGTGGGTCGTGGGTGAAGTTTACGAGGGGCGCGACCTCGGCGAGGGGCATGACGGCCTGATCGTCAGCGAGGCGGCGGAAGCGGTTCGCGCTTTGGCGGACGGAAGGCAGATCACAGCGTATCTCGCGCCGCCCGACCTATGGAACGCGCGGCAGGAGACGGGCAGGAGCGTCGCTGATATCTTCGCCGAGCACGGGGTTTACCTCACGAAGACGAGCAACGAGCGCGTGGACGGCTGGATGGCGGTCAAGGAGTGGCTCAAGCCGAAGGCGTGCGAGGACGGCGTCGAGAGGCCGCGGCTGCGATTCTTCCCAAACTGCCGGAACATCATCCGGACGCTTCCGCTGCTTCAGTACGACGAGAAGCGCCCGAACGACGTAAAAAACGAGCCGCACGAGTTGACGCACGCGCCCGACGCGCTGCGTGGCTTCTGCGTGTACCGGACGGCGGCGGGTCATGAGCCGGACGCTCCGGCAAAGCAAAAGCTTATTGACCGGCTGGAGCCGCATCATAAATGGAAAGAAAGGAAGGCATAAATGTCATTATTCAAACGCACCCCCACCCCCGAGGGGTATGAAAAAGGGCGCGTCTACGACTACGCAACGCCGGAGGGACGCGTCGCCACGGCGGAGTGGCTGTTCCAGCAGGCGAAGGACGAGCGCGCCGCGCGCGAGAACGACTGGCGCCGGTGGAACGATTACTACAACTTTGCGCACGACGCTGTCCGCGAGACGGCGGAAGCGCGTGAAGAGGCGGGGCTCGCGCCGCTGAACGTTTGCGTGCCCGACCCGTACGTTATGGTCGAGAGCCAGATCGATCCCGACGTGCCGCAGCCGGAGTTCCACGGACGCGACGACGATCTTGACAGCGTCAAGGCAAAGGAGCGCGAGCTCGCCGTGCGCTACATCGCCGAGGAAAACCGCCTGGACGATCTCAACACGGCGAACGAGCGCCGGCTTCGTAAGCTCGGCGACGCGTTCTGGAAGGCGTACTGGGACGAGACCATGCCCTGCGGCGACCGCCGGGGCAACATCCGCGTGCGCGACGTCGCGCCGCAGGACATCTATCCCGATCCGACCGCGGGGCCGGAGGGACTGCAATCGGGCGAGTATGTGTTCTACGTTTATACGCTGCACAAGCTCAAGTTTTGGCGGCTGTACCACGAGGAGATCACGCGCAAGGGCAAGACGCTCGACGAGGTGGCGAACGCGAACGACTACCGTGCGCAGGACGATATCCTTGAGCCGTACACGCAGTCGACGGCGGCACGGGACGACCTCGTGCAGGTGATGGAGTTTTGGTATCGGCAGCCCTTCGACATGAAAAAGGCGAAGGCCGGCGCGGTCGGGTGCAGCATCCAGGCGGGCGGCGTGGAGCTGAAGCACATCCCGAATTACTGGGAGAAAACGGGCGAGCAGTGCGACCTGTTCCCATTCGTGCATTACTGGTGCATCCGCGACGAGACGCAGTTTTGGAACAAGAGCGAGCTGGAGCCGATCCTGCCGCTCGTCGACGCGGCGGACCGCGAGCTGATGACGGGCGTCATGAATGACGAGATGACCGCGAACGACGTGGTCGTGATCGAAGAGGGAACGCTTGCCCCGGGCGAGGAGTTTACCAACGTTCCCGGCGCGGTGGTGCGCGTCAATCAGGGGCGGCGCGGCGGCGTATCGCGCCTCGGCGGGCTTTCCGACGGCGTGCGGAGCGTGAACATGATCGAGTGGCTGCTCAATCAGATCCAGCGCGCGAACCGCAATTACGACTCCAACATCGGGCGCGAGACGGCGCGCGTAACGACCGCGTCAGGGCTTTCGCAGCTTCGCAGCGACGCGCAGGTGCAGACAAAGATCAAAACGGCGGACCGCAACATGGGCTTTTGTCGGCTCTATGAGCTGCTTGACTGGCTGGCGCTGGAGTTCTTCGACGACGACAGGCTGCTGTTCATCGGCGCGAAGCAGCGGGGGAACGGCGGCAGCGTGCGCTACAACAGTGCAAACTATGTCCGGGTCGTGCCGGAGCTGCGCGATCCGGTGACGAACGCGCTGCTGCGCGAGCGCGCGTCCTATTACCCGCGCGTGGACGTGACCGTTACCTGCGGCGACGGGATCGGCAGGACGCCGGGCGCGACGGTGGAGGCGCTGGAGAAGCTCGCGCATACTGCGGTGACGAAGGAGAACTGGCAACTGCTCGCAGCGATGCTCGATTACCTCGACATTCCGCAGAAGCAGGACATCGTGGAAACATGGCGCGAGCGCTTTGCGTCCGTCGCGGCAGAGGAAACGGACGCGACGGGCGATACGGTCGGAGCGCAGGGGGACGGCGAAGACGTCCTTCCGGCGTGAAGATAAATCAAAAAAGAAAGGAGAAACGGCATGGACATGGAAGAGACGACCGGAGCGGAGGAGCTTCGGGGAAACACACGGGAGGCTCCGGCGGTAAACGTGGAGACCGAGGCGACGCTCAGAGCGTTCGTTAAGGCTGATCTGCTCGACTTTATGGAGCGCTACCCGCAGTTCGGTGCGGAGGACATGGAGGCGCTGGAGAACAACGCGCAGTTCCGCCGCTTCTGTGGCTCGCGTTACGGACGCGAGCCGCTGGCGGCGCTCTACGGCGACTATCTGCTCGTTGTGCAGGACGCGGGAAAAGCGGCGGCGGAGCGCGCGGCGAGCCGCAACGCGCGTTCCACGGGCGGCGGAACTGCGGGCGGAGCAGCGCTTACCCCCGCCCAAAAGCGCGTGCTTGACGCGTGGAACGAGGCAAACCCCGAAATGCGGATGACCGCAAAAGAATACCTGAATATGTAAAAGGGAGGAAACAAAATGAAATTCTATCAGAAACTCGACGGCGGCGTTCATGTGAGCGCCCGCGAGTACGACGTCGCGGCGGATACCGCGCTCGCGGAGGGACAGGCGGTGAAGCTCGCGGACGGCCTCGTTGTCGCCGCCGCGGCGAACGAGACCGGCGCGCTCCTCGGCGTTGCGTCGGAAAATCACACCGGCGTTGCCGACGCCATCGACCCGCGCACGAACGGCAAGAAAATCTTCGTGATCGACGATCCCAGCGCCGTGTACCAGTGCAAGGCGCCGGAGGTGACGGCGGCGGGCGGCTCCGCGACGACGCTGGAGGTCACGGCGCTCAAGGTCTTCGCGGCGGACGACTTCAACGGCGGCTATGTGAAGCTGGCGTCCAAGACGGAAAACAGCGCCAATACCGACGTGGTCGGCGCGGTGCGCCGCATCACGGACTTCGCGCTCGACGATGCGATGCCGACCCGGGGCGTTCTCACCATCGAAAGCGGCGGCGCGCCCGACGCGGGCGACGTCTATGAGCTGTATCCCCCCATCGGCTTTGCCAAGGGCAACCTCGACGCCTCCGGCGCCTCGCTCGTCCTGACGGGGACGGCGGACTTGCCGCTCAAGGTCGTGGGGCGCGACGTCGGCTTCGGCAAGATCAACCTGATGATCGGCAAGCATCTCTTTGCCGTCGATGCTTGACGCATTTCCGGCAAAGACGCGCGTTCCTGCGGGACGCATGAATTTTGAGACGCGCTGACGCGCGGCTCCCATCGCCTTCGCTCGGTCGCGGGCGGCGTCTGCGGGAGAGAAGGAAAAAAACAACAGTAAAGGAGATTACATCAATATGTCCAATATGACCTTATGGAAGACCGACAACTACAAGTTTGTCGGCAAGGCGTTTGACTTTGCCTACGCCAACCGGCTCAATAAGCTCCTCGCCATCCTCGGCGTCGCGAGCTGCAACAGCATCGACTATGAGCTCACCGGCTCCGGCGGTTACGGCGAGATGCCCGCCTACGACGGCGAGAACATCAACGAGGGCGCGCGCAAGCGCGGCTTTAAGACCATCATCACGCCGGAGGAATTCTCGCTTTCCGAGTCCGTCGGCTATAAGCAGGCGAAAATCGACAAGAGCGGCGAGTGCCGCCGCGTTGGCACGATGCTCGGCAACAGCGCCGCAATGACCGTGTATATGCACGCGCTGCGCATGTTCGCGAATGCGTTCGACGCGAACTGCAAGGGCGGCGACGGCAAGAGCTGGGCGGCGAGCGACCACCCCAACGCGTCGAAGGGCTCCGAGGGGCGCAGGTTCGTCGCCGATCCCGAGAGCGGCACCTACTCCAACCTCATCCACAAGACGCTCGGCGTCAGCGCCATCACCGAGGCGCAGAGCATGGCGGGACGCTTCACCACGCCCGACGGCCTTCCGCTGCTTGCAGAAATGAATCTGCTGCTCGTATCCCCCGAGCTGGAGGCGGAGGCGAAGAAGATCTGCGGCGACAACGGCAAGTTCCGCCCGAACCGCAACCCTGCCGACGACTCGAACGCGGCGAACCCGCTCGCCGATCTTCAGTACATGGTCATCGGCGGCGGCAACGACGGGTTTTCCAAGAAGCAGTGGGCGATCTGCGATCCCGCGCTTATGCGCGAGATGGTCAAGCTGGTGTATATTACCAAGCCGACCGTCATGCAGACCGCGCTTGACAATCCGCTCAAGGATCTCTATACCGGCTACGTCGATTTCGGCTGCGGCTGGGGCGACGGCAGACAGATCATCTTTTCCGACCCGAGCTGAACCGGAAAAGACGATGTGCGGCATCTTTTTTTACCCGAAGGGTAGCTTGAAAAGCTACCCTTCGGAAGGAGGCGAGCTTAGATGACTCTTGGAGAAGGAAAGCGTCGGGTGCTGATGCTGCTCGACGAATACTCCAGCGGCGGGGGACTTGTCCCTAACAGGGATCTGGACGCGCGAATGAACGATTTTTTCGACCTTGCGCAGAAGGACGTCGCCGCGTGGCAGCCCATCGTGCGCCGCGCGGAGCTCGCGCTCGACGGAACGGGCTGTAAGCCGCTGCCGGAGGGCGTTCGGGACGTCGTCCGCATCCGCAGAGACGGTATTCGCACCTCGCGCTATGAAGTGCTCGACGGCAAAATACTCTCACCTGAGGGCGACCGCTCGGTTTTGACGCTCGATTACCTTGCCCAGCCCGAGACCATCACGCCGGAAACGGGCGACGACTACGTGTTTGAGGTCAGCGAGGACGCGGCGAACTGCCTGCCGATGTTTGTGGCGGCGCAGCAGCTTCTCGCGGACGTCGCGGTGGATCACGGGGCGTTTTACAACCTGTATCTTCAGATGCGGGGGATGCTGCCGCGCACCGCGACGGCGCAGGGCTTTGTGCGCCCCGCGTTCTACGGGAGGTGAGGATGTGTCGAAACGAGCGGGTGCGGCGATTCGCACAAAGAAATATCAATGCTTCCGCGGCGTGGACTTTTCCACCGATCCGGCGCTGGTGGACGACACGCGTTCT
>JAWRIJ010000034.1:0-7535 GCA_040307975.1 Oscillospiraceae bacterium | reverse complement strand
AAGCGCCTACAATGCGTGAGCGAAACGGGAGGGATCAGGTATGCGGCAAACGATGCGCGAGGACGCGTTCACCATCGTCGAGCGCTCCATCCGCGCGGTCTTGCCGGACGCGGCGGTGCGCCGCGCGCTGGAGGGACGGCGCTTTCCGGGGCGCGTGATCCTCGTCGCCGTCGGCAAGGCTGCGTGGCAGATGGCAAGGACAGCATACGAGCTTCTCGGCGAAACGCTCGACGGCGGCATGGTCATCACCAAGTACGACCACGTCAAGGGACCGATCGGCGCGATCCCCTGCGCGGAGGCGGGTCATCCGACGCCGGACGAAAACTCCTTTCGCGCCACCCAGCTCGCGCTGGATGCCGTCACGGGGCTGACGGAGGCGGACACCGTGTTGTTTCTGCTCTCCGGCGGCGGCAGCGCGTTGTTTGAGAAGCCGCTGATTTCCGGCGACGAGCTGCGCTCGATCACCACGCAGCTGCTCGTGAGCGGCGCGGATATCGTCGAGATGAATACGATCCGCAAGCGCCTGTCCGCCGTGAAGGGCGGACGCTTCGCGCTCGCGTGCGCGCCCGCGAGGGTTTTCACCGTTGCGCTCAGCGACGTGCCGGGCGACGCGCCGGACAGGATCGCCTCCGGCCCCGCCGCGCCGGACCCGACCACCTGCGCGGACGCGGCGCGCATCGTGAAGAAGTACGGCCTTCGTCTCAGCGTTCAGGCCGCCGCGGCGCTGGAGCGGGAGACGCCGAAACAGCTCGACAACGTGGAAACACACGTTGTCGGGAGCGTTCGGGAATTGTGCGCGGCGGCGGCGCGCGCCTGCGCGGAGCTGGGCTACGAGCCGCTGGTTTTGACGGACCGGCTATGCTGTCAGGCGCGTGAGGCAGGCTCGTTCCTCGCCTCGATCGCGCGCAGCCACGCCTCCGACGGGAAATCGCTGGCGTTCGTGGCGGGCGGCGAAACGGTCGTGCGCGTGACGGGCGACGGAAAGGGCGGGCGCAATCAGGAGCTGGCGCTTGCCGCGGCAGAGGGGATCGCGGGGCTTTCCAACGCGCTGATCCTCTCTGTCGGTTCGGACGGCACGGACGGCCCGACCGACGCCGCGGGCGGACTTGTGGACGGCGGTACCGCCGCCGCGCTCTCCGCGCTGGGCGTCTCCGCCGGCGACGTGCTCGCGCGCAACGACGCGTATCACGCGCTGAAGCGCGTGGACGGCCTCATCGTCACCGGCCCGACGGGCACCAACGTCAACGACGTCGCCGTGGCGCTGATTCGCCCGCGCTGATGACGAAACGGCGCGGAAGACGGACAAGAACCGTGAACGGCGGAAGCGGGAGAGCCTCGATGCCCCCCGCTTCCGCCGTATTTCTGCGTAAATTCCGGCGCAAAACTGCCGCGCCTTACGAAAGGAAGTAATCGACCGCCTTGCGGTTGGGCGCGAGGAACTTTTCCTTGCGTCCCGTGAACATGTGCTCCAGCTCGCGGTAGACCGTTTCAAACCGCACGATGCCGGTCTCCTTCAAAATCGCGCCGAGCATGACCATGTTTGCCGCGCGTTCGACGCCGAGCTCCGCCGCGATGTCGCCCGCGGGAACCTCGACGACGCGGATATCGCTGCGCTTCGCCTTCTCGGGAATAAGGCTGCTGTTGAGAAACAGGAGGCCGCCGGACTTGACCATCGGCTCGAAGCGCGTGAGGCTCGGGAGGTTCATCACCATGAGCACGTCGCAGTCGTTGATCAGCGGGCAGCTGATCGGACGGTCGGACACCACGACCGTCGCGTTTGCGGTGCCGCCGCGCATTTCGGGACCGTAGGAGGGGAGGTACGTGACCTCGCCGCCCTCCTCCATCGCCGCCTTGGCGATGAGCTGGCCGACGGCGAGCGCGCCTTGTCCGCCGCTGCCGGCAAAAAATAGTTTTTTGAGCATCTGCGCACCTCCTCAATAGCCTTCGGGGCGCTTGAAATTCTTCACCGGATAGTACGCCGCCATCTCGGTCTCGACCCACTTGAGCGCCTCGGCGGGCGGGAGCCCCCAGTTGGTGGGGCAGGCGGAGAGAAATTCGACGAAGGTAAAGCCGAGGCGCTTGTCCTGAATGTCCAGCGCGGTCATGATCGCGCGCTTCGCCTTGCGGACGTTTGCGGGGTCGCTCAGCATCACGCGCTCGACGAACACGGCGCAGTCGATGGTGGCGAGCAGCTCGCACATGCGAAGCGGCATGCCCGCCTGCTCGACGGTGCGCCCGTCCACGGCGGTGGTCGCCTTCTGCCCGATGAGCGTGGTCGGCGCCATTTGCCCGCCGGTCATGCCGTAGATGGCGTTGTTGATGAAAAAGGTCGTGAACTTCTCGCCGCGGTGCGCCGCGTGGACGATCTCGCCCGCGCCGATGGAGGCGAGGTCGCCGTCGCCCTGGTAGGTGAACACGACCTTGTCCGGATGGACGCGACGGATACCCGACGCGATGGCGGGCGCGCGCCCGTGCGTGGATTCGCACATATCGACGTTCATGAAGTGGTGGGCGTTGATGGCGCAGCCGATGGGCACGACGCCAATGGCGCGCCCGAGGTCGCCGCGCTCCTCCAGACACTCCATGATGAGACGGTGCGCGATGCCGTGGGAGCAGCCGGGACAGTAGCTCGTATCGACGGCAAGCATGCCATCGGTGGGCTTGAATACGGTCTTCATGCCTGCACCTCCTTCAAAAGCTTCTTGGCCTTGTCGGCGATCTCGATGCTCGACGGCACCACGCCGCCGGTGCGGTGAATGAGTCGGACGGGCCAGCGATTTTTCGCCGCGACCTTGACGTCCTGAAGCATTTGACCCATGGAAAGCTCCGTGGAAATCACGAGCTTCGTCTTTGCCCCGATCTCGTCGAACGCCTTTTCGGGGAACGGCCACAGGCTGACGGGGCGGATCATCCCCGCCTTGACGCCGCGCTCCGCCAAAAGCTCGATCGCCTCGGCGCACAGGCGCGACATCGTGCCGAACGCGACGAACACGACCTCCGCGCCGTCGAGACCGCGCGTGCGGTAGCGTACCAGCTCCTCTTCCATGCGCGCGTACTTTTCAAACAGGTGCTCCACGTGGCGCTCAAGCACATCGGGCTGCATCCGCAGCGAGTAGATGACATTGCGCCCCTCGTGCTGCGCCGTGCCGGTGATCGCCCACGGCTTTACCTTGGGAATGTCGGCGACGGGCGTGATGCCCTTTGCCTCCGGCAGCTCGACAGGCTCCATCATCTGCCCCAGCATCGCGTCGGCAAGGATCATAACGGGGTTGCGGTACGCCTCGGCAACGTCGAACGATCCGTAGATGAGGTCGACGCACTCCTGAATGGTGGCGGGGGCGAAAACGGGGATCTTTGCGTCGCCGTTGTAGCCGCCGCGCGTGACCTGCGTGTAGTCCGCCTGCCCGGGCTGGATGCCGCCGACGCCGGGGCCTCCGCGCGAAACGTTGAGCGCGACGAGCGGCACCTCCGTCGAGCAGATAAAGCCGAGCCCTTCCTGCATCAGCGCGAGACCCGGGGAACTGGTGGAGATGAATACGCGTCCGCCGGCCGCCGCCGCGCCGTATGCCATATTGACCGCGGCAAGCTCGCTCTCCGCCTGTAAAAACGCGCCGCCCGCCTTCGGCAGCTCGTGGCTCAAATACTCGGGGATCTCGTTCTGCGGGGTGATCGGATAGCCAAAATAACACTTGACGCCCGCGCGGATGGCGGCCTCGCCAAAGGCTTCGTTGCCTTTCATCAGCAGCTTGCTCATACGTCTCCCTCCTCCAGCTCGTAGATGGTGATGCAGCAGTCGGGACACATCAGCGCGCAGCTCGCGCAGCCGACGCACTGTGCCTCGTCCGTGCAGCAGGCGGGATGGTAGCCCTTGGCGTTCACCGCCGCGCCCATGGCAAGGATATGCTTGGGACACGCGCTCACGCACAGCTCGCAGCCCTTGCACTTGTCGGCGTTGAACGCGAGCCGGAATCGTCTGTTCATGGTTCTCTCTCCTATCTTTACAGCTTATTGCGGATGATTTTTCCGGAAATGGTCTTCGGCAGCTCGTCGCGGAACTCGACGATACGCGGATATTTATACGGCGCGGTGCGTTTTTTGACGTAGTCCTGAATTTCCTTTTTGAGCGCGTCCGTGCCCTCGGCGCCCTTCGTGAGCGTGACGCAGGCCTTGACCACCTGACCGCGGATCTCGTCCGGCGCGGCGCACACGCCGCACTCGAGGACGTAGGGCAGCTCCATGATGACGCTTTCGATCTCGAACGGCCCGATGCGGTAGCCGGAGGACTTGATGACGTCGTCCGCGCGGCCCACGTACCAAAAGTAGCCGTCTTCATCCTGCCACGCGAGATCGCCGGTGTGGTACCAGCCGTCGTGCCAGTGCTCCGCCGTCGCCTCGGGGTCGTCATAGTAGCCCTTGAAGAGGCCACAGGGGTCGCCCGCGCCGGTGTAGATGACGATCTCGCCGGTGTCGCCGGTGTTGACCTTCTCGCCGTCGGGCCCCATCAGTTCGACGGAGTACATCGGGTTGGGCTTGCCCATCGAGCCGGGCTTTGGCGTGGAGCCGACGAAGTTGCCGATGACCAGCGTCGTCTCCGTTTGGCCGAAGCCCTCCATGACGGAAAGCCCCGTGTTCTTGCGAAACTGCTCGTAGACCTCGGGGTTCATCGCCTCGCCCGCGATGCTCGCGTGCTGGATGGAAGAGAGATCGTAGCGGCTCAGATCTTCCTTGATGAAGAAGCGGTACATGGTCGGCGGCGCGCAGAAGGTCGTGATCTGATACTTCGAGAACAGCGGCAGGATGTCGTCCGCGCTGAAGCGGTCGAAGTCGTACACGAACGTGGCCGCGCCGTTCATCCACTGGCCGTAGAGCTTGCCCCAGAGCGCCTTGCCCCAGCCTGTGTCGGAGATGGTGAGATGCACGCCGTCGGGGTCGACGCAGTGCCAGTAGCGTGCGGTGACGTAGTGGCCGAGCGGATACTTACAGCTGTGCTCGACCGCCTTGGGATAGCCCGACGTGCCGGAGGAGAAGAGCATGAGCATCGTGTCGTCGCCGCGGATGCTCTCCTCGGTGCGGTTAAAGCGGCTGGAGTACATCTCATACTCCTCGTCGAAGCTGTGCCAGCCCTCGCGCTTTCCGCCGCTGACGACGCGCAGCTTTACGGTGGGGCAGCGCTCCATCGCCTTTTCCGCCTCCGCTGCGCAATTGCCGTAGGCGGCGCAGACGATAGCGCTGACGCCCGCGGTCTGCAAGCGGTATTCAAAATCCTTCTCCACGAGCTGGTCGGTGGCGGGGATGGCGACGGCGCCGAGCTTGTGAAGGCCCACGATCACGGGCCAAAACTCCCAGTTGCGGCGCATGACCAGCATCACGCGGTCGCCGCGCCGGACGCCGAGCGCGCGGAAATAGTTCGCGGCGCGGGCGCTCATTTTTTTCATCTGCTCAAAGGTGAAGCGGCGCTCGCGCTTCTCGCGGTCGAGATGGATCATCGCGAGGCGGTCGGGTTCCCGCTCCGCGATGGCGTCGACCACGTCGAAGGCGAAGTTGAAGCGCTCGGCGTTTTTAAACTCGACGGAGAGCGGGTAGCCCGTCGCGTCCTCGGCGACGGAGACGAAATCACGCATATACGTCGGCGCGGGCTTGAGCGGGGAGACCGCGGCGGCGAGCTCTTCCTTGCTGTGGCGGACGATATGCCCGTGCTCCCACTCGACCTCGTCGTCCGCGAGAATGACGGCGAGGAAGGTGCAGTCCGCGCCGCCCACGGCGAGAATGCCGTGCGGCGTGGAGGAATTGTAGAAGATGCTGTCGCCGGGGCCGAGCGTTTCGGTGTGCTCGCCGATCTTGATCTTCATGCGGCCCTCAAGGATGAGGTCGAACTCCTGCCCCTCGTGCGTCACCTGCTGGATGGGGCGGTCCTGATCTTCCTCGGAGTAGACGTAGCGGCACCAGTATGGCTCCGCCTTGCGGTTTTTAAAGAGCGGCGCGATGGCGCGGATCTCGATGCCGGGCTCCTGCGCGGTGACGGGGCCCGTGCCGCGGCGCGTGACCGCGTAGCTCGTCAGACGCGGCGCGTCGCCCGCCATCAGCTCCATGATCTCCACGCCGAAGGTCAGCGCGCACTTGTGGATGAAGGTGAAGGGCAGGTCGGTCTCGCCGGCCTCGCACACGCGGTATTCCGCAAGGCTGACGCCGGTGTATTCCGACATCTGCTCTTCGGTGTAGCCGCTTAAAATGCGCAGCTCGCGGATACGCTCCGCGACCTCCTGCAAGGCGTTGGTGGTGGCTGTGTTCACCATGCTGGTTTCCTCCTTGTTGCATCATTGTCCAAAGGACGCTTTTCTCGCAAAACGCCCGCGCCATAGTTTGCGGCTGCCGCGTAAGCGGCGGGCGAAACGGCGTCTGCTTTTTTGCGGAGCAAAAGAAAAACGCTCGTCTCAAAAAACTTTGAGACGAGCGTTATAAAACACCCGCGGTACCACTCAAATTGCGCTTTCGCGCCGCTCATGGGGCTCCAACAAGCCCGTGGCCTTGACGCAGCCTTCACGTGGAACCTTACCCGGCGCGCCGCTCAGGTTCCCGACTCGGAAGTGATGGGTCGCTGGAAAAAGCTTTGCTCCGGCTCTCAGCAAACGCCGGCTCTCTGTCGCCAAAACCGTTTCCGACCGTCTTCGTCACAGTCTTTGTAAATTGTGAATTGATTTTACACTCTAAAGCGTTGGTTCGTCAATAGGGAGTTTTCACCAAAAAGCATACAGGCGATCTCCCCGCGCATAAGGCAGACTGACTGTTGACGCGCGCGGCGCGGGGCATATACAATGAAAAAGGAGGCGAACGGTTATGGAAACTTTTTTGGAGCGGATGCTGCGCGCGCCGCGCATCATCGCCGTCACGGGGCACTTCGGCAGCGGCAAGAGCGAGTTTTGCGTTTCGCTCGCGTTTGCGCTGCGCGCACAGACGCGGGAGCGGCTTGCCGTTGCCGATTTGGACATCGAAAATCCATTCTTCCGCTCCCGCGAGCGGCAGGACGCGCTGGAGCGCGCGGGCGTGCGCGTGTATTCCGACCCCTTCGACGGACGCAACGGCTCAGAGCTGCAGGTCATCTCCGCCTCCGTGCGCACGCCGCTGGAGGACGAGGGCTGCCGCGTGATTTTGGACTGCGGGGGCGACGCCTCCGGCGCGATGATATTGAACCAGTTCCGCAAGTATTTCCACCCCGGCGGCTATCAACTGCTCTGCGTCGTGAACCCGTTCCGCCCGGGAAGCGACACCGTGGACAAGGCGCTCGCGCACATCCGCGATATCGAGCGGGCGACGGGGCTGAGTGTGACGGGGCTTATCGCGAACGGACACCTGCTGCGTGAAACAACGCCGGACGAGGTCGTGCGCGGTTGGGAGTTTGCCAAAGAGGCTGCCGGACGCGCGAGCGTGCCGGCGCTGTGTGCCTGCTGCATGGAATCGCTCGTGCCGAAGCTCGCGGGCCGTATCCCCGAGGTGTTTCCCATCGGGATGCACCTGCGCGAGAGCTATTTGGACAAGAG
>JAWRIJ010000033.1:0-10387 GCA_040307975.1 Oscillospiraceae bacterium | reverse complement strand
GGTAGCTCCTCCATCTCTATTCTGATGCTTTCCTTGCGTATTTTTCCATTGCCGCCGAGAGCGGGTCAGCGGCGGCCGCGCCGCGTTTCGCGTTCTCCTCGCGGATGATGCGTAAGTAGTCGCGCAGCGCTTTTTCCCGCGCGGCATGATCGTTCGATTCCGGTCTTTGCAAAAGTCCCGTCAGGTGCCCCAGCTCATCCGCATCGAACGCGCCGTCGAGCGCGCCGAGGCGGATGCCGCCGCTTGCGCGTTGCCGCCAAAGCGCGGCGAAGAGCCTGCCGAGCAGCGGCGAGGAGAATTCGTCCTCGGTAAGCGGCGGCTCGGCGCCAAAAAGCGAGTCGTCGAGCGTCAAAAGCCGCAGCACGCCCTCCTCGGCGAGCGCTGAGCGCGTATTCTCATAGCGCATCGAACGAGCTTTCGGCTGCGCGGCGTTTACGGGCTTTAGATCGCGCTTTTCCTGCTCACGCTTCTCCTTGCGCACCCTGCGGGAGACGGCGCGTTGCACTTCCGCCTTAAGCGCATCCGCCGTGATGCCGGCCGCCTCCGCGGCACGCGCCGTGTAGACCTCGCGCTCCACGGCGTTTGGGACGCCCGCGAGCAGCTCTGCGGCGGCGGCGGCGTATTCGATGCGGCCGCGGTCGTCAGTGAGGTCGAACTTGCCCTGAAGCTGCGCCATGCGGAAATCCATTCCGCTCCCGCTGCCCATAAGCAGGTTTTCAAAGGCGTCCTTGCCCTGATACTTGATGAAATCGTCCGCGTCCTGTTTGACGTACTGTCCATCGACAAGGCGCTTGGGAAGCTCCAGCACGCGGACGTTAAAGTCGGCGCCGTTGAGCAGTGTCAGCGCTTTCTGCGTCGCGATCTTGCCCGCGTCGTCGTTGTCGTAGCAGAGGATGAGTTCCTTGGTGTAGCGCGAGAGCAGATGGATCTGCTCCTGCGTCAGCGCCGTGCCCATCGAAGCACAGGCATTGTCGAAGCCCGCCTGATGGAGCATCACCACGTCGATGTTGCCCTCGACGAGCAATATACCGTTTCGCTTGCTTTTTTTCGCCAGGTTGAGTCCGTAGAGCACGCGGCGCTTGCTGTAGACCACCGTTTCGGGGGTGTTCATGTACTTCGCGCCGGGATCGTCTTTGCTGATGATGCGCCCGCCGAAGCCCAACACGTCGCCACGCACGTCAATGATGGGGAAGATGAGGCGGGAGCGAAACTTGTCGTACGCGCCGCCGTTTTTCCCATTGAGGACAAGACCCGACGCGACCAGTTCGGCGCGGGTATAACCTTTCTGCGTCATTGCGGTGAGCAGGCCGTCCCACTCGTCGCTTGCTGCGCCGAGGCCGAAGTTTGTTGCGTTCTTTTGCGTGATCTTGCGCGAGTTCATGTACGCGAGCACCGCTTCGCCCTTGGACGAGTGGAGCTGCTCATAGTAAAACCGCGCGGCGTCGCGGTTGAGCGCCAGCAGGCGCGAGCGCAGACGGGAGGCGGAATCGTCGCGCGCTTCCTCCGGCACGGGGATGTTTGCACGCTTGGCGAGAAACCGTACCGCGTCGGGGAAGGAGAGGTTCTCCTCCTCCATAATGAAGTTGATGACGCCGCCGCCCTTCTTGCAGCCGAAGCAATAATAGATCTGCTTGTCCGGCGAGACGGAGAACGACCCGGTCTTTTCGCTGTGGAACGGGCAGAGGCCGAAGTAGTTCGCTCCTTTATGTGTGAGCGTGACATAGTCGCTCACGACGTCGACGATGTCGTTTCGCGCGGTCAGCTCGTCCAAAAATCGCTGGTCGAACGCCACGCGCATCGCCTCCTTCCTTGTTTCGCATAATGTCATATACGCCAAGAAGGACGCGTTTCCTCTTTTTTCTTCAAAATATTTTTTGCTTTCGCTGCTTTTGCAATTGACAAAAATTGACAACGTCAATAGAACGCGCTATAATTCTATCGAATTTGGGTACTTTCGGAAAGGAGGCGGGCGTGTGGATATCCAGCTCTTTGCCGTACAATTGACACGCCCCCTGACCGACGAGGAGGCGGATACCTTCCTGCAGATCATGCCGCCCGAACGGCGCGAGCGCTTGATGAAGGTGCCGAAGGAGGAACTGCGGCACGAGCCGCTTTGCGCCTACGCCGTCCTCTATATGGCGACACGGACGATTTACGGATGGAAGACGCTGCCGAAGCTGCGTTACAGCAAGTATGGCAAGCCTGAGTTCGAGGACTATCCCGAGGTGCAGTTCAACATCAGCCACACGCGCCGCGCCGCGCTGGTTGGTTTACATAATGAACCGCTCGGCGTGGATATCGAGAAGCTTCGCCCTGTGAGCGAACGGACGATGGAGCGCATCGCGGGGACGACCTCGCGGCAGGCGTTCTTTGAAAGCTGGGTGCGGCGAGAGAGCCGCAGCAAGTGGAACGGCGCGGGGCTCGGTTCCATCCGCGAGGACGAGAGCCCCGCGATGCTCGGCGAGCGCATCGTGTATTTGGACACGTTTCCGGACTACGTGGCGTGCGTATGCACCCATTCGGACGCCAAGATCGCCAAAATACGGACGTTTACCATCAAATAGAGGGTTGACACTCGGTGCAGCATGGATAAAAAGCGGGAAAGCACGGTTGCTTTCCCGCTTTTTCGTTATGCTATCGCCTCGGTTACAGCTCGACGACCTCGTAGGTATGCCCCGTGTAAGGCAGGAGAACTTGCAGCAGGTCGGCTGTCGCGATGGAGAGGCTGCCTGTATTGTCGCAGGGGTGACAGGCGAAGCGCTCCGCTTTGACCACATCGCGGTCGAAAAGCAGATGGACGAGGCGCTCCTTGTCGTTAGCGAGCCCAAGCACGCTGCACGAGCCGGGGGAGCAGCCAAGCAGCGCCTCCATCTTCTCCGGCGGCGCGAACGAGAGGCGGGACGAGCCGATCTGATGACTTAAGTCCTTGGTATAGAAGGGCTTGTCCTCCGGCATCGCGAGCAGATAGAAGACGGTTTGCTGACGGTTGCAGAGAAAGAGGTTTTTGCAGATGCGCACGTTCAGCGCGTCGCTGATGGCGGCGCAAAGCTCCATCGTCTCCGCCGGCTCGTGCTCGACGCGGCGGTAGGGAATGCGCAGGGCGTCCAGCAGAGCGAACGCCGCCTTTGCGCGCTCGGAGGCGTGTTCCGGCGCGGTTTCGTAGATTTGAGAGATGCGCATGCTCAACCCTCCCGGAGCAGGCTTTCGCCTGCCCTATAGATATCGCCCGCGCCGACGGTGAGGATGAGGTCGCCGGGCCGCGCGACGGCGCGCAGCGTCTCCGTGACCTTGACGAGCGTGGGACAGTAGATCGCGCCGGGGATCTTTGCGGCGAGATCGGCGGAGGAAATGCCAATGTCGTTCTGCTCGCGCGCGGCGTAGATCTCCGCGAGAACAACGACGTCGGGCAGCTTCAGTTCTTCGACAAACTCATCGAACAGCGCGTGCGTACGCGAATAGGTGTGTGGCTGGAAGGCGCAGACAATGCGCTCGTAGGGCAGCGACTTCGCCATCGTCAGCAGTGCGTGCAGCTCGCCTGGATGGTGGGCATAGTCGTCGTAGACCGCCGCGCCGCGGAATTCGCCCTTTCTCTCAAAGCGCCGGCCCGCGCCGTGGAAGGTGGAGAGCCCCTGCGTGACCGCCTCGCCGGGGAGGCCCAGCAGATACGCCGCGGACGCCGCGGCAAGCGCGTTCATCACGTTGTGCGCACCGCCTACGCCCAGCGCGACATGGGCGTAGGTTTTGGCACGCACGACAATGTCGAAATCGGGCAGACCGTCCGTCCACACGATATTTGCGGCATGGCAGTCGGCGGCCTCGTCCGACATGCTGAACCAAAACACCGGACGCTCAAACCCTGCGAGCGTGTCCCGCGCGCCGGAATCGTCGCGGTTGGCGACGACAAAGCCGCGCTCGGGCACGAGCTCGGCAAAGCGGCGGAACGAACGCTCCACATCTGCGAGGTCCTTAAAGAAGTCGAGGTGATCCGCCTCCACATTCAAAATGACCGCGACGGTCGGGAAGAAACTCAAAAACGAGTTGCAGTACTCGCAGCTCTCAGCAATGATGGTATCCCCCTTGCCGACGCGATAGCCCGAGTGCAGCAGCTCCAGCGTGCCGCCGATCATCACGGTCGGGTCCTTTTGCGCCGCCATGAAAATATGCGTCGCCATCGAGGTCGTGGTGGTTTTGCCGTGCGTGCCGGAGATGCAAAGGGCGTTTTGGTAGTTCTTCATGATGGCACCCCACGCCTGCGCGCGCTCAAAGACCGGGATGCCGCGCGTCACTGCGCCGGAGATCTCGGGGTTGTCGTCATGGATGGCGGCGGTGCGCACGACAAAGTCGCAGTTGCCGAGGTTTTCGGCGGCGTGGCCGACCGCTACGTCGATGCCGAGCGAACGCAGATGCTTAACAGCGGGGCTGTCGTTCATGTCGCTGCCCTGCACATGGAGCCCCATGCCGTGCAGCACCTCGGCAAGCGGGCTCATCGAAACGCCGCCTATGCCCGCGAGGTGCGCGCGCTTGCCGGGGACGAGGTAAGTGGAGATGTCCATATCAAAGATCCTTTCGGAAAACAGAAACTTTAACCAACACAGTATAATATACCCAATAGAAAAGCGCAATGATGATTTTTTGACGGAAGTTTCCATATTATGTAGACAAAACTTTGTTTTTCTGTTATGATACGCTCATAATTTTGTGCGTAAGGGAACCGGTATGCAACAAGACGAGCGAAAACGGAATATCCGCACGGTTGGCGTGATGATGGCGCTGACGCTGCTGGGCAAGGTGCTGGGCCTTGTGCGCGACATGCTGCTGGGGCGGAATTTTGCCACCGGCATGGCGGCGGACGCCTTTTTGACCGCGAGCCGCATCCCGCGCAACTTCTTTGACGCGATCTTTGCTTCCGCCATTTCGGCGAGCTTCATTCCCGTGTTCAACGAATACCTTGAAAAAGAGGGCAGGGACGAGGCGTTCCGCCTCTCCGACGCGTTCATCACGCTCATGACGCTGCTCACCGCGGCGCTCAGCGCGGCAGGTATGCTTTTTGCCCGCCCGCTTACGGCGCTGCTCGCGAACGGATTCGACGCGCCTACCGCGGCGCTGTGCGCGTACTTGCTGCGGCTGCTGTTCCCGACGGTGCTCTTCACGGGGCTCGCGTTTTCGCTCGTCGGCATCCTGCAGTCGCTCGGCGAATTCAACATCCCAGCGCTCCTTTCCGCCGCGTCGAACGCGGTCATCATCCTCTATTACCTCTTTTTCGTCGACCGCTTCGGCGTTGTCGGTCTCGCGGCCGCGTTCCTCGTCGGCTGGGGCGCGCAGGTGCTTATCCAGCTTCCGTCGCTGCGGAAATTCGGCTATCGCTGGCATTTGACGCTTCGGCATGATGGTTTACATAAAATATTTCTGCTGGCAGGGCCGGTGCTTGTGAGCACCTGGGTGCAGCCGCTGAACCTAACGGTCGCGACACGCTTTGCCTCGCACATCGAGGGCGGCGCGAGCGCGCTGGAGTATGCCAACACGCTTTACACCATCGTCGCGGGCGTGTTCGTGCTGTCGGTGGCAAACGTCATTTTCCCTGAGATGTCGCGCTACGCAGCGCGAGAGGACGCGCGCTCGATGGGCGAGAGCGTGTCGGGAACGCTGAACGCGATGCTCTTCCTGCTCACGCCGATGGCGGCGGGGCTTGCGGTGCTCTCGCGGGGCGTCGTGCGCCTTTTGTACGAGTGGGGCGCGTGGGACGCGCGCTCGACCGACCTGACCGCGGGCGCGCTCACGTTTCTCTCGCTTGGGATGCTCGGCTACGGCGTGCAAATCATTTTGAGCCGCGCGTTCTATGCCGAGCAGAAGGGCAAAGCGCCGCTCATCGCGGGTGCGGCTTCGGTGGCTGCGAACGTAGTATTATGTAAACTGCTGTCGCCGCCGCTCGGTCTGAGCGGACTTGCGATTGCCTCGGCGGCGAGTCTGATTCTGCCGGCGATTCTGCTGTTCATTGCGGCGGCGCGGCGCTATGAGGGTGTTTTGAACCGCGCGGCGATGCTCGACTTTTTGAAGATGCTGCTCGCTTCGGCGCTGATGGGCGCGGCGGTGCGAGGGGCGAACGCGCTGCTTGTACCGCGGCTCGGGGACGGACTTACGGGGCGTGTTCTCGTCGTGCTGCTGCCGACGCTGCTCGGCGTCGCCGTCTATTTTACGCTGGCGTGGCTTCTGCGCGTCAGCACCGTCGCGCAGGCGCGTGAGCTGCTGCGCGAAAGGAGGAAACCGTCTTGATACAGGAAAGCATGATTCTCGGAACGATCTGGTACGTGCTGCGCCGCGTTTGGAGCGCGCTTTCGCGCTCGGCGGTCGGGCGCGGTTTCGACGCGATGTGCCGCGTTTTTGAGCGGCAATGGCGCGAGAGCGTCATCGTGGGTGCGTTCTGCTCGCCGCGGTATCTCCGCGACGATTCTCCGCGCGCGCAGGGACGCGTGCGCGCGTGGCTCTGCGGCGTTTATGAGAAGGGAAAGCTCGATAAGCTGTTTGCGGGCAGCATGTTTTTGCATGCCTTTCTTTGGTGCGCCCTCGCGGTCGTGCTCGCCCCGCTGGTGCCGACCATGGCGCTGCTGGGACTTGCGCTCGTGGGGTGCGGCGCGTGCGCGCTGCGGCTTGTGCGTGAGAGGGAGCGCCGCCTCGTCCCCATGCCGACGGCGCTGCCTACGGTCGCCTACATGATGATGTACCTTGTGGGGACGGCAACCTCGGTGAACGTGCGCGGGAGCCTGCCCGTCGGCGCGCTGACGGTCGCGTTCATCCTCTTTTCTCTTGCGCTCTACCGCGCCGTAGCGACGCGCGCGCAGTTCGATGCGCTCGTGGCGGCGTTGGTCGCGGTCGGCGCGGCGGTCGCCTGCTACGGCGTTTTGCAGTACAAGTTCCGCTGGGGCTATCAGTCGGCGGCGTGGGTGGACGAGGACATGTTCTCGTCGATCGCGTTCCGTGTCAGCTCAACGCTCCAAAACCCGAACATGCTGGGCCAGTACTTCATCCTGATGATCCCGCTCGGCGGCGCGAAGCTGCTCACGGCGAAGGGGGCGTGGCGCAAGGCGTTTTATTTCTGCTGCTGCGCGGTGATGTGCCTTTGCATGATCCTGACGTTTTCGCGCGGCGCGTGGCTGGGGCTGCTGTTCGCGGGCTTCCTGTTCTTCGTGGCGCTTCAGCCGAGGCTGCTGTTCCTTGCCCCATTTGCGCTGCTGGCGCTTTTTCACGTCATGCCCGCGACCGTTACCGACCGCTTTACGAGCATCGGCGACATGACCGACCGTTCGACTTCATACCGTGTGAGTATTTGGCTCGGCACGCTTGCCATGCTGCGCGATGGGTACTGGCTCACGGGCATCGGCCCGGGCGAGGCGGCGTTCAACGAGATCTATCCCTTCTACAGCTATCATGAGATCGTCGCGCCGCATTCGCACAACCTCTTTTTGCAGATGATGGTCGACGCGGGCGTCCTCGCGCTTCTCGCCTTCTTGTGGCTGCTCGTGCGCTATTTCCGCACCGTCGGCTGCGCGCTTTGGACGGAGAAGGACAAGACCTCTCGGCTTATGCAAATTGCGTTCGCGTCCGGCACGCTGGGCTTCCTCGTGCAGGCGATGACGGACTATTCGTTTTATAACTACCGCGTGATGCTGCTCTTTTGGGCGTACGTTGCGCTCGGCGCGCTCAGTGCGCGTCGCAGCAGCCTCTCAGAGGGAGGGGGCGTGCTGTGATTCGTGTTTTGAATGTCATCAGCGACAGCAACGTCGGCGGCGCGGGGCGCGTGCTGCTCAATTACCTGCGCTACGCGGATAGGGAGCAGTTTGAGACGCTGATCGCCGTGCCGCGCGGCAGCCTTTTGAAGGAGCCGCTTGCCAAAGCGGGCGGCAAGGTGTACGAGGTGGACGGCCTCGCAGAGCGCTCCTACCACAAAGACGACGTGAAGACGCTTGAGAAGCTCATTGATGAGCTTTCGCCCGATATCGTCCACACCCACGGCGCGCTTTCGGGGCGCATCGCGGGGCGTCGGCGCGGCAAGGCGGTCGTCTACACGCGCCACAGCGTGTTTCCCGTTCCGGCGAAGCTCCGTTATCCGCCCGGACGGTGGCTTAACAAGCTCATCAACGAGCACTACGCCGATCACATCATCGCCGTCAGCCCGGCGGCGGCGCAGAATCTGACGGACGCGGGCATCTCGCCGAAGAAGATCACGGTTATCCTCAACGGCGTCGCGCCCGTGGCGCGTATCCCGGAGCCGGAGCGCGCTGCGCTGCGCGAAACGCTTGGTATCACGCCGGATGAGTTCACCGCGGGCATCGCGGCGCGCATCGAGCCGTACAAGGGGCATTTGCTGATCGTCGAGGCGGCGGAAAGGCTGCGCGCCGAGGGACGGCGGTTCAAAATCCTCGTTGCGGGCACGGGCTCGTACGAGGGCGAGCTCAAACGCGAGGTCGAGCGGAGAAGCCTTTCGGACACGGTGCTGCTGCTGGGCTTCCGCGGCGATGTGGACGCGATATTGAGCATCCTTGACGTGCAGCTCAACGCGTCGTGGGGCACCGAGGCGACGAGCCTCGCGCTGCTGGAGGGCATGAGCATGGGACTTGCCTCTGTTGTGAGCGATTATGGCGGCAACCCGTGGCTTGTGAAGGACGGCGACAACGGCTTCGTGTTCCCGAGCGGGGACAGCGGCGCGCTTGCACGGGCGCTCGCGCGCGCCATGGACGAGCCGGAGACGCTGGAAAAAATGAAACGGCGCGCTTCGGAGGTCTTCAACGAACGCTTCACCGGCGAGACCTTTGCAAGAAGCATCGAAAATGTATATCGGAATACCTTGGAGGAAAAACGACATGGAAGATAAGAAAGCATTTCGTCCGCGCTTCAACTTGTTCGACGTGGTCATCATTCTGCTGGCGCTCGCCGTGGTGGGCGCGGCGATGTTCCTGCGCAACCGCTCAGCGGGCACGGAGGGCTCCGCGCGTGACACCGTACCCATCCGCTATACGGTGGAGCTGACGCGCGCGCCGCAGGACATGGCGAACCAAATGCATGTCGGCGACGACATCTACCGCTCGACCGACAGCGCGTATCTCGGCAAGATCGTGGATGTGCGCGCCGAGCCGCACCATGAGAACGAATTTCTGCCTGAGGCGGGGCGCTTCGTGCGCTATGAAGTGCCAGAGAGCTTCGATATTTACGTGACGGTCGAGGGACAGGCGTTTTGGAATGGCAAGGACATCACCGTGGAGGGCGTTTCGCCCAAGATCTGCGGCGAGATGTTCGTCAAGGGTAAGGGCTTTGCGCGCCTCGGCTTCGTCTGCGGCATCGACACGATGGGCGCGCAGATCCCGCGCTTCGACCGCGTCGGCAGCGGCGAACTGGAGGCGACTTATGTGATCCGGCTGGAGGATATGCGCGAGATGCTGCTCGACGGCGTTCATAAGGGCGATCAGCTTTATGAGAAGGTGACGGGCGCGCTGCTCGGCACGGTCGAGGATGTGTGGACGGAGCCTTACGGCGAGACGCGCCTCGGCGCCGACGGGAAAGGGGTTTACGCTATGAAAGAAGGCGTTTACTACCAGTACATCCGCGTCAGGGGCCGCGCGGTGGAGAAGGGCGACGGCTACTATCTTGACGGCGGCACGGAGCTGAAGGTCGGCGCGGCGGTCATTACGACCTCACAGTATCTCGACCGCACCGGTACATTCTACGCGATCGAGAAGATCGAGAAAGCATCCTGATAAGGAAAAAAACGGCAAGCCTCCCGCGGGAGGCTTGCTTTTCACCGAATACGAGGGGAGCGGTACGATGGGCAAAAAGGTTTTGATGGTGCTCATGGGGCTTGAGATCGGCGGCGCGGAAACGCACGTCGTCGAGCTTTCCAAGGAATTGAAACGCGAGGGCTGGGAGGTAGCGGTCGTGTCGAACGGCGGCGTCTACGAACGCGAGCTGACGGACGCGGGCATCCGCTGCCACCGCGCCCCGCTGCACAAGCGCAATGTCCTGTTAATGCTGCGCTCGTTGCACATTCTGCGCCGCGTCATCCGTGAGGAGAAGCCAGACGTCGTTCATGCGCACGCGCGCATCCCCGCGTTTTTGTGTGGCATCTTGCAGGCGCAGATGGGCTTTCCGTTCGTGACCTCGGCGCACTGGGTGTTTTATGTAAATGGGCTCCTCAAGCGTATCGCCAACTGGGGCGAGCGGACGATCGCCGTGAGCGACGATATCAAGGCGTACCTGATCGAGAACTACGGCGTGAGCGCGGAGCATATCTCCGTGACCATCAACGGCATCGATACGGAGAAGTTTTCTCCCGCCGTCTCGGGAGAGAGGGTGCTGCGGGAGTTTGGGCTGTCGCCGGAAAGACCCGTCGTGTCTTACG
>JAWRIJ010000032.1:0-4398 GCA_040307975.1 Oscillospiraceae bacterium | reverse complement strand
TGGAGGAGCTACCACATGGCAAACGAGATGGAGAAGGACTTTGACACGCGGGATCTGGAGGCGCAGGCCGACAGTATTCTCGCAGAGCTCGGCGAGGTCGAGGAGATCCCTGTGGCGATCGAAAAGATCCCGTCGAAGAAGAAATCGGAATCGGAGAAAAAAGCCCCTCCGCTGGAGGAGTCCGTCATCGGCTCGCTGCCCGCCGCGGCAGTCCTCGGCGAGCACGAGAAGCTGCGCGACCTGTTCGCGCGGGCAAAGCGCGCCGGCAAGGTGGACGCATCCGAGCTTTTGGAGCAGCTCGACGAGCTGACGCTCACCCCCGATCAGATCGACCATATCTATGAATCGTTCGACCAGCTCGGCATCGAGGTCTCCAGCTCCGACCTCGGCGTCGACGACGACGCGGACGACGAGCCGCCGATGGAGGCGATCGCCGAGATCGAGGAGGAAGAGCTGATCGACCCCAACGAGCTGGTCGACAGCTTCTCCATCGACGATCCCGTGCGCATGTACCTCAAGGAGATCGGCAAGGTCGCCCTGCTCTCCGCCGACGAGGAGATCGCGCTTGCAAGCGAGATGACCGCCGGCATGGAAGCGCAGCAAAAGCTCGACGAGGCAAAGGCAAGCGGCAAGCCGCTCAGCAAAACCGAGCGCGCCAAGCTGCAAAAGGCCGTTGAGAAAGGCGACGCCTCCAAGCAGAAGCTCGCCGAGGCGAACCTCCGTCTCGTCGTCTCCATCGCCAAGCGCTACGTCGGGCGCGGCATGCTCTTCCTCGATCTTATCCAGGAGGGTAATCTGGGCCTCATCAAGGCGGTGGAAAAGTTCGACTACACCAAGGGCTACAAGTTCTCGACCTATGCGACGTGGTGGATCCGTCAGGCCATCACCCGCGCCATCGCCGATCAGGCGCGCACCATCCGCATCCCCGTGCACATGGTCGAGACCATCAACAAGGTCATCCGCGTATCCCGCCAACTCTTGCAGGAGTTGGGCCATGACCCCTCGCCCGAGGAGATCTCCGAGGAGATGGGCATGTCCGTGGACAAAGTGCGCGAGATCCTGAAGATCGCGCAGGAGCCGGTGTCGCTGGAAACGCCGATCGGCGAGGAGGAGGACAGCCATCTCGGCGACTTTATCCCCGACGAGGGCGCGAGCGAGCCGAGCGAGGCCGCGTCGTTCACGCTCTTGCAGGAGCAGCTCGTGGACGTGCTCTCCACGCTCACGCCGCGCGAGGAAAAGGTCCTCAAGCTGCGCTTCGGCATCGAGGATGGACGTCCCCGCACGCTTGAGGAGGTCGGCAAGGAGTTCAACGTCACGCGCGAGCGCATCCGCCAGATCGAGGCAAAGGCGCTGCGCAAGCTGCGCCACCCCTCGCGCTCAAAAAAGCTCAAGGATTTCCTCAACTGACTGCTTGCAGCAGAAAAAACGACGGAGAGCGATCGCTTCTCCGCCGTTTTTATTTGGATCGTCCGCGCGGCGCCCTGCGCAAACGCTCGCCTTTAAGCTTCATTCTCCAACGCCTTCGCCTTGGCTTCCGCCACTTCCTCTGCTGCCGCGGCAATAGGTCCGGAGTTTTTCGCATACTGGTCCTTGAGAGCCTGGAATTTTTTGAGCGTTGCCTCGCGGGTGCGCTGGGAAAGCTCGGGCAGCTCTCCGCCCCAAGCCTTTTCCGCCTCGGCATAGCCCTTCTCGAACGCTGCAATCATCGAATCGAGCTTTTCGGGATCGCCGCCGGTCAGCGCCGTCGCATACTGGATAAAACGGTCGCTGGTCTGCTCGACGCCCCAGTAGCCGTCGTCCGCAACGTCCGCCTGCGCCTGCTTGATCGTCTCTTCATCGGCGGTAAAATCGCCGGTGCGCAGGCGCTCCCACATGTTGAACTCGTCGATCTGCTGCCCGAGCATCTGCTTGACAAGGTTCGCCATGCGCTGCTCGTTCTCGCTCTTGAGGCGTTCGATCGTCTCGGTGTCCGGCGCATAGGTCGCGCGCATCGCGGATGCGCTGTAGGTGCGCCCGCCGTCCGCTTCAAACGACGCCGCTTCCGTTTCCTTGGCGGCCGCTTCCGCCGCGGCGGTCTCCGTTCCGGCCCTGCCGAGTGTGTCTGGCACGCTGTAAGCGCCGGATTGAGCGGCTTTCACATTGCTGATGTCCATGAACGTATCCTTCCTTTCTGCACGAAGCATTAATCCGATCCGCTTTCGCCGGAGGCGTGTCCTGAGCGCCTTCAGCCCCCGCTGATCCGTCTGCTCGTCGGGCAATCGTCCTTGATTGCATATATTGTATCGGCAGAAAAAAAGAAATGTTAACGTAAAATTTGAAAATTTTTACGCTTCTATCCGCGCGGAATGCAAAAGCCGTTCCGCCTCCGCTTCGGCAAGCTCGTAAACGGCATTGAAATCCACGGTAGGATTATAAACTGCCTCCAGCGCGTCATGCTCCGCCTTTGCCCGTCCCAGCGCCTCGACTGCGGCGTCGCGCAGCGCGCGTTCGACGCGTCCCAAAAGCCGCATCTGCGCCCTTTCCGCGCGGGTCAGCTCCGCGAGCGCATCGACGCGGATACGTCGGTACGGCTTGCCAGGGTAAGGCAGCCGTGCGGTCGATGTAACGAAAGCAAGCCCTCGCTCCGGAATGAGTAAATGCTGTATCTCGCGCGGTCGGTCCGGGTTCCGGCAGGCGAGCGTATCAAAGCCCGCGTCTGCCGCAGCGTCCCGCAGCGTCTCCAGCATCGGCGAGGCGATGGCGCAGTTATCCGCGAGTTCATAGACACGCGCCCCGAGCGCGTCCACCGTCTCAAAGCGGCACAGCTCGCCCTGATGCGTCATGCCGCCGAGAAACGCCTCATCCTTCCGCCCATGCGCGCCGTTTCCGCCGCGCAGTTCGCGCCGCGCGATGCTTCCGAGTCTCCGCGTGAGCTTTTGCGTATCCGTGGCGGCACATGCGACAGCGCGCCGTTCGAGCGAGAGCGCGTCCACAGCGCGCAGGATGTGATACGCCTCCGCATACGCCGCGCGGTACGCGTTCGTGTGAGCCGCGATCTCCGCGCGCGCCGCCTTCGCCGCCTCCACATCGTAAAAGCGCGTCAGGTCAAGGTATCGCTCGTTCGCAACGGCGTAGGTCGGCTCAAGGACGTGCGGCGCGGTCGCGTCGACCAGACCCGCACGCAGCTGCGGGCACAACACGCCGTCAAGCGAATCCGGGTCCCCTGAACAGTTTACATAAATTATTTCATATCCGTTTTTTGTCAACCGCTTTGCCACCGTTCGCATAAAGGATGATTTGCCGCAGCCCGGTCCGCCCTTGATGAGCAGCAAATCGTTGAAGCGCGCGTTTAAAAGCTGACCGTAGAGCGAGTAAAATCCCTCGCCGCTGTTCGCGCCGAGGAAAATGCGTACCGATTCGTTCATAGAAACACCTCGCTTTCAGCCTATGCGCACGGGCGCGTCCGCGTCAAAAAGACCTTCGCCGCGGCTTCCGGCACAAAAGCCTTGACTTGCCCGCGAATCCGTGATATAAAGATACCAATAATCTTTTGGAGGATACTATCATGGAAAAGCATATCGTTACCCTTGAGACGCGCGACCTGTGCGCGAGCGCGGTCAACGGCGGCTGCGGCGAGTGCCAGACCTCTTGCCAGAGCGCCTGCAAGACCAGTTGCGGCATTGCCAACCAGCAGTGTGAGAACGAGAACCGCTAAAAGCATCGAGTAAAAAGCGCCGCCAAAAGGCGGCGCTTTTCCATGCAAGGAGTACCTATGATCCATCAATATAAACTCAACGGCTGCAACATCGTGCTGGACGTCTGCTCCGGCGCCATCCACGCCATGGACGACATGACTTACGACATGGTCGCGCTCTATGAGGGTCGCGAGCGCGCCGACGTGCTTGCCGCGATGCGCGCAAAATATTCCGACGCGCCGGACGCGGAGCTTTCGGAAATCTACGACCAGCTCACGGCGCTGCGCGACGCGGGCAGGCTCTTCGCGCCGGACACATTTGCCCCCATGGCGGGCAAGCTCAAGGAGAAAAGCGCGGGCGTGGTCAAGGCGCTGTGCCTGCATGTCGCGCACACCTGCAACCTAAACTGCGCCTACTGCTTCGCGAGTCAAGGCAAGTATCACGGCGAACGCGCGGTAATGTCGCTTGACGTCGGCAAGCGCGCGCTGGACTTTCTCATCGAGCATTCCGGCACGCGCCGCAACCTCGAGGTCGACTTCTTCGGCGGCGAGCCGCTGATGAACTGGGAGGTCGTCAAGGAGCTTGTGCGCTACGCCCGCGCGCGCGAGCGGGAGGTCAACAAGCATTTCCGCTTTACGCTCACGACCAACGGCCTGCTCATCGACGACGACGTGATCGACTTCTGCAACCGCGAGATGCACAATGTGGTGCTGAGCCTCGACGG
>JAWRIJ010000031.1:0-7188 GCA_040307975.1 Oscillospiraceae bacterium | reverse complement strand
CCTCTTATCTCATGTCTGCGGTTCGGATGCATCGCCGAGCGGCGCGCCTGTCGCGGAGTCAAATTTAGGCGGCTCGCCGGATATGTCCGCCGGTTCGCCGAGCGTCAACTCGATGGGCGAACGAGCGGCGCTGCCGAGTTCGCTCGCGGCAGCTTCCGCTCCGGCAGCTTCCGCGGCGCTGGAGAAGCGTTTTACCTCCGCCTCGCTGAGCGCGGCGCGGCGCCCCTCCTCATGCGCCTGACGTGCCGCCTCAGCCGCCTCTTCGCGCACATGGGCGACGGCATCCTCTTTTGCTTTCTCCGCCTTTTGCAATTCCTTTTCCATCACCTTACGGTTATGCTTTTTCTCAATGGTATGCACGATGTGTACGATGGCGGCGGCGACGACAAGCGCGATGCCGATCCAGCTGGCTGCGCCGAGCGGGAAGAGAGCCTTGAGCGACCAGTACTTTTGCTGGACGCCGAGGAAGACGAACAGCACCGACATCGCAAGCGCGACGCCAAAGAGCAGCACCCAGAGAATAGATTTAACCGCCGAGGTCTGCCGCACACGGACATAGCAAATCAGAAAGAAGACCGCAAGCAGCAAAAATGCGGGGAACTGTGCGTAGATAAGGTACTTCCAAGTCATCTGAACCGTCTCCCAATCAGAGCATGCACTTTTCGCGCATGAGATACTGCCCGTTCTTGCCGCCTAAGACTTCGCCGCGGTCGACGGCGAGCGCTCCGCGCAGATATACCGAACGGATAGAGCCGGAGGTCTGGAAGCCCTCAAACGGCGTATAGCCCGCCTTGGAGGCAAGCTCGCCGCCGTGCAGCACATGATCGGCATGCGGGTCGTAGACCACGATATCGGCGTCGCTGCCCGCGGCAATGACGCCCTTGCGGGGATAGAGCCCGTAGAGCTTCGCGGGATTCTCGGAAAGCGCGCGGCACATGCCGGCAAGGCCGAGCCTCTTCTGTGCGACGCCTGCGGTGTAGATCAGCTCACCGCGCGTCTCGACGCCGGGGACACCGCCTGGGATCTTCGTGAAGTCGCCGCGCCCCATGTCTTTTTGCGCGAGCGTGAACGAGCAGTGGTCGGTCGAGATCGTCTGCACGTCTCCGCGGCGCAAGCCGCGCCAGAGCGCGTCGGCATCCGCCTTCGCGCGGATGGGCGGCGCGCAGACGTAGCGCGCGGCGCGCGAATAGTCAGGGTCGTAATACACGGAGTCGTTGAGCAGCAGATATTGCGGGCAGGTCTCGACGTAAACCGTCTGCCCGCGCTGCCGTGCCGCCGCAATCTCACAGAGCGCCTCGCGGTTCGTGGTGTGGACGATGACGACCGGCGTATCCACCGCCTGCGCAATGCGCAGCACGCGGCTGACCGCCTCCGCCTCCAAATAATCGGGGCGCGCGAGCGGATGGGAGGAGACCTCCGCGCCATGTCCTGCCGCCTTCAGCTCAGCGATCTTCGCGTCGATCACGCCCGCGTTCTCACAGTGGAAGCCACAGATGCCGCCGCGTGCCTTGAGCGCCTTGAGCGCCTGATAGATCTGCTCGTCCGGCAACATCATCGCCGGGTAGGTGAGGTACATCTTGAACGATGTGATGCCCGCGGCGAACATATCGTCCAGCTCGCGCTCGATGCCCTCGTTCCAGTCGTCGATGGTCATGTGATAGCTATAGTCGCACCAGCATTTGCCATCCGACTTCTCATGCCACAGCTTGAGCCCGTGCGCGAGCGTTTCGCCCTTGTTGGGACAGGCAAAGTCAATGATCGTCGTTGTGCCGCCGCGGATCGCTGCGCGCGTACCGCTTTCAAAGTCGTCGGCGGTGGTGGTGCCCGCAACGTCGAGATCGAAGTGCGTGTGCGCGTCGATGAAGCCGGGGAAGAGGTAGCAGTCCGAGACGTCGACCACCTCCGTGTCCCACGGCGCACCCGAGAGCACATGTCCGACCTTTTCGACCTTGCCTTCGGCAATAAGCACATCCGCGCGCCGACACGAGCGCCCGCTGACGACAAAGCCGCCTCGCAGAATGGTTTTCATCGCATCCGCTCCTTTGCAGTTGATTGATTACATCCAATAAACAGCATATCACACTTTTCGCGTGATTTCCATAGGGAATTGCAGAAAAGAAAAGGAGGGATGCCGTAAGGTATCCCTCCTTTACAATATTGGTTACTGATACAGATACGAGTACTTATCGCGGATGGTACGGATGAACTGCTCCAGCATCGGGGGAAGCATGCTTTCCGCCGCGTCGAGGTCGTATTCCTTCACGCCGTCGAACATACGGATGCGCGCCTTGCCGTCGCCTAGGAACAGCACACCGGCGTTTTTGCTCTCGTCCATGTCCTCCGCCGTCTGGAAAAGGGTGAACTTGTCGTGGCAGGGTTCGGAGGCGTAGGGGCAGAACTGCGTGCAGTTGCCGCACTCGTTGCACATCTTGTCGACGTGCAGGATTTGATGCGAGTGGTCGGCGAGCTTGATAACGACATTCGCGCGGTTGGGACAGGAATCGACGCAGTTCTCGCACACGACCTTGCACTGGAGGCAGCGCTCGCCCTCGCAGCAGACGTCGTCCGCCATGGCGAGCACGCCCTTTTTGGCGGTTGCGCCCGCGCGGCAGGAATATGCCTCCTCGGGAATGCTGTAGGTGTGCTTCTTGCCTGTGACCGCCTCGCAGAACGCCGCAGCGTCCGCAATGCCCTCGACGATGGTGGCGGGGCCTCGATGCGCGTCGCCGGCGCACCAAACGCCGGGAACGTTGGTTTGGAACGCGGGTCCCTTGCGCTCCATCTGTATGCCATTCGCCGCCATAAGCGCATCGTCGACCTTTTCGCCGACGGCGGAGATGACGAGATCGCAGGGGATCTCGAACGTCTCGCCGGTGGGCTCCGGGGAGCGCCTGCCGGACGCGTCGGGCGCGCCGAGCTTCATCTTTTCGCATGTGAGCTTGCCGTCCGCCTGTTTGATCGGCGCGGCGAGCTCGATGAACTCCACGCCCTCGTCGATGGCGAGCTGGAGCTCGTGCTCATCGGCCGGCATCTCTTTCTTCGTGCGACGATAGAGGATGGCGGCATGCGCGCCCGCGCGCTTGGCGACGCGCGCCGCGTCCATCGCGGTGTTGCCCGCGCCGACGACGACCACGCTGCCGGAGAGAGAAGGCTTGACCTTGGTTTTCATTTCCTTCATCCACTGGATGACGCCCGCGACGTGGCCCTCAATGTCGAGCTTGCCAGCCTTCCACGCGCCGGTGGCGAACAGGATGTGCGTGTAGCCCTGCTTTTTCAGTTCATCCACGGACGGAGCGGGGGCGCCGCACTTCACTTCGACGCCGTACTTCTGCATCAGGGCAACATCCTTGTCGATGGCTTCGTCGGAAATGCGGAACGCGGGAATGACGTAGCGCGGCACGCCGCCGAGTTTCTCTTCACGTTCGAAAATGGTCGTTTCAATGCCTGCGCGTCCGAGGAAGTACGCTGCGGCGATACCGGTGGGGCCGCCGCCGATGATCGCAGCCTTCTTGCCCGCGACCTTTTCGGGGATCTTGACGGATGCCATCAGCGCCTCGTATCCGTTCTTCGCGGCGACGAGCTTGGTGTCGCGGATGTGGATGCTCTCGTCATAGAAGTTGCGCGAGCACTTGCTCTGGCAGCGATGCGCGCAGATGGTGCCCGTGATGAACGGCAGGGCGTTTTTCTCGGTGATGAGCTTGAGCGCGGGGCCGTAGAGGCCCTTGCGGCAAAGCTCCAAATATTCGGGGATGTCCTGTTCGATGGGGCAGCCGCCCTTACAGGGCGCAAGGAAGCAGTCGAGCCACGGCACCTGCTCGTTATTCTTGCGCGTGGGAAGGGGCTTGATGGGCTTCAAATGATGGAAGTCGTGCTGCGCGGCGGCGGCAAGCTCCGCGATGGCGGCGCTGTCCGTGCCCGCAAACGCGCGATAGGGAAGCGGCTCGACCTTTTCGACCATCTGGCGCAATCTGTTGTAACCGCCGGGCTTTAAAATCGTCGTGGCGACGGTAATGGGCCAAATGCCCGCGGAGAACAGCTTGTCGCAGTTGAAGTACTCCGCGCCGCCCGCGAACGAGATGCGCATTTTGCCGCCGAACGCGCGGGAGATGCGATTGCACATTTCGATGGTCAGCGGGAAGAGGCTGCGGCCGGACATATACATTTCGTTCCCCGGCAGCTCGTTTCTCGTGGTGTCGACAGGGAAAGTGTTGGAGAGCTTGAGGCCGAATTCAAGCCCCTTTTCATCCGCGAGCTTTTGCAGACGCTCGAACATCGGCACGGCGTCCTCCCACTGGAGGTCTTCATTAAAGTGGTGCTCGTCGAAGACGATGTAGTCGTAGCCCATGCCGTCGAGGATGCTGCGCGCGGTCTTGTAGCCGAGGATGGTGGGATTGCACTTAACAAAGGTGTGCAGATGCTTTTCCGTGAGGAGGTACGAGGCGATGCGCTCGATCTCCTGCGGGGGACATCCGTGCAGCGTCGAGACGGTGACGGAGCGGGAAACGTGAGGGGAAATAGCATCGATATAATCCGCCTCCGCGGGGAAGAGCTCCTTGAGCACCCTCTTGCACTCATTGAACTGCGGCGTGTTGGACGCGTCCATCATGTTGTCGATATAGGTGTTGACCTTCTCGCCCTTGATGCCGTCAAGATCATAGCCGACGGACATGTTGAACACGAATCCGTTCGGGTCGCCGAGTCCGTAGACCTTGGAAATAACCTTGAGCGCGCACCAAGCCTTGATGTACTCGTCCTGTGCCTGCGGCACGGTCAGCTCGGTCGACCACTCCTGATTGTAGCCTTCGTCCATGGCGAGGATGCACGGGCGCGGCACGCAGGCGGCGAGCTCGGCGCCGTCCATCTTCTGCACGGTCTTGACCTCGAAGAACCGCGCGCCCGCGAAGTAGGCGGCGATGATGTTCTGCGCGAGCTGGCTGTTGGGGCCTGCGGCGGGGCCAAAGGGCGTTTCGATGCTCTCGCCGAAGATCGGCAGCGTCTTGCCGGAGGCGTGATACGCCTTATGCACGCCGAAGATATCGCCGCTCGCGGCGTATTCGGTCGTGACCCAGTTCATCAGGGAGTCAAAGGGGATGGGATACATTTTTTCGGACATCGGATGTTACCTCCTCACTGCTTTTCTCTTTTGAAGGTGACGATAAACGCACCCTTGATCTGAACGGATGTCGCCATATAGTCATAGGTGACCAGCTCCCAACCCTCGGCGGAGCGCCGGTTGAGAAGCTCGTCCAGTTCCTGCGCGTCCTGCTCGCTTGCCTTGTCGGACCAAAGCTTCGAGCCGACCCAAAGGATTTCGCTTTTATATTCGTACATGGTCATTTCCCCTCTGAAATCAATACTTACAGTGGTTCAGCTCACCCCAGAGCTTCTTGCTCGCCTCCAAAATGCGGGCGTTGACCGCCTCCTCGTCGACACCGACCAGCTCGCGATCACGCATCAGCACCTTGCCGTTGGCGATGGTCGTCTGGCACTGGCGGCCCGTCATGCCGAAGATCATGTGGCCGTCGATGTTCGCGTCGGAGAACGGGGTGAAGGGCTTGTAGTCCATCACGATGATGTCCGCCGCCGCGCCGGGCTTCAACACGCCGAGGGGGTCGGGGAAGTATTTCGCGCCGATCTTGGCGTTGTTCTTAAAGAGCATATCCGTGACCTCGCACCACGCGACGTTCGGCAGGCACGCGTTTGAGCGCTGGGAGCAGAGAGCGACCTTGAGGGACTCGAGCATGTCGTTCGTATACGCGTCGGTGCCCATGCCGAGCAGGATGCCTGCCTTATAGAGCGGGAGCACGGGGCAGATGCCGACGGCGTTGCCCATGTTGCTCTCGGGGTTGTTGACGACCATCGTGTTGGTGTTTTTGATGAGCTCGATCTCGGCGGAGTTGACGTGGATGCAGTGGCCGAGGATGGTCTTTTCGCCGAGGATGCCGTGATCCTGCAGGCGCTGGACGGGACGGCGGCCATAGTTCTGCAGGCTGTCGTACACGTCGTTCATACCCTCGGACACATGGATGTGATAGCCGGTGCGACCGTTGTTCGCCTCCACCATGCGGTCAAAGGTCTTGTCGGAGATGGTAAAGAGCGCGTGCCCGCCGAACATCGCCGCCAGCATCGGGTCTTTGCGCTGCTCGCACTCGGTGATCCAGTCGGCGTTCTCTTTGATGGCCTGCAGGCACTTCTCTTCGCCGTCGCGGTCGCTGACCTCGTAGCAGAGGCAGGAACGGATACCGAACTCCTTGGCGCTTTCGGCGATGGTGTGCAGCGTCCCGGGGATCTCGCCGTAGGAGGCATGATGGTCGAAAATGGTCGTCACACCCTGCTTGATGCAGTCTAAGTACAGCGCGTCGGCGCTCGCTTTCGTACCGTCCATATAGAGGTGACGGTCGATCGCCCACCACGTCCCGTCCAGCACCTCGTAGAAGTTCGTGGGATTGTTGCCCTTGATGGAGAGGCCGCGGGCGAGCGCGGAATAGATGTGCGTGTGCGCGTTGATGAACGCGGGCATGATGACGCCGCCCTTCGCGTCGATGAGCTCGGCGCCGGGATACTTTGCCTTCAGGTCGCTTTCCTCGCCGACGGCGACGATTTTCGTGCCCTCGTAGGCGACCGCGCCGTGCTCATAGTAGCCTTTGGCGGCTTCGTCGCGGGTAATGAGCCTTCCGTTGATGACTAGTGTCATGGTTGCACTCCTCCTTGCAAAATAAAAGGTGCTCCGGCGGGGCCGGAGTTCCAGCCCGTGCGCGAAGCACTTCGTTACAGCTATGTATGCCATTTTAATACAAGATGAACGAAAACGCAAGAGGAAAAAGAAGAAAAACTGGAAATATTGACATAACGTATGATTTGCCGCGTGCA
The DNA here is from genome assembly GCA_040307975.1 of Oscillospiraceae bacterium. Lineage (GTDB taxonomy): Bacteria > Bacillota > Clostridia > Oscillospirales > Oscillospiraceae > Hominicoprocola. The sequence continues at coordinate 318 of JAWRIJ010000031.1, read as the reverse complement.
GGAGGCAAATCACATGGAAATACCCCGCGATGGCCGTGTAGCGCACGTTATAACCTGCACCCAAAGGACAGGTGGGTCGCCTCCGTCCGGCATTACTGCTTCCAACTTCCAGCCGCGAATGCAGCCGGGAGGCCTGCAAACCGCCATCCGATCCGGCATCCCTTATAACGAAATGTGGGTTATAGAAAACGCTATCACGCACCACGCAGGGTATTTTTCATTCAATAAAACAGGTTTAAACGGGAACGTTTCCATCGGCGGCCGGCTCCGCCGACTCTGCCTGCGCCGCGGCCGACTGGTTCGCGACGACCGGCGCGG
>JAWRIJ010000030.1:0-4470 GCA_040307975.1 Oscillospiraceae bacterium | reverse complement strand
CGCGGTGGGCGCAACCATTCGCGGCGAATACGCGCGCGAGAAGCGCAACATCGAGCTGATCGCCTCCGAGAACATCGTCTCCCCCGCCGTGATGCTCGCCATGGGCTCGTGCCTGACCAACAAGTATGCCGAGGGTTACCCCGGCAAGCGCTACTACGGCGGCTGCGCCTGCGTTGACGAAACGGAGGAGCTGGCGCGCACGCGCGCCTGCAAGCTCTTCGGCGCGGCGCACGCCAACGTGCAGCCGCACTCCGGTGCGAGCGCCAATCTCGCCGCGTTCAAGGCAATGCTCCAGCCCGGCGACACCTACCTCGGTATGAGCCTCGCCCACGGCGGGCACCTCTCCCACGGCAGCCCCGTCAACATCTCGGGCCAGTACTTCCATCCCGTCGCCTACGAGCTCGATCCCGTGACCGAGCGCATCGACTACGACGCGCTCTATGACCTCGCGCAGCGGGAAAAGCCAAAGATGATCCTCGCGGGCGGTTCGGCATACCCGCGCGCGCTCAACTTTAAAAAATTCCGCGAGATCGCGGACAGCGTGGGCGCGTATCTCATGGTGGACATGGCGCACATCGCGGGTCTCGTCGCCGCGGGCGTACACGAAAGCCCCGTCCCCTACGCCGACGTGGTGACCAGCACGACGCACAAGACGCTGCGCGGCCCGCGCGGCGGCCTTATCCTTTGTACGGAGGAAATGGCAAAGAAAATCGATTCCGCCGTGTTCCCCGGCACGCAGGGCGGCCCGCTCATGCACATGATCGCGGCGAAGGCGGTCTGCTTCGGCGAGGCGCTGAGACCCGAATTCAAAGCCTATGGCGAGCAGGTCGTCAAAAACGCCGCCGCTCTCGCGCAGGAGCTTATCGCACAGGGCTTCCGCCTTGTCTCCGGCGGGACGGACAACCACCTCATGCTGGTCGACGTGCGCTCGTTCGGCATCACGGGAAAGGAGATGGAGCGTCGCCTCGACGAGTGCTTCATCACCGTCAACAAAAATGCCATTCCCAACGATCCGGAGAAGCCCTCCGTCGCTTCCGGCATCCGCGTCGGCACGCCCGCCGCGACCACCCGCGGCCTCAAAGAGCCGGAGATGGTCGAGATCGGCCGTCTGATGGGCGCGGTCGCCCGCGATTTCGAGGGCAGCCGCAGCAACGTCGCAAACGCGGTCGTCGCGCTGACGGAAAAGTTCCCGATCTACGAATAAGTCTCATCCCATGCGAAAAGCGCGGCGAACGCCGCGCTTTTCGCCATTCTCCGCCTGCTTTACAGCGCTCTTTCAATCGTTCCGCCGCCAACGACGCGTTCCCCGTCGTAGAAAACGACCGCCTGCCCCGCCGTGATCGCGCGCTGCGGCGCGTCGAACTCCACGCGCGCCGTGCCGTCCGCAAGCGGCGCTACCGTCGCCGTTGCCTCGGTTTGGCTGTAGCGCGTCTTTGCAGTGACGCGCAGCGACGCGGACGGCTCCGGCTCGATCCAGTTGAGATGCGAGGCGAGCAGCGCGGAGGCGTAAAGGTCGGCGTCGTCGCCGAGCAGCACAGTATTCGTCTTCGCGTCCTTTGAGATAACGTACAGCCGCCCCGCCGCACTCACGCCGAGCCCCTTGCGCTGTCCCGTCGTGTAGGCGGGAAGCCCCCGATGCCGCCCGAGCGTCTTCCCGCTCTTGTCAATAAAGTCGCCCGCCTCCATCGACACATGCCCATAGGCTTGCAGGAAGTTTACATAATTTCCATCCGGCACAAAGCAGATGTCCTGAGAGTCCGGCTTCTCCGCCGTCAAAAGCCCTGCCTCCGCCGCGATCGCGCGGATGGCGCTCTTGTCGTACTCGCCCACGGGCAGCAGCAGATGCGAAAGCTGCTCCTGCGTGAGCTGGTAGAGCACATAGCTCTGATCCTTACGCGGATCCTTCCCGCGCAGCAGATGGTATCGCCCGCCTTCGTGCGACACGCGGGCATAGTGCCCCGTGGCAACGCAGTCATAGCCGAGCGTCAGCGCGCGGTCCAAAAGCGCGCCGAACTTGAGGCAGCGGTTGCAGTCGATGCAGGGATTGGGTGTGCGGCCGCAGCGATAGGCGTCCACAAACACGTCCATCACATCGCGGCGAAATCGCTCGGTCTCGTTGAACACGTAAAAGTCCATGCCGAGCCGAACCGCGACGCCGCGCGCGTCCTCGGCGTCGGACGCGGAGCAGCAGCCCCCCTCCGCCGTCTCGCCGTCATAGAGCTTAAGCATCGCGCCCGCGCACTCATATCCCGCGCGGCGCAGCAAAAGCGCGGCGACGCTCGAATCCACGCCGCCGCTCATCGCAATAAGGGCCTTTCTTGCCATCGTCTTCTCCATCAGTGCAGGTGCAGATAGGTGAACGCCTCCGTCGGCAGCGCGTCGGACAGCTCCACGAGCGTTTCGTTCAATCCGCCCGCGTAGGGGACTTTTGGCGCGCGCAGGATGACGTTCTGCGCCACCGTTTTCGGCAGCGAGACCGTAAAGGTCGAACCCTCGCCAGCCGTCGATTCCGCAACGATACGCCCGCCGTGCGCTTCCGCGATACGGCGGCACAGCGCAAGGCCCAGCCCTACGCCGTGCGGCGAAGTATCGAGCGGCTCGGCGTTTAAAAAGCGCTCGAACACGCTCTCCAGCTTCTCCGGCGGAATGCCGCAGCCGGTATCCGACACCGCGATCGTCGCGGCGCGTTCGCCCCAGCGGACGCGCACCATCACCGTCCCACCCTCCGGCGTGTGGCGCAGGGCGTTGGAGAGCAGGTTCAAAAGAAGCCGCTTCAAAAGCGCTTCGTCCGCGACAAGCACGCCGCTTTCGCGGTCGCTTTCAAACGTCAGCGTCACGCCGTCCAGCTCAAAAAGAGCCTCCGCCTCCCGGCACACGTCGCGGCAAAGCCCGACAAGGTCGATGTTGCGCGCCTCCGGCACAACGTCGCGCGTCAGCAGCTCCGCGTTGGTCAGGTTTCCGATCACGCGCAGCATTCGGCAGTATCCGTGCATAAAAATGGCGGCGTTTTTCTTTACCTTCGGATCCGTCTCCTGCATCGCCTCGGGCGCGAGACGCATCACCGCTCCGTAAAGCCCCGAGACCGCGTCGCGCAGCTCGGTCCCGACATTTGGCAATATTTCGGTTAAAAGGCGCAGCTCTTCTTCCGTATACTCTCTCATTCCGTATGCTCCGTCCGCTTGATCGCATGTTACGGTCTTATTGTTCGTCCACGCGGGCGATTTCGCTCTGGAAACATTTGCCGATCGCCCGCTTTCGCCATAAGGATATCAGAAGCGCGCCAAAAATACAAGAAATTTGTCGAATCCGCCGTTTTTTGAAAAAATGCTTGCTTTCTAAGAAAAAGTGAATATAATATGAGCATGTACCATATGTTTGATATATTCCAATTGATTAGAAAGGAACGATAATTATGAGCACTACGAGAGTTGGCATCAACGGTTTCGGCCGCATCGGCCGCATGATTTTCCGCAACAGCCTCAACCATCCCGACGTGGACGTCGTCGGCATCAACGACCTGTGCGACGCGGAGTACCTCAGCTATCTGCTGCGCTATGACTCCATGCACGGCCGCTTCGACGGCAAGGTCGAGGTTTCCGGCAGCAATCTGATCGTCAACGGCAGAAAGATTCCCGTCTTCTGCGAGAAGGACGCGAACAACCTCCACTGGGGCGACATCGGCGCTGAGATCGTCACCGAGTCCACCGGTCTCAATCTCACCCGCGAGCTTGCGCAGCCCCACATCAACGCCGGCGCGAAGCACGTCATCATGGGCGCGCCCGCGAAGGACGACACCCCGATGTTCGTCTGCGGCGTCAACCTTGACAAGTACACTCCCGACATGACGTTCGTTTCCAACGCATCCTGCACCACCAACTGCCTCGCGCCTATCGCGAAGGTTCTGCAGAACGAGTTCGGCATCGTTAAGGGTCTTATGACCACCGTTCACTCCGTCACCCCGACGCAGAAGATCCTCGACGGCGTATCCCTGAAGGATTGGCGCGGCGGCCGTACCGCGGCGCAGAACATCATCCCCTCCTCCACCGGCGCGGCGAAGGCGGTCGGCAAGGTCCTGCCCGAGCTCAACGGCAAGCTGACCGGCATGTCCATGCGCGTTCCCACCTGCGACGTCTCCGTGGTCGACCTGACCGTCGTTCTTGAGAAGGACGCCTCCTATGAGGACATCTGCAAGGCGATGAAGAAGTGGTCCGAGGGCGAGCTCAAGGGCGTTCTGGGTTACACCAACGAGGACGTCGTCTCCTCCGACTTCCTGGGCGAGACCTGCACCTCCGTCTTCGACGAGAAGGCCGGTATCGCGCTGGACAAGAATTTCGTCAAGGTCGTTTCCTGGTACGACAACGAGTACGGTTACAGCGACAAGATGCTTTGCCTCGCCGAGCATATGCACAAGGTCGACGAAGCCGCCAAGAAGTGAGCGGATCCCCTTTCCTGTTTACCGAAAAGGCCCCC
>JAWRIJ010000029.1:0-17657 GCA_040307975.1 Oscillospiraceae bacterium | reverse complement strand
GCGCACGACCATAAGCGTCGCCGCGGGGGCGGTCGCCGCCGCGATGGCGCCGAGTGTGATCGCGGCGGGCGCGGAGAGCAGGTCGGGGCGGAAGGTGTGGAACGCGAGCAGGCAGCAGTCGACGAGCATCGTGGCGGCGAGCGCCTGCACCACGCCGATGATCAGCGCCTGACGCCCCGTCCGGCGCAGCTGCTCCAGACGGAACTCGTTGCCGATGGAAAACGCGATAAAGCCCATCGCCACATTTGAGATGACCTCAAGCGCCGCAACGTCCTCGTACGTCGGAAAGCCAAGCCCGGGAATGCCGAGCCGCCCAAGACAAAACGGCCCGATGAGCACGCCGGCGACCAAAAACGCCGTCACATCGGGCAGATGCCCCTTGTTGAAAAGCCGCGTCATCATCAAGCCTGCGAGCAGGGCAAACGCGACATTGAGCAATGCGTACATGAACAAGACTTCCTTTTTTGGCTGTTATAACGGAGCGCTCACTCCAAAATCGACATTTTAGCCGTTTTGGAACAAAAAAGCAATGGCTAAAATCCATAAGAAAACCCAGCGGGAAAGCGTGTCCTTGGGCGTTGCAAACAGATGGCGGGCGTGGTATGCTGTGAACAGCAAACGAGAGGAGGCGGCGCGATGCGTATTGCGATCCCAGTCACGGGGGAGAAGGTCAGCGCGCGTTTTGGCGCGTGCGGAGCGTTTTTTCTGTATGAGGACGACCACGGGAAGATACTGCGCCGGACGGAAGCTCCGGTGGAGGGCGACGGTTTCGACGCGGCGTTTGCCTCGCTGGAGCGCTGCGGCGCGGATGTGGTGGTTTGCGGCGCGCTCAGCGCGGAGGAGAAGCGCGCGCTGGCTCAAGCAGGACTGCTGCTCGCGCAGGGCTTTTCCGGCGGCGCGGACGACGCGGCGCGCGCGTATCTTGACCGTGCGATCGCCTGCGATCCGGACAACGACTGCAACTACTGCGGACACAAGAGCGAATGCAATTTGGGGCATAAAAAATAAGGCGGCGTGAGCCGTCTTATTTTTTGCGTTTATAAGCTTGGAGTCAGTTACGCGTGAGCGTACCGGAGGTCGCTTCTGCGCGGGGCCTTGCCGGCTGCGGCGAGGGCTGGGAGGTGGAGAGGTAGTCCGAACTGATCCAGCCGAATTTGCTGCCGACCTTGGCAAACGACCAGCCGCCCTCGCGCGCGGCGATCTGCACCTTTTCGCCGAGATCGACGGTGGTAATGCGGTCGTAGCTCGTGGCGGGGCCGCTGCGCAGATTCACGCCCGCGGTGGTGTAATAGGTCTCATAGGCGCTGAGCAGGTTCGCCGGTTTGACCTTGACCTCATTGTGCCCCGTGAGGTCAAGCCACGAGCTGCCGCCTGCCGCCGGCTGGTTCGCATCGGGAATAGCGGGTGCGTTGGCGTTTCCGCTGTCGGTGGGCGTGGCGGAGGGGGCGCGTTTTGCCGCGGCGAGGTCGTCTTCCAACTGGCTGACGGTCTGCTTGAGTTCGCTGATTTCAGCGTCGGCGGCCTTGAGCTGCTTGTTCGCCTTGCCCAAACGGATGCCGAATACGACCGACACGATCAAAAGAATGATGACGGCGGCGATCAGACACAGAAAAAGAATAAAGAGCGGATTGTATTTCTGGTTTTTGCGGGTCACGCGACGCCCTTCCATAATATTGTCCTCCTTGCGGTGTTATCTTTGTACATTCTACAAGATATAGTGGCGCTGTGTCAAGTACGGATGCTTGGTTAGACGACAAAATTTGCAAAAAGTTCACTGATAACCTATAATAAAAAAACAGAATTTGAAAGGGGGTGTCCGCAATGCCGCGTAAGATCCGCTCGTACGCGACGGCGGAGCGCGCGTCGTATCTTTACGCCTGCGCGCTCGTGACCGTCCTCTACCTTTTTTTGCCCTTCGGCGGCTACGAGCGCATGATGGAGGGCAAATACCGCTGCTTTTTCGCACTGACGCTGGGTTATCTCGCGGCGATGGCGGCGGTTGTGCCTTTTGAACAGGCGCGGATGCGTGCGCCGCGCGTCACGGGCATTGCCGCCGGAGCGTTTCTTGCCTGCTCCGCGGTCTCGGCGCTCCTTTCCCCCTACGGCGCGCAGACGCTGCTCGGCGGCACGCGCCGCGAGGGGCTTGTCACGCTGACACTCTACGTCGCGGCGTTCTTCTGCCTGCGGCGGTATCTTCGTGCCGACCGTCGGCTCGTTTATCTTTCCGCCGCCGCCGTATGCCTGTGCGACCTGCTGGTGCTTGCGCAGACGGCGGGTTTAAACCCGCTGCGGCTCTATCCGGCGGGCCTGAGCTACTGGGACGGCGACGACGCCTATGCGGGTTACTTCGCCGGAACGTCCGGCAACATCGACTTTACGGCGTTCCTGCTCGCGCTTGCCTTGTGCGTATTCGCCGCGGCGCTTGTGCGGCTGCGGATGCGGGCGCTGCTGCCTTGCGCGGCGCTGACGGTGTGGGCGCTCGTCCGGCTCGACGTCGCGGCGGCGTGGGTCGGGATCGCGTTTGCGGCGGCATGGGGGCTCGCCCTGCTGTTTCCACGGCGGCGCGGCGCGATGCTCGCCGTTTCGCTCCTGCTCAGCGCGGCGGCGCTGGCGCTGCTGTGGCGCTATGACGGAGGCAATACGACGCTTGCCGAGGCGTCGCGTATGCTGCGCGGCGAGTGGGACGGCGGCTTCGGCTCGGGGCGCGTCGCGATTTGGCGCGAGTGCCTTACGCTCGCGCGCTCACGCCCGCTGCTTGGCGGCGGGCCGGATACGATGTGGCTGCGCGGCGTCGAGCCGCTGACGTGGTTTCGGAATGGCGCCGCTCAGCCGGCGGATATCACCGCCGCGCACAACGAGTACCTCGGCGTGCTCGTCAATGAGGGAGCGCTTGCGCTCGCGGCATATCTTGCGCTGTTTTTCGGCGCGCTGGCGTATTGCTTCCGGCATGCCCGCGATGCGCAATGCGCGCTGTGCGGCGCGGGGCTTTTGTGCTACGCCGCGATGGCGCTGTTCTCCGTTTCGACCTGTATTACGGCGCCCTACGTTTGGATGCTGGCGGCGCTTGTGCATAAAGACGAAAAAATCAGTTGAAATATCATACGTTCTGAACTATAATAAATAAAGATTATAGCCTCTACGAACCCGAGGAAAGTGTGGTGATAGCATGACAATGGAAGCCATCCAACAGGTCGCGGCGGTCGAGGAGAAAAGCCGCGCGGACAAGGCGGAGGCGGAGGCGCGCGTCAAGCGGGCGCTCGCGGAAGCGGAGCACGAGGGGCAGTCCCAACTGCAAAAGGCCCGCCACGATGCGGCCGAGCATGGGCGCGAGCTGCTCAAGCGCGCGGAGGAGCGCGCCGCGAAGACGGCAGAGGAGATCGCGTCGCGCGCGCAAAGCGAGAGCGACGCGCTGCGCGCCGAGGCAAAGGGCCGCATGGAAGAGGCGGCTGAAATGATCGTCGGAAGGGTCGTGAAGAGCTGAAATGATCGTAAAAATGAAAAAGCTCCGTGTCATTGCCATGGCCGACGAGCGCAAGAAGCTGATGGACGGGCTGCTGCACCTCGGCTGCATGGAGATCAGCGAGCCGGCGGAGAAGCTGGCGGATCCCGAATGGCGTGCGCTGCTGCGGCGACAGGGCTCATCGCTGACGCGGCGGAGGCTGGAGCTTGCGGAGGTGCAGGGCGCGCTCGACGCTATCGGGCGTTACGGCAACACGAGGGAGAAGGCGCTCCATCTGCGCCCCAGCGTGACGGAGGAGGCGTTTTTGGACGACGACGCCGCCAAGCAGGCTGGCGCGGCGAGCCGCGAGATCAACGACACGTTCAAATTCCTCACGCAGCTCCAGTCGGATCAGAACCGGATGCGTGCGCTGCGCGCGAGCCTGGAGCCGTGGGAGACCTTGGACGTGCCGCTGGAGTATCACGGGACGACGCACACCGTCGGACGGTTGGAGGTTTGCCCCGCGGGCGTTGACTTAGACACGGTCCGCGCGGAGCTGGACGCGGCGGGCGCCGCCGCGGAGCTCTATGAGATCAGCGCGGACAAACAGCAGAGGTACATGTACTTACTGTGCCTGCGCTCGGAGGAGGAGACCGTGCAGGAGCTTCTGCGCGCGCATGGCTTCAGCGTGACGGCGTTTTCCGTACCCAAGGGCACGGCGCAGGAGAATATCGCCCACCAGGACGACCTGATCGAGCGCAACCGCATCCAGCAGGAGGACGCCGTCAATACGCTCGCGCGCTGCGAAAGCTCGCGCGACAAGCTCCGGCTCTACGCCGACCGGCTTGAAACCGAGGCGCTGCGCGAGGAAAACGTCGAATCGCTCCTCACCGACGGAACGATCGTTTTCTTCGAGGGCTGGGTGAGCGAGGAGCGGATGGACGAGGTCGGGAAGCTGCTCGACGAGCGCGGTTGCGCATGGGAGGCGGAGGACCCGACGGAGGAGGATATCCCAAACGTGCCGGTGGCGCTCCGAAACAATTGGTTCACGCGTCCGCTTAATATGGTGACGGACATGTATTCGCTGCCGTCGTACAAGGGCGTCGACCCGAACCCGCTGATGTCGATTTTCTTTATCCTGTTTTACGGCATTATGATGGCGGACATGGGCTATGGGCTCGTTATGATCCTCATCTCCCTCGTCGTCATCAAAAAATCGCGGCCGAACGGCCCGACGATGCGCAATATGATGCCGCTGATGGGCTACTGCGGCGTGAGCACGTTTATCATGGGCGCGCTGACGGGCGGCTTCTTCGGGGACTTCATTCCGCAGCTGCTGCGGCTGATCGATCCCGCGAGCACCTTTGACCTGCCGAGACTCTTTAATCCGCTCGACGACGCGGTGACTGCGCTGGTCGGTTCGCTGGTGCTGGGCGTCATCCATATCTTCTTCGGTATGGGCGTGAGCGTGAGTATGAAGGTGCGGCGCGGCGAGGTCATGGACGCGCTGTGCAACGAGGTCGCGTGGTATCTCGTCTTTGCGCTCGGCGCGGCGGCGTATCTGACGGGGAACAAGGCGTTTGTCATCGCCATCCTCGTGCTGCTCGTGCTGACGCAGGGCTACGGCAAGAAGGGCGTCGTCGGAAAACTCATGGGCATTTTCGGTTCGCTCTACAGCAACATTACGGGCTACTTCAGCGACATATTGTCGTACTCGCGACTCATGGCGCTGATGCTCGCCGGAGCGGTCATCGCGCAGGTGTTTAACACCATCGGCGCGCTTACGGGCAACGTGGTGGGCTTTTTTATCATCTCGATGCTTGGCAACGCGCTCAACTTCGCGCTCAATCTGCTCGGCTGCTACGTGCATGACATGCGATTGCAGTGCCTGGAATTTTTCAACCGCTTCTACGAGGACGGCGGCAAGCCGTTCAAACCCCTCGGCATCCAAACAAAGTACGTTGACATCGTTAAAAACTAAAATCATTGTTGGGAGGAAACAATCATGGGATTCTTTGAACAAATCGGCGGTATGGCGCTCGCGCTCATCGGCGCTGGCCTTGCGGTGGGCCTCTCCTGCGTCGGCTCGGCAAAGGGCACGGGCATCGCGGGTGAAGCCGGCACGGGTCTTTTGTGCCAAGATCCGAGCAAGTCCGGTAAGGTCATGGTCTTGCAGCTGCTCCCCGGTACGCAGGGCCTGTACGGTTTGGTCGTGTTCTTCGTGTGCCTGACGCGCATCGGCATCCTTGGCGGCGTGGCGCCCGCGACGGCGGCGGATGGCATGAAGTACCTTGCCGCGTGCCTGCCTATGGCGCTCGGCGGACTGCTTTCCGCTATCGCGCAGGGCCGCGTGGCCGCGGGCTCCATCAACATCCTCGCGAAGAAGCCCGACGACTGGTCGAAGGGACTGATCCTCTGCGGTATCGTTGAGTTCTACGCCATTCTTTCGCTGCTCGCGTCGATGCTGATGCTGTTGTTCATGTGAGAAAGGGAGGGTCTGACATGAACGGACTCGAACGGATCACAAGCCGCATTGAAGCAGAATCGCAAAGCGAGGTGCAGGGCATTCTCGACGCCGGCAAGGCGGAGGCGCAGCGCATTGTGAGCTCCTGGCGCGAGCGCATCGACGCCGAGACCCGCGCGTTGACGGAGAAGAACGAGAAGGCCGCCGCGGAGCGCGAGGAGCGCCTCAAGAGCGCCGCGGAGATGGACGCCCGCAAGACCATTCTTGCCGCAAAGCAGGAGATGGTGGGCGAGGCGTACGCCCTCGCGCTCGACAAGCTCTGCTCTCTGCCCGAGGACGAGAAGATATCACTGCTCGCGGGTCTTTTGACCCGCGCCTCTACGACCGGCGCGGAGGAGGCGGTCTTTGCCGAGGCTGACCGCGCCGTCGGCGCGAAGGCGGTGGAGAAAGCGAACGCCGCGTCTGGCAAGCACATCGTGCTTTCACGGGAAAGCGCGCCGATCCGCGGCGGCTTCCTCCTGCGCGACAGGAACGTGGAGGTCAACTGTGCGTTTGAAACGCTGGTGCGTTTGCAGAAGGCAGAGACGGCGGGCGCGGTCGCGAAGATCCTGTTTCCCGCATGAGCGGCTTTCCTTAAAGCAAGGAGGAAGCGCTTTGAGTAAGAGAATAAAAGATACTGATTATCTGTCGGTCTCCGCCCGTGTGCGGGCGATGGAAAACGGCCTTTTGACCGCCGAGCAGTTCGAGCAGCTCATTGCCGCCAAGACGGACGAAGAGGAACGCAAGCTCCTGCAATCCTTCGGCTACGGCGAGCTGGAACCGCGCCATCCCGAGGCGGTCGACGCGGATCTTACCGCGGTGCGCGCGGAGGCTCTTGAGGATCTCGGCGCGAGCTTTCCCGACCCGGGACATCTTGATATCTTCAAGATCCGATATGACTACCACAACGTCAAGGCGATGCTCAAAGCGGACGCGATGGGCGTCAGCCCCGGCGGGATGCTCACCGACCTCGGACGTGTGCGGGTGGAGGAGATCTACACCGCGGGGCACGCGAAGGGGCCGGAGGAGCTTGCCGAACTGCCGGGCTATCTCGGCGCTGCGGCGCATGAGGGTTATGAGATTCTCTCAACCACCCGCGACCCGCAGCTTGCCGACGTTGCGATCGACAAGTGGTGCTTTCGCGACCTGCTGGAAACGGCGGAGCGTACGGAAAGCCCGTTTCTGGTCGGCTACGTCAGGCTGCAGATCGACAGCTCGAACCTGCGCACGCTTGTGCGTACGCTGCGCATGGGCAAGAACACGGACTTTCTGCGCGGCGTGCTGTTCGACGGAGGGAGCCTTTCGCCCGACGAACTGCTGCGCGTGAGCGCCAATAACGGCGGCGGGCTTGCCGAGCTGTATGCGCCGACCGTGCTCGCGTCCGCCGCGGAGGAGGGCGTGAAGACGCTTTCCGGCGGTATGCTGACGGAGTTTGAAAAACGCTGCGACGACGCTGAAAATGCGTATTTGGAGCAGGCACGGCTTATTCCCTTCGGCGAGGAACCGGTACTCGCGTATCTTGCCGCGCGCGAGACGGAGTACAGGAATTTGCGCATCGTGCTGATGGGACGCGCTGTGGGCGTGAGCGCGGACGTGATCCGCTCCCGCCTGCGCACCGGCTACGTGTAAGGGGGGAGAAGATATGGCAAACACCTACAGCATTGCCGTTGTGGGCGACTGGGAGTCCGTGATGGGCTTCCGTGCGCTGGGGCTGGACACCCATCCCGTCTCCTCGCCGGAGCAGGCACGCGAGGAAATCAAGCTTCTCGCCAAGGGCGACTGCGCCGTGATCTACCTCACCGAGACGCTGGCAAAGGCGCTGCCCGACATGCTGGAGCGCTACAAGGACGAGCTGCGTCCGGCGATCATCCTGATCCCGGGGCGCGAGGGTTCGCTCGGTATCGGGAAGGACAACATCCAAAGAGCCATTGAGCGCGCGGTGGGCGCGGATATCCTATAACTCAAAGGGGAGCAGGCTCCCCTTTGAGAAACCCCGCCGCCAGTTTGCGAACTGGCGCACGCGCCCAAGGCGCGCGGGCAGGAGTGTTTTTCTGACGCGCATGTCGCCAGAAAAACAATTCGGCTCATTTCTCCGCGCGGCGGAGAAAACAGGGGCTGCGCCCCTGTACCCCCTTGCGAATATTTCGGAAAGAAGGGTTTAGTATTGGCAGGTAAAATTGTAAAGGTTTCCGGGCCGCTGGTCGTGGCTACAGGGCTTTCCGACGCGAATATGTCGGACGTCGTGCGCGTCGGCCCGCAGCGCCTGATCGGCGAGATCCTGACCATGAAGGGCGACACCGCCTCCATTCAGGTCTATGAGGAGACCTCGGGCCTCGGCCCCGGCGCGGAGGTCGTCACCACCGGCGCGCCGATGAGCGTCGAGCTTGCTCCCGGCATGATCGAGGGCATCTACGACGGCATCCAGCGCCCGCTGGAGAAGATCGTGGAGAAGGTCGGCGCGAACATCACGCGCGGCGTGGAGGTCTCTGCCGTCGATCACGAGAAGAAGTGGGACTTTACCGCGACCGCGAAGGTCGGCGACAAGGTCGTCGGCGGCGATATCATCGGCACCGTGCCCGAGACGCCGGTGGTGCTCCACAAGATCATGGTGCCGCCCAATCTGAAGGGCACCATCACCGATATCAAGAGCGGCAGCTTCAACGTTACCGAGACCATCGCCACGCTCAAGACGGACGACGGCAAGGAAGTCCCGCTTCAGATGCTCCAAAAGTGGCCGGTGCGTATTGGCCGCCCCTATGAGAAGAAGTATCCGCCCACGAAGCCGCTGTCCTCCGGCCAGCGCATCATCGACACGCTGTTCCCCATCGCCAAGGGCGGCACGGCGGCGGTTCCCGGCCCGTTCGGCTCGGGCAAGACGGTCGTGCAGCACCAGCTGGCGAAGTGGTCGGACGTCGATATCGTTATCTACATCGGCTGCGGCGAGCGCGGCAACGAGATGACGGATGTTCTGCGCGAGTTCCCGGAGCTGAAGGATCCGCGCACCGGCGAGAGCCTGATGAAGCGCACGGTGCTGATCGCCAATACCTCCGATATGCCCGTCGCAGCGCGCGAGGCGTCGGTCTACACCGGCATCACCATCGCGGAGTATTTCCGCGACATGGGCTATGACGTGGCGGTCATCGCGGACTCCACCTCCCGCTGGGCGGAGGCGCTGCGCGAAATGTCCGGCCGCCTCGAGGAGATGCCCGGCGAGGAGGGCTACCCCGCGTACCTCGCCTCCCGTCTCGCACAGTTCTATGAGCGCGCGGGCAGCGTGGAGTGCATCGGCTCCGATGAGCGCCGCGGCAGCCTCACCGCCGTCGGCGCGGTCTCGCCTCCGGGCGGCGACCTCTCCGAGCCGGTGTCTCAGGCGACGATGCGTATCGTCAAGGTGTTCTGGGCGCTCGACGCGCAGCTTGCCTATCGCCGCCACTTTCCGGCAATCAACTGGCTCAATTCCTACTCTCTGTATCTGGATTCCCTCAAGCCGTGGTTTGACGAGAACCTCGGCGAGAGCTTTATGAGAAACCGCACGCAGGCTATGTCCATTCTCCAGAGCGAAGCGAGCCTCAATGAGATCGTGCAGCTCGTCGGTAAGGACTCGCTGTCCCCCGGCGACCAGCTGACCCTTGAGGTCGCGCGCATGATCCGCGAGGACTATCTGCAGCAAAACGCCTTCACGGATATCGACGGCTATTCGAGCTACGACAGACAGGGCAAGCTGCTCGACATTATCCTCGAATACGACCGCCGCTGCCGCGACGCGATCACCAAGGGCGCGCCGGTTTCGAAGCTCTTTGCGATAGAGCAGCGCGAGGCCATCGGCCGCGCCAAGAGCGTGCCGGTAGAGGAATACGCCGCGGCGTACGACCAAATCCGCCTTAACATGGCGAAGGAGATCGAAGCGATCGCAGCCGAGGGAGGTGAGGACTGATGATCCGTGAGTACAAAACCGTAGAGGAGATCGTAAGCCCCCTGATGATGGTCCGCATGGTCGAGGGCGTCACCTACGACGAGCTGGTCGAGATCGAGCTGTCGGACGGTTCCATCCGCCGCGGCAAGGTGCTGGAGGTCAACGGCGACACCGCCGTCGTCCAGCTCTTCGAGTCCGCCGCTGGCATCAACCTCGCCGACGCGAAGGTGCGCTTCCTCGGCCACCCGTTGCAGCTCGGCGTCTCGGGCGATATGCTCGGCCGCGTGTTCAACGGCATGGGCCAGCCCATCGACGGCGGCCCCGAGATCCTGCCCGAGGAATACCGCGACATCAACGGCCTGCCGATGAATCCGGCGGCGCGCGACTACCCGAACGAGTTCATCCAGACCGGCGTTTCGACGATCGACGGCCTGAATACCCTCGTGCGCGGACAGAAGCTGCCGATCTTCTCCGGCTCGGGCCTTCCGCACGCCAACCTCGCCGCGCAGATCGCGCGTCAGGCGAAGGTGCTCGGCGACGAGGCTTCCAACTTCGCGGTCGTGTTCGCCGCCATCGGCATCACGTTCGAGGAGTCCGAGTTCTTTGTGAGCGAGTTCCGCCGCACCGGCGCCATCGACCGTACGGTGCTGTTCTCCAACCTCGCGAACGACCCCGCCGTCGAGCGTATCTCCACGCCGCGCATGGCGCTGACCGCCGCGGAGTATCTGGCGTTCGAAAAGGATATGCACGTGCTGGTCATCATGACCGACATCACCAACTACGCCGAGGCGCTGCGCGAGGTCTCGGCGGCGAAGAAGGAGGTCCCCGGACGCCGCGGCTTCCCCGGTTACCTCTACACCGACCTCGCCACGCTCTATGAGCGCGCGGGCCGCCAGCTCGGCAAGCCCGGCTCCATCACGCTCATCCCCATCCTCACCATGCCGGAGGACGACAAGACCCACCCGATTCCCGACCTGACCGGCTACATCACCGAGGGTCAGATCATCCTCTCCCGCGCGCTGTACCGCCAGGGCGTCGAGCCGCCCGTGGACGTCATGCCGTCCCTGAGCAGGCTTAAGGACAAGGGTATCGGCGTCGGCAAGACGCGCGAGGATCATGCCAACACCATGAACCAGCTCTTTGCCGCGTACTCCACCGGCAAGGAGAACAAGGAGCTTATGAGCATCCTCGGCGAGGCGGCGCTTACGCCCACCGACTTGCTGTATGCCAAGTTCGCGGACGAGTTTGAACGACGTTATGTCAACCAAGGCTATGACCAGAACCGCACGATCGAGGAGACGCTGAACCTTGGCTGGGAATTGCTTTCCATACTGCCGAAGTCCGAGCTCAAGCGCATCAAACCGGAGTACATCGAAAAATACTGGCCCAAGGACAAGGCTTAAAGAAGGGAGGGTGACCCATGCCGAACGTAACGGTAAACCCGACCAGAATGGAGCTCACCCGGCTCAAGGGAAAGCTCCGCACGGCGCAGCGCGGACACAAGCTGCTCAAGGACAAGCGCGACGAGCTGATGAAGCAGTTCCTCGACACGGTGCGCGAGGTGCGCACACTCCGCGCGGAGGTCGAGGAGGAGCTGATGACGGTACACGGCTCGTTCACCGTCGCCTCGGCGCTGATGAGCTCGCAGGCGCTGGAGCAGGCGCTTGTGTATCCCAAGCAGAGCGTCGAGCTGACGATGACGTTCCGGAACATTATGTCGGTCAACGTGCCGGTGTACGACTTCCAGACGAAGACGAAGTCCGACGCGGACATCTACCCCTACGGCTTCGCCGCCACCAGCGGCGAGCTGGACGCGGCGGTGGACGCGTTGGGCAAGGTGTTCCGCAAGATGCTCAAGCTTGCGCAGATCGAAAAATCGGCGCAGCTGATGGCGGAAGAGATCGAAAAGACGCGCCGGCGCGTCAACGCGCTGGAGTACGTCAAGATCCCCGAGATGCAGGAGAGTATCAAGTATATCACCATGAAGCTCGACGAGAACGAGCGCGCGAACACCATCCGCTTGATGAAGGTCAAGGATATGGTGCTCAAGGACGCCATCGAGGAGCGACGCGCGAGGGACGCGGAGGCCGCGGGAAGCTGAATCGAAGCGGACAAACAGGCATAAGGCGCAAGCCGGCTATCCGGTTTGCGCCTTTTCCTTGACAACCGCGCTAACGATAGAGTAAAATATATATGTGTCCATATACAATGCGGAAGGAGCGCGGTCAACAGTGTATGCGTATATCGGGCGACAAGCCATTTACAACACGGTGTTCAACGTCGCGGGCTATGAGCTGCTGTATCGCCGGAACCAACAGGCCGGCGCGGCGGCGACCGGCATGGACGGCGACGAGATGACCAAGAGCGTCCTGCTCGACGCGGTCAACGTGTTCGGCATCAAGAACCTGACGAACGGCCTGCCCGCTTATATCAATTTTACGCGCAACCTCATCATGGACGATTTTGCCTACCTCTTCGACCCCAACGAGATCATCGTGGAGGTGCCGGCGGAGGTATTCGTCAACGAGGCGCTTGCCAACAAGCTCTCGGGCCTTCAGCGCGCGGGCTACCGCCTCTCGCTCAACAGCTACAGCGAGCAGAACGGCCGCCTCAAGTTCGACCAGATCATCAACATGTTCGACGTCATCCGCATCAAGACGGGCGGCAAGAACAAGCTTCAGCTCAAGGATATGCTCCAGCGGCTCCGTATGTGCCGCGCGCAGCTGCTTGCGGAGCGCGTGGAGACCGAGGCGGAGTTTGAGATGGTGCAGAGCCTCAAGTTTACGCTTTTCCAGGGCTATTTCTTCGAGAGGCCGGATACCGTGACCAAGCAGGTCTCGCTCACGGCGACGCCCTATGGCAGGATGCTTTTGGAGCTGATGAAGCCGTATCCCAACTTTGAGATGTGCTGCCGCGTTGTCGAGAGCGACTCGGTGCTGACGCACCTGTTCCTGCGCCACGCGCTTAAGGCACGCTATGCGCGCGACAACATCGCGCTGGAGATCCGCCGCGCCATGACGATGATCGGGCTGGAGGGCATCCGCAACTGGACGACGGTGCAGTTCCTCAAGCAGGTCAACATTGCCAACTCCGACGAGCAGGCGCGCCGCGCGTATCTGCGCGCGCGGTTCATCGAGCGCCTGATCCTCAACGCCGACACCACCATCCCCAAGGATCAAGGCTTCTATATGGGTATGGTCAGCATGCTCGATCAGGTCACCGGTATGACGCGCGACGCCATCCTCTCCGAGCTGCGCCTTTCGCCGGAGGCGGAAGCGGCGCTGCGCGGAACGGAGCAGAACGAGTACTCTAAGTTTCTGCAGTATGCGATGGCGTACGATCAGGCGTCCGGCTCGATGCAGTTTCCGAACATCGGGCTTTACATCGAGGATCGCTACGTGTCCGGCCTTTATATGGAGTGCATGGAGGAGACGGACAAGGCGTTTGCCGGCGAGGATCGAGAGAAGTAACCGCAAAGCAAAAGCGCCGCCTGAGCTGTTCAGGCGGCGCTTTTTATCATTCGGTCAAATGGAAAGCTCTGTGCTCCCGGAGACGTGCGTTTTCGTGTGCAATAGCAGCGTGTCGCCCGCCTTGAGGCGCGTCGAACCCTTGGGGATGATCGCGCGTCCGCCGCGTTTGAGCAGGACGATGACCGTCTGGCGCGAAATGTCGAGATCGCGAAGGCATTGCCCGTTCCACGGGTGCTTTTCCAGCAGCACCAGTTCCTTCAGCTCGATGGGTATGCCGCCGCGCGGCGGCGCCGCGCCGAGCACCAGCACGTCGTCTTCCTCCAAAATGACGCCTCCGTGCGGGATCAGCACCTCGCCGTCGCGATGGATGGCGGTCAGGATGACGCCGCGCGGCAGATGCAGCCCGGCGACGTCGCACCCGATCCACGCGTCTTTTTCCTCCAAACGGAACTTGATGAAGCGGACGTCCTGCTCCCGCGCCATTGAGCCGGTGTACTGCAAATGAGTATACTGCTCGACAAAGCCGGCGGAAATAATACCGGTCGGAATCGCCACAAGCCCCACGCCGAGAAAAGTGATGACGATGCTGAGGAACTTTCCGAGCGCCGTGACGGGATAGATGTCGCCGTAGCCGACGGTCAGCAGCGTCGAGACCGCCCACCAGATGCCGGAGAACGCGTTTGCGAACACCTCCGGCTGAGCCTCATGCTCCACGCTGTACATGCAAAGGCTCGACGCCACAAGCATCACGAAAATAAGGAAGACGGAGGAGAGAAGCTGCTGCTTCTTTTTCACGAGGACTTCCGTGATGGCGTTGAGCGAGTCGTAATAGGCGTTGATACGGAACAGGCGGAAGATGCGGATGATGCGGAACACGCGGAACGCCACCGCGCCCGCGGGCAGGAAAAACGGCAAATAGTAGGGGAGAAAGCTCAGCAGGTCGACGATACCGCCGAACGAGAGGACGTACTTGGCGATCGAGCGCAGCTCCGAGTCCGAACGGTAGATGTACCTCGCCGCGATCAGGCGCAGCACATAGTCGACCGCGAAGCACGCCGACGTGACGGCCTCGATCCCCTCCAGCAGCGGCCCACAGGCCGCGTAGACGTTTTCGAACGTAACGAGGATGGCGACGATGAGGTTGACGAGGATGACGCCGGTAATGAAAAAGTCGTAGCCGCGGCTGAACACATCGTCCGATGCGCCGACTTCCACCACGCGCGCGAGCTTTTCGCGAAACGATTCGGTTTTTATCTCTTTCTTGCTCATACTGCTACTATACTCTTTACCACAGCGGGTTGCAAACTTTTTTTCGCCACGCAAAAGGAAAACGGCCCGCCGCTTGCACGGCGAGCCGTTTTCCTTCAATAATTCTCCGCCCTGAGCTGGAAATAGCCCTGCGCGTAGCCGCACACGGGACAGGCGTCCGGCGCGGTTTTGCCGACGACGATGTGCCCACAGGCGATGCACTGCCACACCGCGTCGCCCCCACGGGAAAAGACCAGCCCGCCCTCGATGTTCTCGATCAGCTTGCGATAGCGCTCCTCGTGTTGCCGCTCGATCTCGCCGACCTTTTCAAAGAGCGCCGCGATTTGGTCGAAGCCCTCTCCGCGCGCGGTTTCGGCGTAGCCCTTGTATAAATCCGTCCATTCGTGGTTTTCGGTCTGCGCGGCGTCGCGCAGCGCGGGGAGCGTCGAGGGCATCTGATTGCCGTGGAGCTCCTTGTACCACATTTCGGCGTGCTCCTTTTCGTTGCGCGCCGTTTCGTCGAAGAGCGCGGCGATCTGCTGATAACCGTCCTTGCGCGCCTGAGCGGCGAAAAACTCGTAGCTCGTGCGAGCCTTGCACTCGTCGGCGAACGCCTGCCACAGCGCCTGCTCGGTCTTGCTGCCTTTGAGTTCCATACTGTACCTCCCAGTGTGTAAGATGGGCTTAGTATGCACGGGAGACAGGAAGTTTTATGCAAAAAAGGAGAACGCCGGACGGCGTTCTCCTTTTTGAATCGTTTTCAGCCTCTGCTGATGGGGGCGACGTTGCGCTCCTGCTCGCGGTGGTCGAGCGGGTCGATCGTGCGCGGGATGGGCGGCGTCTTGAGGTTGCGCTTTTTGATGAAGTTCGGCGCGACCTGCGGGAACAGCGCGAGCGAGAGGATGTCCTCCTCGCTTTGGGCGAGCCCTGCGTACTCAGCGCGGTACTTCTCAAGCTCCGGCTCCAAAAGGTCGGCGGGACGACAGGTGATGACCTCCTCCGGCTTGATGCCCGCCTTGGCGCGCACCTCCTCGTTGACTTTGCCGGGAAGCTTGCCGTATTCGCCCTTGAGCATCGCGCGCGACTCCTTGGGGATCATCTTGTAGCGTTCGCCCGCGATGATGTTCATGACCGCCTGCGTGCCGACGATCTGGCTCGACGGCGTGACCAGCGGCGGGAAACCGAAGTCCTCGCGCACGCGCGGGATCTCAGCGAGCACGTCGTAATACTTGTCCTCCTTGCCCGCCTGCTTGAGCTGGGAAATGAGGTTGGAGAGCATGCCGCCGGGCACCTGATAGAGGAGCGTGTTGGTGTCGACGTTGAGCACCTTTGGGTCGAGCGAACCGGCATCCTTGAGCCGCTGCGCGACCTTGCGGAAGTGCGCCGCCGCGTCGGACATCTTCGTGAGATCAAGGCCGGTGTCGCGCACCGTGCCCTTGAGCGTTGCGACGAGGGACTCGGTCGCGGGCTGGCTCGTGCCGTTCGCGAGCGGGGAGAGCGCGGTGTCGACAATATCCACGCCGGCGTATGCCGCCATGAGGTTGACCATGTCGCCCGTGCCGGTGGTGTTGTGCGTGTGCAGGTGAATGGGAATATTCACTGTCTCCTTGAGACGCTTGACAAGGGAGTAGGCGTCCATTGGCAGGAGCAGGTTTGCCATGTCCTTGATGCAGATGGAGTCCGCGCCCATCTGCTCAAGCTGCTTGGCAAGGTCGACAAAGTAATCCTCGTTGTGAATGGGCGAGATCGTGTACGAGAGCGTCGCCTCGACGTGACCGCCGTACTTCTTGGTGGACTTGATCGCCTGCTCAAGGTTGCGGATGTCGTTGAGCGCGTCAAAGATGCGGATGATGTCGATGCCGTTTTCAATGGATTTCGCGCAGAACATATCCACCACGTCGTCGGCATAGTGCTTGTAGCCAAGGATGTTTTGACCGCGGAAGAGCATCTGCAGCTTCGTGTGCGGCAGATGCGCGCGCAGCGTGCGCAGACGTACCCACGGATCCTCGTCGAGGAAGCGCATGCACGCGTCGAACGTTGCGCCGCCCCAGCATTCGAGGGAATAATAGCCAATGGAATCGAGGATCTCACACGCAGGGAGCATGTCCTCAAGCGTCATGCGCGTCGCCGCCTGAGACTGGTGTGCGTCGCGCAGGATGGTGTCGGTGATAAGAAGGGGCTTATTCGAAAGGAATTCCATGATGATACGCGTCCTTTCCACAAGATTATACTTATTTTAGCATAGAATGAAACGGTTTGCAAGGGGAGTTTGCTCTGCGCAAAAACCACTTGCGGCGCGGCGCGACAGGCGCTAAAATAGAACCGAAAGGGGGCGGGACACATGAAGGTGGAACTGGGCGAGATCAAAGAGGAAAGGAACGACGCGTCGAAGCGCCTCGTCTGGAAGATCGCGGCGGGACTGATCGCCGCTGTGCTCGTTGCAGGCTGCGCGTTTGCGGCGGCGAAGGGTATGTACGAGAACAAGAAGACGGTGGAGTATGTCGAGGTGCCTGTCGAAAAGGAGAAGATCGTCGAGGTGCCCGTCGAGACGAAGGCGATCATCACGGGTGAGATCATGCAGGAGAAGCTGCGCGATATCGGCGAGCTCGCCTCGGAGGAATATAACTACACCGAGGTCGCGACCTTCGACAAAAGCATGTCCACCCAGCTCTTCGGCTATGACGTTACCGTGCCGTTTACGCAGTCGAAGTTCATCTATACCTATCAGGGAATGATCAAGGCGGGCGTCGACTTTGAGCGGCTCACCGTGGAAAAGGACGAGGAGAGCAGACGCATCACGGTCACGCTGCCGAAGGCGCGCATCCTGAGCTCCGAGATTGATTTGGACAGCTTCAACCTTTACGACGAGAAGAACAGCATCTTCAATCCCATCAGCGTAAAGGATGTGAACGCGACCGATCGGATGCTCAAGGAGAACGCGGAGGAGAAGGCGGTGAAAGAGGGACTGCTGCAGCGCGCCGACACGCACGCGCGCACGATGATCCGGAGCCTTCTGCTTAGCGCCTTTGACGTAGGAGAGTACATGATTCAGGTCAAGACCGTGTAAAGAAAAAAGAGGCCCCG
>JAWRIJ010000028.1:0-4153 GCA_040307975.1 Oscillospiraceae bacterium | reverse complement strand
TTTCCACGTTCTGCGGATAGGGCATACCGTGGGAAATGATGGTGGATTCAAGCGCCACGACGGGCTTGCCCGCTTTGAGGGCTTCGGCGACCTCGGGCGCGACGTCCAAATATTTGTTCAGGCTCATATCTGTCAGCTCCTTTTTCAAAAGTCGCGCCTATTTTAGACCATTCCTGCCGAAAAGTCAACGCATAGGGCTTGAATTTGCGGAACAAACGGCATATAATACTTGCACTATTGTGAAAAAAGGTGGAAAACACTATGGAACGTATGAGAATCGCGGCGGTTTTTGCCGACGCCGCGTCGTTGGACGGGAAAGACGTTACCGTCATGGGCTGGGTCAAGAGCGTGCGCGACATGAAGGAGATCGCCTTCGTGACGCTCAACGACGGCTCGTGCTTCCGCAGCCTGCAGATCGTCATGGACGCCAAGACGCTTGCAAACTATAAGGAGATCGCTTCGCAAAATGTCGGCGCGGCGCTCATTGTGCGCGGCACGGTGGAGCTTACGCCCGAGGCGAAGCAGCCGCTGGAGCTCAAAGCTTCCGAAATTGTGGTCGAGGGCCCCTCGGACCCCGACTTCCCCGTGCAGAAGAAGGGGCTTTCGCGCGAGTACCTGCGCACCATCCAGCATCTGCGCCCGCGCACGAACTTGTTTTCCGCGGTGTTCCGCGTCCGCTCCGTCGCCGCCTACGCGGTGCATGAGTTTTTCCAAAGCCGCGGCTTCGTCTACGTCAACACGCCCATTATCACCGGCTCGGACGCCGAGGGCGCGGGCGAGATGTTCCAGGTCACGACGCTTGACCTCGAAAACCCGCCGCGCACGGAAGACGGAAAGATCGACTATACGAAGGACTTTTTCGGCAAGAAGGCGAGCCTGACGGTCTCGGGACAGCTCAACGCCGAGAACTTCGCCATGGCGTTCGGTGACGTTTACACCTTCGGCCCCACGTTCCGCGCCGAAAACAGCAACACGCAGCGCCACGCCGCGGAGTTTTGGATGATCGAGCCGGAGATGGCGTTTTGCGATCTGGACGGCGACCTTGAAGTGATGGAGGCGATGGTCAAGCACATCATCCGCCGCGTCATGGAGCGCTGCCCGGACGATCTCGCGTTTTTCAACAGCTTTGTCGACAAGGAGCTGCTCTCGCGCCTTGAGCACGTCGTGTCGAGCGACTTCGGCCGCATCACCTACACCGACGCGGTGGAGATCTTGAAGCGGCACAACGACAAATTTGACTATAAGGTGGACTGGGGCACCGACCTCCAGACCGAGCACGAGCGGTTCCTTACCGAGGAGATTTTTAAAAAACCCGTGTTTGTCACGGACTACCCGCGCGAGATCAAAGCGTTCTACATGCGCCTGAACGACGACGGCAAAACGGTCGCGGCGGCGGACTGCTTAGTTCCCGGTATCGGCGAGATCATCGGCGGCTCGCAGCGCGAGGAGCGCCTTGATGTGTTAGAGGAGCGCATCCAGTCGCTCGGCATGAATCCGGACGACTACTGGTGGTACTGCGACCTGCGCCGCTGGGGCTCCTGCCGCCACGCGGGCTTCGGCCTCGGCTTCGAGCGCATGGTCATGTATCTTACGGGCGTGAGCAACATCCGCGACGTGGAGCTGCATCCGCGTACCGTCGGCAACGCGGAATTCTGATACTTTTCAATAAAAGGAAGGGCATCGTTATGAAGAAAGAATACAAGATGAGCGCGGAGCGCCAGCAGGAACTCAAGGACGAACTCAATTACCTCAAGACCGTCCGCGAAAAGGAAGTGGCGGAGCTCATCAAAGAGGCCCGCGGCTTCGGCGACCTCTCCGAAAACAGCGAGTACGACGAGGCGAAGAACGAGCAGGGCAAGCTCTACTCCCGCATCGCGGAGATCGAGGACATCCTGCTGCATACCGTGATTGTCAGCGACAGCGACGATCACGGCAACGCCGTGACCATCGGCTGCCGCGTTACCGTGGTGGAAATAAAGGGCGGAAAGGCCGGCAAGACCCTGCCGGAGTACAAGGTCGTCGGCTCGCAGGAGGCGGATCCCATGAACCGCGCCATCAGCGAGGATTCCCCCTTCGGCAAGGCGCTCATGGGCGCCAAGGAGGGCGACACGGTCACGGTTGAGGCGCCCGTCGGCGAGATCAAGTATCGCGTCGTGAAGATCGAACGATAAAAGAGGTAGGATATGGCTGAAGAGAAGAACAACAACGCGCCACAGCAGCAGGAGCAGGATATCTCCGAGATCCTGAAGGTGCGCCGCGAAAAGCTCAAGGCATTGCAGGACGCGGGGCGCGACCCGTTTACCGTGACGAAATTCGACGTTACGCACCACACGCAGGATATTCGCGACAGCTTCGACGCGCTTGAGGGCAAGCCCGTCTCTGTTGCGGGGCGCCTCATGTCCAAGCGCGGCATGGGCAAGGTCAGCTTTTGCGATCTGCAGGATAAGACCGGACGCATCCAGCTCTACGCCCGACGCGACGAGATGGACGAGGAGGTCTATAACGAGTTCAAGAAGTACGACATCGGCGACATCGTCGGCGTGGACGGCGAGGTGTTCCGCACGCAGCGCGGCGAGATGAGCGTGCGCTGCAAGAGTGTAACGCTGCTTTCCAAGTCCCTCCAGCCGCTGCCGGAAAAGTTCCACGGCCTCACGGACAAGGAGATCCGTTACCGCCAGCGCTACGTCGACCTCATCGTCAATCCCGAGAGCAAGCGCAATTTTGAGATCCGCAGCAAGTTTGTCAGCTATCTGCGCCGTTATCTCGATTCGCTCGGCTTCATGGAGGTCGAGACGCCGGTTTTGAGCCCCGTCGCGGGCGGCGCGACTGCGCGCCCGTTCATCACGCACCACAACGCGCTCGACATCGACATGTACATGCGCATCGCGACGGAGCTGCACCTGAAGCGCCTGATCGTCGGCGGCATGGAGCGCGTGTACGAGGTCGGCCGCATCTTCCGCAACGAGGGCATGGACACCAAGCATAACCCCGAGTTCACCACCTGTGAGCTGTACCAGGCGTACACCGACTTGGGCGGCATGATGGATATTTTGGAAAATATCCTCTCCGGCGCGGCGAACGAGATCCACGGCACGTACAAGCTCGAATGGCTCGGCCACGAGGTCGACCTGACGCCGGGCTTCCGCCGCCTCACCATGGCGGACGCGGTGAAGGAATACGTGGGCGTCGACTTCATGGCCTGCGAGGGCGACGCGGAAAAGGGCGTGGCGCTCGCGAAGAGCGCGGGCGTCGACATGGACGGCGTGGACAAGACGTGGGGCAACGCGCTCTACGAGACCTTTGACCAAAAGGTCGAGGAGAAGCTTGTCCAGCCGACGTTCATCACGATGTACCCCGTCGAGGTCTCGCCGCTTGCCAAGCGCTCGCCCAGCGACCACTATCTCACCGAGCGCTATGAGCTCTTTATCTGCGGCTGCGAGATGGGCAACGCGTTTTCCGAGCTCAACGACCCCATCGACCAGTACGAGCGCTTCCGCGCGCAGGCAATCAAGCGCGCGAACGGCGACGAGGAGGCGGATATGATGGACGAGGACTTCGTGCTCGCGCTGGAGTACGGCATGCCCCCGACGGGCGGCCTTGGCTTCGGCATCGACCGCTGCTCGATGCTGCTGTGCGGCACCGACTCCATCCGCGACGTGATCCTGTTCCCGACGATGAAGCCGCTGGAGTGAAGCAAAAAATGCTCAGTTCTATTGAATTGTTTGCCGGAGCCGGTGGCCTTGCATTGGGACTTGAACAGGCTGGCTTCCACCATCTTGGCTTGGTAGAATTTGATCGGGCTGCCGCAGATACGCTGAAAAGAAATCGCCCGAACTGGAACGTGCTATGCGAGGATGTTGCTCTGACTGCAAAAAGAAATTTGGAGAAGGAGTTCGGCATACAAAAGGGAGAGCTTGACCTGCTGTCGGGCGGCGCCCCATGCCAATCATTCAGCTATGCTGGCAAGAGGCTTGGGCTACAGGATGTCCGCGGTACTATGTTTTATCATTACGCGACGTTTTTGCATAAGCTGCAGCCGAAAATCTTTTTGTTTGAAAACGTAAAGGGCTTGCTCACGCATGACGGTGGAAGAACCTACCAAACGATTCTGGGCATTTTTGAAGATGAAGGCTATCTCACCATGCATCGAGTG
>JAWRIJ010000027.1:0-10108 GCA_040307975.1 Oscillospiraceae bacterium | reverse complement strand
GCGGCGCGCGCGCGCCTCGACCGACCAGGCGGTGAACTCCTCGCGCGTCATAAGGCCGTAGCGGATGCGCGCGTTGTGCGTTTTGTAGGAACGCTTATATTCACGCATGGCGGGGTCTTCCATCTTACGCTGCTCATAAAGGCGCAGAGAGCCCATTTCACGGCAGGTCTTGGTGGAATTTTCGATCAGGCGGTCGCAGTACTCAAGCTTGGTGCGCCCGAGGGTCGCGAACCAGCGCGAGCAGTATTTGCACTTGCGCAGGTGCAGATCCTCCTGCAAATAGCGGTAGAGCAGGAACTCGGCGAACGCCTCCGGATCCTCGGTCTCCAAAAGCTCGGTAACGATCGTTTTCGCGGCGTTGCGCGGCTCCTCCTCCAAAAACTCGTCGTAGGGATAGAGGCCGCTCACGCCCTTGACTGCCGTGCCGTAGCGTACGTTCTCGAACTCAAACGGGGGATAGGAGTCCTCGCCGAACTGCTGCTGAAGCGCAAAGTAGCGCAGCGCGGTTTTCTCGCCCTCTCCGACGGTAAAGACCTGCTCAACGAGATCGCCGAAGTAGGTTTGGAGATCGCGATAATACGCCATCTGCTCCGTACACTCGTCGAGCGAGATGAGGTCGCCCACGCCGTGGACGATCTGCAAGCGTTGGAGCGAGGCGGCAAAAGGCGCGAAAAAAGCGCTTTGATCCAACCAGTAGAGCGTGCAGTAAAAGATGGTGTTGAAGCTCTTTTTGAGATAGCGGCCCTCGTTGATGGACTGCACCGCCTCACGGATCTTCGGCTGCATCTGCTCCCAAATCGAAAGGTCGGTCTCAAGGAAGTCACCGATTGCGGTGCCGGCCGTATACTCCTTGTGGAACAGCGTCGCGAGGTGCTTGTCCTCGTCGAGCAGACTGCGAATCTCAAAACATTCGGTGTCCGCGTCCATATAGACGGCGCACCAGATTTTTTCACGCGGAACGGGCGGCGTCGGGTTCGACTGCATGGCGGCTAGACCTCCTTGGTTTCAGATTTCTCGCACTCGTCAGTATATCAAAAAGACGCTTCCGCGTCAAGAGACCGGAAGCGTCTTTTAGTCTATTGATGGTATTATGAAAAATGATAGACTCGACATTCGTAAGGCTTGGTAATGAATCCATTTTTTGTCAGCTCCGAGCCGTAGTTCTTCAGCAGCAGCTCGCCGCGCGCAAGATCGAAACCCTGCGGAGCCCTGAAATGCACGGGCCGCTCGACAAAGGAACAGACCACGAGCACTTTTTCACGTCCCAGGCTGCGGGAGTACACAAAAAGACTCCCGGACAACGGTTGGTGGTCGACATAATCACCATCACGGATCACCCTAAGTCTCTTGCGGATCATAATTGCGTCACGATAGAAGCGGAGCAGGGAGTCCGGATCGTTTTCCTGCGCGGCGACGTTGATCTCACGGTAGTTGTCGTTCACGCTGAACCACGGCGTGCCGACGGTGAAGCCCGCGTTCTCCTCTGCGCTCCACTGCATGGGCGTGCGCGCGCTGTCGCGCGAGGCGCGGTGGCACCATTTGAGGCGCACGTCGTCCGGCAGGGTGTGAGCGAACCAATGCTCGTAGTGCCAGCGCGTCTGCACGTCCTCGTACTCGCTCGCCTTCTTCGGACGCCAGTTGACCATGCCGATCTCCTGTCCCTGATAGATAAACGGCGTACCCTTTTGGAAAAGATAGGAGCAAGCAAGCATCTTGCCGCTCTCCACGCGGTATTTTTCGCTGCCGTAGCGGGAGATGACGCGCGGATGGTCGTGGTTTTCGAGGTAGAGCATGTTCCACGCCTTGCCGTCGAGCTTGTCCTGCCACGTATCGAACGCGCGCTTGAGCCGCCGCGCGGAGAACGGCAGCACGGCGTAATCGACGAGAAAGCAGTCGGCGTTCATGCACTGGAACTGGATCATCGTATCGAGCTGCCCGTGCCGCTCGTCAATGTAGTCAAGCGCCTTCTTTGGGGCGACGAGCGGCGCCTCGCCGATGGTGAAGGTGTCGTAGCCGTCGAGCGCGTCGCGCTTGAATTCCTCCAGGTACTGGTGGACGCGCGGCCCGTGATTGTAGTGCGCGATGCCGCGCACGGTGGGCATAAAGTAGTCGTTCGGCAGTCCGTCGCGCTTGGAGATAAAGGTGATGACGTCTTCTCGGAAGCCGTCCACGCCGATCTCAAGCCAAAAGCGCATGATCCTTTTGACCTCCTCGCGCACGAGCGGGTTATCCATGTTGAGGTCGGGCTGCTTGACGGCGAAGAGGTGGAGGTAGTACTCCTTGCGCAGCTCGTCCCACTGCCACGCCTTGCCCTCAAACACGCTGTCCCAGTTGTTCGGCAGCTTGCCGCCGAGGCGCTGGGGCCGCCAAATGTAGTAATCCGTGTACGGGTCGATGCGGCGGCGGGATTTTTGGAACCACTCGTGCTCGTCGCTCGTGTGGTTGACGACGAGATCCATGATGACCTTCATATCACGCTCGTGCGCGCCGTTCAGGACCTTTTTGAACGCGTCCATCCCGCCGTACATTGCGTCGATGTCCATGTAGTCGGAGATATCATAGCCGCAGTCCACGCCGGGCGAGGGATAGAGCGGCGAGAACCAAATCCCGTCGCAGCCGAGCGATTTGATGTAGTCGAGTTTTTCATAGACCCCGATGAGGTCGCCCACGCCGTCGCCGTCGCCGTCGCGGAAGCTGCGCGGCCAAATCTGATAAAAGACCCTGTCCTTGTACCAATGCGTCTGCTCCATCAGTATCCCCCGTTTCCTTTATGTTTAGTCACTACATTTATCATAATAAGCTATTGCACGCTTTTTTTCAATGTGTTACAATGCTCCAAGTCGAAAAAATACGGAATCCGAGGTACCTAAATATGTATAGCAACATGATTCAGAGCGCGAAGGATCAGATCGCGGAGCTGACGCGCTCCGCCTATGCCGCCGCCGTCGAGGCGGGCGCGCTGCCCGCGGGCGTGGAGACGCCTGTGGCGGTCGAGATCCCGAAGGACGCCGCCAACGGCGACTATACGACGACCTTTTGCCTCGCCGCGGCGAAAGCGATGAAAAAGTCCCCGCGCGAGGTCGCGCAGATCTTGGCGGGGCGGATGCGCTTCGAGGACACCTATTTTACCGGCGTCGAGATCGCCGGCCCCGGCTTTCTGAACTTCCGCCTCGGCGAGAAGTGGTACGCCGAGGTGCTCTCCGATGTTTTGACGCTCTGCGCCGCCTACGGCCGCGGCAATGCGCTGGAGGGCAAGAAGTATATGGTCGAGTTCGTTTCCGCCAACCCCACGGGGCCCATGCACATGGGCAACGCGCGCGGCGGCGTCCTCGGCGATACGCTTGCGAGCGTGTTTGAGATGAATGGCGCGAAGGTTTGGCGCGAGTTTTATGTAAATGACGCGGGCAATCAGATCGAGAAGTTCGCCAAGAGCATCGAGGCGCGCTATCTCCAGCTTATTCAGGGAGAGGATGCGGTCGAGTTCCCCGAAGACGGATATCAGGGCGACGATATCCGCGATTTGGCGGCGGCGTTCCGCGAGCAGTACGGAGACAATTATGTAAACTGTGACGTTGCGAAGCGGCACGCGGATATGGCGCGCTTTGGACTTGATCGCAACATCCCGAAGATGAAGAGCGACCTTGCCCGCTACGGCATTGAGTTCGACCAGTGGTTCCTCGAATCCTCGCTCTATGAAAGCGGCGCGGTGGAAGAGGCGATGGCGATTTTGACCGAGCGCGGCTATACCTACGAGAAGGACGGCGCGCTGTGGCTCAAAACGGCGCAGATCATGCGCGAGAGGCTTCGCGGGGAGGGCAAGAGCGACGAGCAGATCGACAAGCTCGACCTCAAGGACGACGTGCTGCGCCGCGCGAACGGCTTCTACACCTACTTTGCCTCCGATATCGCCTACCACCGCAACAAGTTTGCGACGCGAGGCTTTGACAAGGTGATCAACGTTTGGGGGGCAGACCACCACGGACATGTCGCCCGCCTCAAGGGCGCGATGGACGCCGTCGGATTGGATGGGGACAAGCTTGACATCGTGCTTATGCAGCTCGTCAAGCTCGTGCGCGACGGCGAGACGGTGCGTATGTCCAAGCGCACGGGCAAGAGCATCTCACTCTCCGATCTGCTCGACGAGATCCCGGTCGACGCCTGCCGGTGGTTCTTCAACACCAAGCCCGACACGCAGATGGAGTTCGACCTCGATCTCGCTGTGCGCGAGGACAGCGAGAATCCGGTTTACTATGTCCAGTACGCCCATGCGCGTATCCGCAGTCTGATTTCCGCGCTCGGCGAGGATGGGTATACGCTCAAAGACGAGGTCGACGTCGCGCTCGCGAACAGCGAGCAGGAGCGCGAGCTTATCAAGGCGCTCGCCGCTTTCCCCGAAGAGGTGCGCATGGCGGCGCGCGACTACGACCCGAGCTATATCAACCGCTATCTTGTTTCGCTCGCGGCTACGTTCCACCGTTTCTACAATGCCTGCCGCATCAAGGGCGAGGCGGACGATGTGATCGCGGTGCGCCTCGCGCTCGCGGAGGCGACGGATCGGGTGATCGACAACGGTCTCGACATCCTCGGCGTTAGCGCGCCGGAGAAGATGTAAACGCTTATTGAATAGGAAACCCGCGGAGTGAAAGCTCCGCGGGTTTTGCTGTTTATCTTGCCTCTTACAGACCGGGGATGCCCAGAGCGCCGAGACCGAGGCTGTTCGTCAGCGCGTTCATGCTTGCGCTCATGGCGTCCTCCGCCTGACGCAGCGCCTCATTGACGGCGGAGATCACCATGTCCTGAAGCATCTCCACATCCTCGGGGTCGACTGCCTCAGGCTTGATGACGAGCGCGGTCAGTTCTTTCTTGCCGTTGGCGGTCGCGCTCACCGCGCCGCCGCCGACGCTCGCCGTAAAGGTCTTCTCCTCGACCTCCTGTTGCTGCTTTGCCATGTCCTCCTGCATCTTCATGATCTGCTGCTGCATGGCCTGCTGCTTCATCGCCGCGCCGCTGCCATTGGAGAAACCGCGCCGCGCGCTGTATCCTTTTGCCATCTTGATATCCTCCTCGTATTATTTTGCCTCAAAACTACCGAACGTACTGCCAATTTGCAGCAGATCGAGCATCTTGTCATGCTTTTCCCCCTCCGGTTCGCCGACCGTAAAGCGCACCGTGACGGGCGAGCCGACCGATTGCGCCGTTACGTCGGAGAGAACGGCGGCAATATCGGGCTTGTCGAGCATGTGCTTTTGCGTGTCCGAGCCGCAGTAGACCGTCAGTACGCCGCCCGAGAGGCGGCCCTTCGCCGAGCCGATGAATCCACGCACCGAGACAGGCAGGCGGTTCTTGTAGCTCTCCATCAGCTTTGCAAACACCGCGCCGTCGTCTGACGGAGCGGCGGCTGAAGCGGCTGTGTCGGGAGTTTCCTTAACAGGCTCCGGCGTGGGCGCTTCCACGGGAGCGGGTACCGCCGAGAGAGAGAGAGGCTCGTCCGGAGAGGCAGGTTCGTCATAAGGCGGGGGTGCGTCGCCGTCGCTCCACGGCGGCGCTTCGTCAACCGGATCGGAGGAAAGGGATGACGACTGCTTTGCAGTGGGCTTAGGTTCACTTTCCGTCGCTTCAACCGGCGATGCGGGAGCGACAGGCGCGATAGGCGCGGGGGAGGCCGCACGATACGCCGCGCCCGCCGCGAGCTGGTCTTCGATACGCGCGATGCGGGCGTTTAACGCCGTCAAATCGCCGCATAGGCTTTCATCGCACAGCCGCAGAAGGCACAACTCCGCGTCCGTGCGGCGGTTGACGCTGAACTGGAGCGCCGCCGCAGTCTCCTGCAATACGGTGCAAATCTGAATGAAGCG
Source organism: Oscillospiraceae bacterium (assembly GCA_040307975.1). Taxonomy (GTDB): domain Bacteria; phylum Bacillota; class Clostridia; order Oscillospirales; family Oscillospiraceae; genus Hominicoprocola. The sequence continues at coordinate 4,253 of JAWRIJ010000027.1, read as the reverse complement.
CGCGTTGGACGCGGCCTTTTGCAGCAGCTTGAGCGTACCCCCGTCGTAGCCGCCGGAGAGCAGCGCAACGCCGCCCTCGGGCGCGGTGGACGAGATCAGCAGGTCGCGCGCGAGGGTCGAAAGCTCGCCGAGTACCGCGCTCACGTCCTTCCCAGAGGCGTAGAGCTGCCCGAGCAGCAGCAGTGCAGCCTTGGCGTCACGCCGCAATATCAGTTCCATGAGCTGCGCGGTCTGCACGTTGCCCGCAAGTCCGAGGACGCTGAGCACCGCCTGCGCGTCGATCGCGCCGCCGGCCGCGGAGCACTGGTCGAGCAGGCTCAGCGCGTCACGCATCGCCCCGTCGGAGAGGCGTGCGAGCAGCTCCGCGCCGTCGGGCTTTAGGTCGATGTTCTCCTCTTTTGCCACATAAGAAAGCCGCGCTTCAATGTCGCGGGGAAGGATGCGGCGGAAGGCGAAGCGCTGGCAGCGCGAGAGGATGGTGGGCAACACCTTGTGCAGCTCGGTCGTCGCGAGGATGAACATGAGGTGTTCCGGCGGCTCCTCCAAGATCTTGAGCAGTGCGTTGAACGCCGCTGGTGAGAGCATGTGAACCTCGTCAACAATGTAAACCCGCTTCTTGACCTGTGCGGGGGAGTAGACCGCTTCATCGCGCAACGCGCGCACGTTGTCCACACCGTTGTTGGAGGCGGCGTCCAGTTCTGTCACGTCCAAAAACGCGCCGGAGTCGATGCCGAGACAGGACGGGCACTCGTTGCATGGGTCGCCGTCCTGTGGGTTCTCGCAGTTGACCGCCTTGGCGAGGATCTTGGCGCAGGTGGTCTTGCCCGTGCCGCGCGTGCCGGTGAACAGATACGCGTGGGAAAGCCGCCCATCGGCGACCTGCCGCCGGAGCGTGGAGGTGATATGCTCCTGCCCGACCACATCGGAGAAGGTTTTGGGCCGCCACTTGCGGTAAAGCGCCTGATACACGATGGACCCTCCTGAAAGTGAGATAACTTAATGTGTATAGATATATAGCTATCCTCCGCAGACTGCCACGGAACCGGCGCCCTTGCGGCGCATGGATGGTCCCGCTTAATGCTGCTCGGTTCCCCGCCTGACATGGTTCGCGGGTATCCATCGCGCAAGACCGGTTCCGCAGCAGTCTGCGGAGGATAGCGAAAAGTATTTTACTATACTTGAGGAAAATGTGCAACACAAAATTTTTCGTTTTTTGAAAATCAGGACTTTACAAATCGAAAAAATTGTGGTATTGTACTTTGGCTGACAAAAACAGCGGACAGTATAAGGGCCTGTAGCTCAGTTGGGAGAGCGTACGGTTCGCATCCGTAAGGTCGTGGGTTCGAATCCCTTCAGGTCCACCAGAAAACACCGTGAAACGAAGATTTCACGGTGTTTTTGTAATTTTCTAAGCAGATTTCCTTTGACGAGGCCAACACTCTTCCCGATTTCTCAGAAACGAGTGGTCCGCATCCTTACCTTGGCCGGTCATTAAGATTATACGCAGTAAATTCCCCGCCTCCGGATACTTTGTCCAGTTCTTCATCATCAAGGAGCATCCCTGCCTCTTTTATGGTATCCCTTGCTTCTTCCCTTGTCTTTGCATTTTCTACTTTTTCCTTCAGATCACCGATCAGTTTCATTATTTACCGTTCCTCCATATAAGCTGATAATGATTTTTTAATAGCACCGGGTACATTTCCGTAATGATCGCATCGATGAGGCAATTCTGAATCACTTCCTGCTGAGCGATCCGGTCAGGAAGCTTCAATACCGCTCTCTGTTATACGTAAGAAATCGAAAAATGGCAACGGTATTTTCAAAAAATCTTATAAATTCAATTCCTTAAGCCGAGAATAATACATTTTCATTCTATTTTGAAACGATTCTTCACGATGACGGGAGTCGTGCATTTCCAGATAAACTGTAAGGTAGTCGCCAAACTTGCCATTGTAAAGTTTATACACGCATTTTGGTTTAATTGAAACTGCAAAGTTGAAGGTCGTCATATCCTGCATGATTCCCTCAGGCATGGAAAAGAGAGAGTCATCTTTATACTCGGGCTTTGCTTTAGGAGCATGGGATATGACGTCGACTTTTCGAGCATTGATTAGGTGTGAAACAACAACTTCAAACGCAAGACCACTATACGACGTATGAGCGGGACGGTCAAGTGGTACTTGCGCTAAACAACGAAATAATTTTACCGGAGAACGCGCCCGTCCGGCTGACAAGCGCCCAGCTTGAGGAACTGGACTACAGGCAACTGTATCGCGCCTATTCGCCCAAAGAGCGGAAATCGGCAGCCGATCCGCGAGTGACGTTCAAGGTAATGGCTTATGGCTATCAGTGTGGGATCTATTCCAGCCGCGGATGGGAGGAAGCCTGCTGGTATCGGGTGGATTTCATGTGGCTGCTGGAGGGAGAACCTGTCCCCGACCACGCCACTTTCGCGCGGTTTCGGAAACGCTGTGCCAAGGAGATCGAGGACCTGTTCTACCAGTATGCCCGCTTGCTGGAGGAACAGGGCGAGACCGACCACGATATCGTCTTCATCGACGGCACGAAGCTGGAAAGCGCCGCCGGACGGTATACGTTTGTCTGGCGCAAGAGCGTGGAAAAGCAGCTTGCCAAGGTAAAGCAAAAGGCGCACGCCGCGGTCTCGGTAGGCTCTTTCAGTGAACTGGAAGCGTATCTCGCACGCTCAGCCGAGGGGATTGACTTCGTCCACGGCAGCGGCAAACGCAAGAGCGCGGAACAAAAGGACTGGGAAAAGCTGGACGAGCTGCGCCGCCGCTGGGCGGAGCACGAGGAAAAGCTCGGCGTCATGGGCGAGGGTCGCAACAGCTATTCCAAGACGGACACGGACGCCACGTTCATGCGGATAAAGGAAGACCATATGCGCAACGGGCAGCTCAAGCCGGGCTACAACGCGCAGATCGCGGTGAACAGCGAATACATCACCGGCATCGACGTGTTCTCCGACCGTACGGATTTCGGCACGCTGGTCCCGTTCCTCAGAACGCTGCAACGGCAGCATGGGAAGAAATATGATTCCGTGACGGCAGACGCCGGCTATAGATGGTTCTCTATTGTCGTTCATCTTCATCATGAGATGCCCGTCCATGTCAATGGCAGTTTGATCAGACAGGGCGTGGATCAGGTTTCTGTCTTCGTAATCAAATATCAGCTTACCCATCTGGTGTCTTCTTATCTCAACCTTACGATTTCATGCCAAGGTGTTCCCGCGATACGTTTCACCTGATACAGTGTATCGTCGATCCAGTAGGTGATTTTATCTGCGGCCATCTCGTTTGTTATGATGTTGGTGCAGATCAGATTATTACTGGAATCAGTGCCTCCGCAGGCGAGAGGAAGTATGTGATGGACATTCCAACCACAATAGATTCGCTCTCCATTTCTGACGATATAGTAGTCAGAATTGCCATAGGCAGCCCTGTACATCAGACCTCCGTCGAAGTCCTCTGCATAAGCCGAAAGCCCATAGTGCCGCATCCATAGCTGCATTGCGGTTCCTCTTGTAATTTTCATTTGTTTCGCCTCCTCTCCGGATCAAAATAAAAGCTCATACACAGTTGTGTGTATGGGCCCGAATGATCCAGATCGAGAGCTTTACACACAACCTCACAAAAGGCAATCCATAAGAATTGTCTTGTTGTAAGTATGGTGTAAAGCAAACCGGAGCGACGATTACCTACCGAGAGTTTCTCTCGTTTTTCTCAAGGACGTAACCAGAGTGTTTTTCCCTTGATAGCTCCGGGGCGTTACAAAATGCTATCGAAAGCACGGAAGATATGCCCGTCCGGGTCTTGCTTATCTGGTGTCGCAGCCGAAATTGCATTGTCTTTACCATTAGCGGCTTTCGATTTACATGATTAATTATATACAAGAATGCGGGCATAGTCAAGGCAGAAAGATTCGGTTGCGCTCAATCGATGTGATGTTTTGTGTCAGCGCGGGAGAGCGTACGGTTCGCATCCGTAAGGTCGTGGGTTCGAATCCCTTCAGGTCCACCAGAACGCGAAGCGTTGAACTCGGTTTTCTAAGAAACCAGTTCGTGCTCGCATGTAAAATAGAGGACAGTTGATAGCTGTCCTCTGTTTTTTTACACAAATCCGGGCGTCAAGCCGGAGCTTGCAAAAGCGCGAAAAATGGCGTATAATATACGGCAATCAATCGGTAGAGAGGGTTCATCACGGCAAAGGGCGCCCTTTGCAGTCTTGCGGGTGCCC
>JAWRIJ010000026.1:0-9633 GCA_040307975.1 Oscillospiraceae bacterium | reverse complement strand
TCCTCCAGCGCTTTGCTGTCCACGGGCTTGGGCAGGTAGTCCGAAAAGCCCGCGTCGAAGTAGAGCTCCCGCGCGCCCGAGATCGCGTTCGCGGTCAGCGCGATAAACGCCGTGTGTTCCTGATCCGGCAGCTTTTGCAGCTCCGCGAGCGTTTCGATGCCGTCCATACCGGGCATCATGTGATCGATGAAAATTACATCGTAGCATTGGCGCGACGCCTTTTCGATCGCTTCGGGACCGGATTCCGCTGTGTCGACCGTGATCTGCGTTTTCTTTAAAAGCCCCCTGATGACCGTCAGGTTCACCGGCATATCATCCACGACCAGAACGCGCGCGTCCGGCGCGCGGAAGGATTCGCGATAAACGGCGCCGTGCGCTCTGTCGGTCTCAAAACGCCCCTTGAACTCACCGATGGGCGTCCACTTGACGACCGGCTGTTCAAGCGCGAAGGAGAAGGTGGAGCCCTCGTCGTACACGCTCTCAACCTCCAGATCGCTGCCCATGAGATCGAGCAGCTGGCGGGTGATGCTCATGCCGAGCCCCGTACCCTCGATGGAACGGTTGCGCGACTCCTCGATGCGGGAGAACGGCTGAAAGAGCTTGTCCATATCCTCCGGCTTGAGCCCGATGCCCGTGTCGGAGACGCGCAGCCTCAGCGAGATCTTGTCGTCCGTGAGCTTTTCAAAGCCGACGCTGAATGTCACCGAGCCGCGCTCGGTATACTTCACGGCGTTGGTCAAAAGGTTCAGCGCGCACTGGCGGATGCGGATCTCGTCGCCGTAGAGCATCTGCGGCGTCTCGCCGTCCACGGACACGTGGAACGAAAGGCCTTTTTCCTCCGCGCGCGGACGGATCATGTTTACAATGTCGTTGATGGCGGCGCTTAAGTCGTATTGCGTGGGCAGGATCTCCATTTTGCCCTCCTCGACCTTGGAAAAGTCGAGGATGTCGTTGATGAGCGAAAGCAGGGTTTTGCCCGCGTTTTGGATGTCCTGCGCGTAGGAGCGCACCTCACGCTCGCTGCTCTCGCGCAGGATTATCTCGTCCATGCCGAGAATGGCGTTGATGGGCGTGCGGATCTCGTGAGACATATTGGCGAGGAACGCGGACTTCGCGCGGTCGGCGTTATCCGACGCCTGACGCTGCCGGATAAGCGTGAGCTCGTCGCTCACCGCCTGCATCAGCGTCGCGCTCAAAAGCATGATCAGTCCTACGCCGAGATACACGCCAAAGGCGCCGGTGAACCGGAGAAAGAAATTGAGCAGCTCCAACACGCTGAACACCAGCAGCAGCAACATTCCAATCGCTGTGATGGAATAGCGCAGAATGCGTCTTTTACGCACATCCTCAATGAGCGACACGACGCCGAACAGCAGCGCTGCGCCGGACCAAATGTGGGAAAAGCGGACCGTATCGTAATAACTCGCGACACGGAGAAAAGCGAGGACGCTGTTGACGATGAACTGGAACAGGAGCCCGCTTGAGAGGATGAGATAGACCGTCTTGTAGCGGTGCTCTTGGATCTCGTCGAAGTACATCATCAAAAACGCGCACATGATCTCCACCAAAACAAAGGAGAAAATGCTGCTGTAGGAGGGCGCGCGGAAGAAGAGCTGCCGGATGTCCGACTCGCTGAGTATCCACATTCCGGTGGCGACCGCCGTTTCCGCGAGACGAAGCGCGGCGAGCAGAGAGCCCATCTTCCGGCGAAGGGCGAAATACCCGCAGATGACCAAAAGACCAAACAGAATCAAAATGATCGCCGTGACGACGAGCGGCAGGCCCGCGGCAATGTGCGGGAACCAAACGTTGTTGCCGTAGGCGTAGGTCACGGCGGGAAACTGGACGGACTCGCTCGCATACGGCAGGATCTCGATCTCAAGCGGAGCGTTCGCGTCCGCATCGCGCAGATCGACAAGCAGGTACGCGCTTACCGGGGAGGGATTCCCGCCGGAAGGCGAGAGCGCATAATAGCGGCCGCGCTCCGTGCCGCCGATGCGCACCGTCAGATCCTCACGCACCGCGCGGATGCAAAGGTGCATGCCCTCGCGCACGTCCGCCGGCATGCGTCCGCGCAGAACAAGGGTATGCCCCGTCTCCTGGCGGAGCGTGACCGGCAGGCGCACGGTCTCGGCGGTGCCGTCCGGCTGAACGAGCGTCCAGCCGGTCGCTATCTCCTGGGCGTAGAACCTGCCGATATGCGGCTCTTCCTGCGAATTGTCATGGAATATCGCGAACAGGAACAGCGCGCCGGCGGCGAGCAGCAGGAAAAACAGCAGCGCCTTTACGATTTTTTCTAACTTGCTCATTTTCTGTAGAAGAACTGGTCGACCGAGTTGAGGATCTCATCGCGGCCGAGCGACTTGAGCAGATACCCCTCGGGCTTGAGACGCATGACGCGCATGACGCTCTCCTGATCGTCCTTCGCGGTGAGGAAGATAACGGGGATCTTCGCGGAGTTTGGCTCGCTGCGGAGCATCTCCAAAATCTGCGGGCCGGGCGTGATGGGCATATCGTAGTCGAGCAGGATCAGATCCGGCGTGTGTGCGCCGATGAAGGTGATCGCCTGCGTGCCGGACTTCACGACGGTGACGCGGTAGCGCGCGGAGAGCCACTTTTGCATCATCTGGAGGAACGTTACGTCGTCGTCGACGAGCAGGATGTGGCGGCGCTTCTGCGTCTCCTCCTTCGCGCTGATGACGGCCTGCATCGCCTTGGCGAGAAGCTTGACGTCGATGGGACGCTCGAATTCGCGCTCGATGAGGCTTTTGGGGATGACCTCCTCGACCTCCGTGAGCTCGCGGCTGTAGCCGACGACGCACAAAACCTTCCCTTCGCCGAAGCAGAGGTCCTTGAGGTAGTAGAGCACCTCCGGCGTTTCGTACATATAGTCGCCCGCGAAGAGAAGAAAGACGTCCGCATGGTTCTTCTTGCGGCCGATATCGTCGATCTCCGGCTCCGCCTGAATGATCGAGACGTGCTCGTTTTTCATGTTGACCACAAGGGATTCGGTCAAAAACGCCGCGCTGTTGTTGATAAGCAAGACATTGTCTTCCATGGAGATACCATCCTTTCGATGCCCCTTGCGAAAAGAGAAGACTCTTGAGGCGTTATCTGAGAATGTCGCCGATCCGGTCCCAGTCGAAGTTCTCGGCGGCGTGCCGCAGCCGCTCCGCACGCTGCCGCTCGCCGTCCGGCAGGCGGCAGGTCAAAAGGTACTCGATCATGACGTTGGCGCGTTCATGCTCAAATTCCTCCACCAGCTTGCCGATCATGTCGTAGGTTCGGCGCAGCTCCTCGTCCGAGATCGGCCTCAGCGCCCCGCCCTCCGGCGCAGCGGCGTCCAAAAGCGGCGAGAGCCGCTTTCCCAGCGCACGGTAGCGCGCGAGCAGGAGGGGGAGCTCCGCGTCCAGCGTCTGCGCGTCGCCCGCCTTTCCGGCAAGCTCCAGCTTTTCCGCCAAAGCGCCGAGCGCTTCCGCGCCGACGGCGCGCGACGTGCTCTTGAGCGCGTGTACCTTCACCGCGACGTTCGCGACGTCGCCCGCGCGGTAAAAGCCCTCGATCTCATCGGCAAACGCGGGGACGTTCTTCGCGTAGACGGTCAGCGTGTCGAGATAGGTTTCCGGCGTTGCGCAGAACTTGAGCCCGCGCTCTGTGTCAATCTCCTCTGTTTCGTACAGCCACCGCGGAAGCGCGAGCGGCGGCGAGAGGCCGTCTTCCGCGCCGTCCGGCGCGTCGAGAAGCTTCTCCGGCGGAAGATAGCGCCGGATCATCTCCTCCAGCTCCGCGCTTTGCAGGGGCTTGGAAAGATAGTCGCGGAAGCCCGCGGCAATATAGGTGTCCCGCACGCCGGCGATGGCGTTCGCCGTCAGCACCAGCACAGGCGCGTCCGCGCTTTGGTTGCCTTCCATTGCCTGCATGGCGCGCAGCGTTTCGATGCCGTCCATCTCCGGCATGAGATGGTCCATCAGAATAAGGTCGTAGCGCTTTTTCCGCACGAGCTCCAGACATTCCTTCCCGCTCGGGCAGAGCGTGAGGCGCACCTGCGTACGGCGCAGCAGCGCTTGCAGCAGCCGGCGGTTGAGCGCGTTGTCGTCCACCGCCAGGATCTCCGCCTCCGGCGCGCGGAAAAGCGCCTTGCCGTTCGCGTTTCGCGCGTTCGGGCGCGCCTGCTCGCCGCCCGCCGCCGCTTGCTGCGGAAGCACGACCGAGAACTGCGAGCCCACGCCGTATACGCTCTCGACGATCAGACAGCCGCGCATCAGCTCCACGAGCGTGCTGACGATGGAAAGCCCCAGTCCGGTGCCCTGTATTCCGGCGTTTTGAACGCGGTCGAGGCGCGTAAAGCGATCGAACAGCAGCGCAATGTCGTCGTGATGAATGCCGATGCCGGTGTCGCGCACCGTGAGGCGCAGATAGACGGGAGACTCAAATTCCGGCACGCGCCCGCGTACGACGGCGACCGAGCGCAATACGCCCGCCTGCTCCGCCGATACCGTGTCCGCGAGGAATACGACGCGGCCGCGGCGGGTGTACTTCACGGCGTTGCTCAAAAGATTGACGGCGATCTGGCGGATGCGCGCCGCGTCGCCGTGCAGCTTATCCGGCAGGGATGTCTGAAAGGTGACGTCGAACGCGAGACCCTTGTCGTTCGCCTGCACCTGAATGAGGTCGGCGATGTCCGAGAGCAGCGCGGGCAGGTCGTAGTCGGACTCGACGATGTCCATGCGTCCGGACTCGATACGGGCAAGGTCGAGAACGTCGTTGATCAGCGAAAGCAGGTGCTTGCCCGCCTGCTGGATGTCGGCGGCGTAATTGACCACCTCCGGCTCCGTCGATTCGCGCAGGATCATCTCGTTCATGCCGATGATGGCGTTGATGGGGGTGCGGATCTCATGGGACATACTGGCGAGGAACTCGCTCTTGGCGCGATTTTCCATCTCCGCCTGCTGCGCCTGCGAGGTCACCAGCCGCTGCGAGCGGAGCTGTTCGGCGGTCACGCCGACGGCGTAGAGCACGATGCCGACGGAGAGGCTGACGCCGGCGTAGCGCTCGCTGAAGAAGATCATGTCCACGTACTCGCAGACCCCCGCCAGGGCGAGCGCGCCATAGGAGAGCATTGGAATCAGCAGGGAGGAGAACAGCTTCGCGTCGCTCAGGCCGATTTTGATGAAGGTACCGATGATGAACGCGGCGGCGACGGCGATCGTCAGCAGAATGAGCCACATCTGCCCGAGCAGATTCCGCCCGAAAAATATCGTGCGGAGCATGATGAACACGTCGCACAGAAAGATCGCTGCGCACAGGCCGCGCGCGACGTCGCCGAATCGCTCTTCCTCCGAGTAATTCACCGACAGGATGATCGGTATGGGCAGCAGCAGAAGCGCGAGGAACTCCATGTTGCGCACATAGGGGATGTTCGCAAAAAACAACTGGCGCACCTCGGAGTTGCACACCATCCACATCGGCAGGAGCACGAGGATGCAGCCCACGCAGAGGTTTCGATAACCGAGCTTTTGGCGCATTGGCGTGAACAACTGGCGCAAAAGGAACGCGACGCCGATGAGCAGCGGCACGGCGCCGCACAGCAGGGGAAAGGCGCCGCGGCGGAGCAGCGAGAAGATGATGTCCGCCTTGTCGCCGAGATAAATGCGGCTCACGGTGTCCAAACGGTCGTTCTGCCGACGCGTCAGCGAGATCTCGATGCGCGCGCCGCGGCAATCGTCGCCCAGCGGGATAATGAGCCACTGCGTCGGCGGGAAATCCGCGTCATAGCGGTTCGACGACTCGAACTGATAGCGGTAGACCTCTTTACCGCCGATGCGCACGGCGACGTCCTGGTGATTCGAGCGGAGGAACAGCACCGGTCCCTCGTCGGGAAATTCAAGCGGCAGGCGGCGGGATATCACAATTTCCTCGCCCTGCCTGTCCCCCAGATTCACGGGCAGGGAGGCAATGGGCTTTTTACGCCCATCCGGCAGGATTTGAAGCCAAAGGTCGTTCAGCTCGACGTATCGGTGGGTGTTGAAGCTGCCGGGCGCATAGGATACGGTATAGCTGTATGCGGTGAAAAGGACCAGCAGCGCCGTCGTGACGACAAAGCTGACAGAGATTGCCCTGTCGCTGAATATCTGCTTTTTCAGATCGTCTTTCAGGTCGGTCATAGCGGCCCCTCTTCCCCGATCGCCTATTGCTCCGTCTAAAAACTCAAAACTATCATAGCAGTTTTGTGCCAGAAATTCAATAAAAGCGGGATGCATCCGTAAGATACTGTGCAAAACAGCCAAAAAAGACGCATATATTTGGCGCGAAGTTACCAAATATTGGTCAAAGTGTCATGGCAGTATGCGGACATGCGCGCCAAACCGCGGCGCCGCGTGTGTCCGTGGCGTTATTTCGCTTGCGCGGAGATGCACGCAAATTCTTGTTTTTTCGAGCACGGCGTGGTAGAATGTCTCAAATAGGCTCTCGACTCCGCTTTTACTTGTTGAACCGCTCAGGGAGGACGCTATGTCAACTATCGTCAGCGTCGGCATCGACATCGGCACGTCTACCACGCAGGTGATCTTCAGCCGCATCACGATGGTCAATACGGCGGGCTATTTTACCGCGCCGCGCATCTCTATTGTGGACAAGGAGGTATTCTATCGCAGCGCCGTGCGCTTCACGCCGCTTAAAACCGCGGCGCTGATCGACGGCGGCGCGGTGCGCGGCATCGTGGCGGAGGAGTTCGAAAAGGCGGGCATGACGCCGCGGGACGTGGATACGGGCGCGGTCATCATCACGGGCGAGAGCGCGCGCAAGGAAAACGCCGCGGAGGTGCTTGAAAAGCTCAGCGATTTCGCCGGCGAGTTTGTGGTCTCCACGGCGGGGCCGGATCTTGAGTCCATCATCGCGGGCAAGGGCAGCGGCGCGTATCAGTACAGCATCGACAACGACTGCGCCGTGGCGAATCTCGACGTCGGCGGCGGAACGACAAATATCGTTTTCTTTCGCGGCGGCGACACGGTGGGCAAGTGCTGCTACGACGTCGGCGGGCGGCTCGTGCGCTTGCGGCCGGACGGAACGGTGGAATCCGTGAGCGAGGCGGCGAAGCGCGTCGCGGACGAGCTGGGATTGCCGCTTCGCGTGGGCGAGCGCGCGACGGAGGAAACGCTTTCCCGACTGGCGGCGCGTATGGCGGAGCTTTTGGCGGAGGCGCTGGGGCTCAAGGCTGCCACGCCGCTGCTGCGCGCGCTGCGGACGCCAAACAGCTCGCTCCCGCCCGAGGGCGTCAAGGTCTCGCGCGTGTGCTTTTCCGGCGGCGTGGCGGACTGCATGGAGACGAGCCGCGCCGGAACGGCGGACTTTCTCCGCTTCGGCGATATCGGCATGTACCTCGGACGCGCGCTGCGCGAGGACAAGGCGCTTTCGGCGCTTCGGCGCGTGGACGCGAGCGAGACGATCCGCGCGACCGTCGTGGGCGCGGGGACGTATACGACCTCGCTCTCCGGCAGCACGATTTCGTATTCGCCGAACGTGTTCCCTCTCAAGAACGTGCCGGCGCTTAAGCTTTCCTATCAGGAGCAGCAGGAATTTCTGGACGCGGGCGCGGACGCGCTGTGCGAAAAATGCAGATGGTTTTTGGAGCAGAACGACTCGGAGCGGATGCTCCTTGCGATCCCCGGACGGCTCGACCCTACATATCAGGAGATAAAGCGCATGGCGAAGTGCATTTACGGCGCGCTGGAGCGCGCGCTGCCCGCGGGCGAGCCGGTTGTGGTGGTCGTGGAGCAGGACATCGCCAAGGCGCTCGGCAACGCGATGAAACAGGAATCGGACGGCCGCCGCGCCGTCGCCGCCATCGACTCGATTCGCGTCGAGGCGGGCGACTTCGTGGACGTCGGCAGGCCGCTGATGGACGGCATGGTCGTTCCGGTGGTGGTCAAGACGCTGCTGTTCGGATAGGCGGAGGGGAAAGCGCGGCAGCCGCGGAACTTGGAGGAACGTTATGGAGCTGAAAACGACACTATCGGGCAAGACCTTCGCCTTTTCCTCCGTCAAGGAAGTGCTCGCCAAGGCAAACGAGGAAAAGTCGGGCGACATTCTCGCGGGCGTCGCGGCGGAGTCGATGCTTGAGCGCGTCGCGGCGAAGGAGGTCTTGAGCCGCCTTACCGTGCGCGAGCTTCGCGAAAACCCCGTCGTTCCCTATGAGGAGGACGAGGTTACGCGCATGAATCAGGATTCGCTCGACGCGGAGGTCTATGAGCGCATCAAGGGCCTCACGATGGCGGAGCTGCGCGAGTACATATTAAGCTACGAGGCGACAGAGGAAAAACTGCTTGAGCTTGGGCGCGGCCTGACGGCGGAGACCGTCGCGGGCGTGTGCAAGCTGATGGGCAACCTCGACCTCGTCTACGCGGCAAGCAAAATCCGCGTCCCCGCGACGTGCAACACGACCATTGGGCTGCGCGGGCGCTTTTCGACGCGCCTTCAGCCCAACCACTCCACGGATAACGTCGAGGGCATCACGGCGTCGCTTTTCGAGGGGTTGAGCTACGGCTGCGGCGACGCGCTGCTCGGCCTCAACCCGGTGAACGACACGGTATCGAGCCTCGCGGAGGTCTTGAAGCGCTTCGACGAGGTGAAAAACCGCTTTGAGATCCCCACGCAGATCTGCGTGCTCGGGCATATCACGACACAGATCGAGGCGGTGCGCCGCGGCGCGCCGTGCGACATGATCTTCCAGTCCATCGCGGGCAGCGAGAAGGGCAACAGCGCCTTCGGGTTCAACGCCGACACCGTGCGCGAGGCGTATGCCCTGCTGCGCGAGAAGGGAACGGCGAAGGGGCCGAACGTGCTGTACTTTGAAACGGGGCAGGGCAGCGAGCTTTCCTCCGACGCGCATTTCGGCGCCGATCAGGTGACGATGGAGGCGCGCTGTTACGCCTTTGCGCGCGAATTCCATCCGTTTATGGTGAACACGGTCGTGGGCTTTATCGGGCCGGAATACCTCTACGACAGCCGACAGGTCATCCGCGCGGGGCTGGAGGACCATTTCATGGGCAAGCTCTCCGGCATCCCGATGGGCTGCGACTGCTGCTATACGAACCACATGATGGCGGATCAGAACGACGTGGACAATCTCGCGCTGCTTTTGGGAAGCTGCGGCGTGAACTATGTCATCGGCGTGCCGACGAGCGACGACGTGATGCTCAACTATCAGACGAACGCCTATCACGACGCAAACACCGTGCGCGAGATTCTAGGGCTGCGCCCCATCGCGGAGTTCGAGCGGTGGCTTGAAAAGATGGGCATTATGGAAAACGGCCGCCTGACGCCGCGCGCGGGCGATCCGACGATTTTTGCGGCGAGGGGGTGAGCGCGTGCTGGATGAGAAAACCGTCGCGCTGATTGCGGACGAGGTCGCGCGGCAGCTTCGGGAAACAGGTAATTTCACGCGCGGCGTGAAGCCCGCCGCGGAAGGGGCCGCGCGCTCCGCACCCGTGGACATCGCGTCCGCGGAGCGCAGAGCGAAGCCGCTTTTGAAAGACCCCGCCGACCCTGAGGCGCTCGTGCGCATGAAAAAACGCACAACGGCGCGTATCGGCGTCGGCCGCGCGGGGCCGCGCCTCAACACCGAGACGATGCTCA
>JAWRIJ010000025.1:0-2672 GCA_040307975.1 Oscillospiraceae bacterium | reverse complement strand
GCGCCGGAGGGCACGGTGGAGGTCGTGACCCACGCCGCGCGCGTGTTCATGCCGCTCGCGGAACTGGTCGACTTCGAGAAGGAACTCGCGCGCATCGCCAAGGAAAAAGCAAACGCCGAAAAGCAGCTCGCGGGGATCGAGGGCAAGCTCAAAAACGAGGCGTTCGTCTCCAAAGCGCCCGAGGCGGTCGTCAACGCCGAGCGCGAGAAGGCGGAGAAGCTGCGCGCGCTTTTGGAGAAGCTGAATGCGAGCGAGAAAGCGATGCGCAAGTAACGCAAACACGGACAAAATAAGGAGGCTGCAACGATGAAACACATCCAACTGGGCTCCACTGGCATTACAATCGAAAAGAACGGCTTCGGCGCGCTTCCCATCCAGCGCATCCCGAAGGAGGACGCGGCGAAACTTCTGCGCAAGGCGTATGACGGCGGCATGAACTACTTTGACACCGCCCGCGCGTATTCCGACAGCGAGGAAAAGGTCGGATATGCTTTTGCGGGGATGCGCGAGAAGGTGATCCTAGCGACCAAGTCCGGCGCGACGGACGCGGCGGGGCTGCGACGCGACCTTGAAATGAGCCTGCGCACGCTGGGAACGGACTACATCGACGTCTACCAGTTCCATAACCCCGCGTTCTGCCCGAAGCCGGGCGGTGCTGACGGGCTGTACGACGAGGCGCTCAAAGCAAAGGCGGAAGGCAAGATCCGCCACATTTCCATCACCAACCACCGCCTCGCGGTGGCACAGGAGGCAATCGACTCGGGGCTCTACGCGACGCTTCAGTTCCCGTTCAGTTACCTCTCCGGCGAGCAGGAACAGAAGCTTGTGGACGGTTGCCGTAGGGCGGGGATGGGCTTTATCGCCATGAAGGGCATGGCGGGCGGTCTCATCCGTGACGGATATGCCGCGGCGGCGTTTATGGAGACACAGGATATCGTGGTGCCGATTTGGGGCGTGCAGCGCGAGTGGGAGCTGAACCAGTTCCTTGACTGCGTAAAAAACGGCGCGGAGTTGACGGCGGAGCGCAAGGCGACCATCGAGCGCGACCGCGCCGAGCTTTGCGGCGAGTTCTGCCGCGGCTGCGGTTACTGTATGCCGTGCCCGCAGGGCATCGAGATCAACAACTGCGCGCGTATGTCGCTGATGCTGCGCCGCGCCCCGGCGGAGGCGTGGCTGACAGAGGAGTGGCAGGAGAAAATGCACAAGATCGAGACCTGCCTGCACTGCGGAAAATGCGCATCGAAGTGTCCCTATGGCCTTGATACGCCGACATTGCTGCAAGAGAATTACGAAGACTACTGGAAGGTGCTCGAAGAGAGCAGGAGGTGAGAGCGGGAACGCTTCGCCGCGGAGTATCCCGGCATAGCGGCGGAACCTGCCTGCTCTGCATAAAAATGATAAGAGCCCGCGCGTTTCGACGGGAAGCGCGGGGCAGGACAAACTATAATCACCCTGTACCAAACGGTACGGGGTGATTTTTTTACCCATAACGAGCGGCGGGCACACTTAAACCGCTGACACAGGGAGGACAGGACATTGGAGGTACGGACGAAAACGACGGATCGCACGCTGGAAGTCAGCTTTCGGGGCGAACTCGACCATCACGCGGCGCGGGAGACCGTGACGACGCTGGAGCGCGCGCTCGACGCAGCGCTCCCGCTGAAGCTGACGCTGGATTTCGGCGGTGTGACGTTTATGGACAGTTCGGGCATCGCGGTGGTGATGCGGGCGAACCGGCGCATGACCGCGCTCGGTGGGAGCCTTTCGATCATCAACGTGCCGGCGCAGGCAAAAAAAGTGTTTGACGCGGCGGGAATCTCCTGCCGCGTATCCATGGACGGCTGACGAAACCGTGCCGCTACGGGGCGCGGCAAGCAGACTGCGCGTGCGCGCATCACAGGGAGGACATAGTATGAAGGTTAAACCCAATAATTACATAGCAATCGAATTTTTAAGCCGCAGCGCCAACGAGGGCTTTGCGCGCGCGGCGGCAGCCGCGTTTGCCGCGCAGCTCGACCCCACGCTTGACGAGCTTGGGGATATCAAGACCGCGGTGAGCGAGGCGGTGACGAACGCCATCGTCCACGCTTATCCCGACGCGCTGGGGAAGATATCCCTGCGCGCAAGCATCTTCGACGGCAACGTGCTGGAGATCGTCGTGCGCGACTGGGGCTGCGGCATCGCAGATGTCGACAAGGCGCGCGAACCGCTCTATACCACGGGCGGCGAGGAGCGCAGCGGCATGGGCTTCACCATTATGGAGAGCTTCATGGACGCGCTCGTCGTGCGCTCAAAACCGGGGAAGGGCACGGTCGTTACCATGAAGCGCCGGATTGCACAGCGCAGCGGGAGACGATGAGCGCGGAGACCTTCGTATTGCTCAGACGCGCGCAACAGGGCGACGAGTCTGCCTGCGAGCGCGTGCTGGCGGAGAACACGGGCCTCATCTGGAGCGTCGTCAAGAGATACTATGGGCGCGGCGTCGAGCCGGACGATCTCTATCAGCTCGGCTGCCTCGGCTTTCTAAAAGCGGTTCGTGGTTTCGACCTGACATACGGAACGCAGTTTTCTACCTATGCCGTGCCGAAGATCGCGGGAGAGATCCGGCGTTTTCTGCGCGACGACGGTCCTATTAAGGTCGAACGCATTATGCGGGAAAAGGCAATGGCGGT
>JAWRIJ010000024.1:0-18681 GCA_040307975.1 Oscillospiraceae bacterium | reverse complement strand
CCTTTCGATACCGCGTCGCGGGTATGCTTGCCGGCACGGTGAACGGCCTGTTCGGCGGAGGCGGCGGCATTCCGCTGCTCGTGCTGCTCACGCGCTGGGCGGGGCTGGAGGAAAAAGCTGCGTTTGCCAACTGCGTAGCGGTCATTTTCCCGCTCTGCGCCGTTTCCGCCGCTGTCAGTTGCCTGCGCGGCGGATTCCCGCTCGTCCGCGCACTTCCGTACCTTGCCGGCGGGCTGGTCGGCGGCCTGATCGGCGGGCGGCTCTTCCGTCACGTTCCCAGCGTGTGGCTGCGGCGCGTGTTCGCGTTGTTCCTGCTCTACGGCGCCTACCGCTATCTGCTGCAATGAGAGGAGGCGCGCGATGAACGACTGGTTGGCTCCCTTCTTCTGCGGCGCAGCGACCGGCGTACTCTCCGCCTGGGGCATCGGCGGCGGAACGCTGCTGCTTCTGTGCATGACGCTTTTCCTCGGCGTGGAACAGGCGGAAGCTCAGTGCATCAATCTGCTCTACTTTCTCCCCACCGCAGGGGTCTCTCTCCTCTTTCATCGGCGGAATGGATACCTCGACCGGCGCCTTTTGCGTGCCGCGATCCCTCTCGGAACTCTCTGTGCGCTCCTCGCCGCTTTGGTTTCGTCTTCTATAGACCTATCATTTTTTAAAAAACCATTCGGTTTGTTCCTTTTGTATGCAGGGCTCTCAACGCTGCTGAACAAGCGGTATTCCGGAAAATAGACCATTTTTGCTAAGTCTATTTTTGCTCCCTTTCTAATAGACAAACTGCCCCTCGCATTTGATGGACTCAAATGCGAGGGGCAGTTTCGTTTTGTCTTTTACTCTTCAATTGGATCGAGGAAGTAGAGGATGCTGCTGCGGCGTCCGAATTGGATACACTCGTCATAGGTGTTCATAAAGAGGTCGACAACCTTGCCTCGCACGCCCGTGTCCTCGGCAACGCCCATACCGTAGGTAATGTCGCCGCTCGCGGTCGTGATGAACATCCGAGAGCCGAGATCGATGACCGATTTGTCCACCGCGACCACGCCGGTGTGCACCATCGTACCGGTGTAGGTGACTGTTCCCACCCCGTCGTAGCCGGTGGTGTACGCCGTACACTTGACGTCCATGGTGTGGGTAAAGTGCAGCGAGTCGCCGGACTTGAGAAGCAGGTATCCGCTGCCGTCTTCGTTGTTGACGACGGAGGCAATGGTATCTCCCTCCCGCGCCTCGGTGACGAGCGTACCGCGGCTCACGGTCTCGGCGACCGCGGTGTTGTTCGCCTCGGCGACCGCCTGGCGGGAAACAAACACGCCGTCGGCGTAGACGACCTCATAGGTCACGTCCCGTGTGCCGTTCCGTCCCGCGCTTGTCACTCGCGTTTCGCCCTTGGGAAGCGTGTAATCGGTCGTGTAGACCGTCGTATACGCCGCGGCCTCTTGCACGGTCTCATAGTAGGTGAAGTCGGAGGCGATCTCCAGCAGAATACCGTCCTCGCCCGAGAGGTCCACGCGAACCATCTCCAGCGGACCGACCGCGACGCCCTCGCGCTGCAGCAGAGCACTCACGGTCTCGTCGGCGCGGCTTGTGGCGTACTGCACGTTCTCGCCGTGGCGGATGGTGACCTTGCACTCCGCCTCAAGCGCCACGTCCGTCTCGCCGGTCGAAGCGCCCATGAGCAGAATACGGCTCGCATCCACGCGCTGCGCGCCGTCCGCCACAACGGTCGAGATGCCGTCGGTGAGCAGGTACAATGCGTTCGCGCGCAGCTCCGGCGCCGCCTCAAACACGATCACGGCGGTCAGCAGCAGCCCAAACGCCGCCTGCCAACATCGCTTCACGATTGCGTGCGCCTTTCGTGGTTTCGTTTCTATCATATTATATATAGCTCCTTTTTTGACGCGATGCGCGTCAGATTCCCGAAAGGTTACAACGCTGTCATTAGCGGTTACAATTTGTAACTTTTCGGAGTGTTCCCGCAGTATAACGCACCCTCGCCGATTTGTCAAGTTTCATTTTGTTTGTTATGTAAATCTATTCTGACGTTTTGACGGGTTCTCGCTACTTTTTTTAACAGCTTTCTGCGCAACCCTTTGTTTTTCGACACAAGATGTCGTTTCCTTTTGTGCAAAATGCCAAAGAATTGCATAACAACTACTGTCCTCAAATAATGCTTGACATTTCAATATTGAAGTGATATTACTTTGATATCAACTTTTGGAGGTGCAACCAATGGAAGAGAAAATCCTGTCCACAAAAAAGAACGGCATGGCGATACTGCTGTTGACCGTTGCGCTGTACATCGCGGCCATCGTGCTGCTGGTCGCATCGGCGAGCGGCGCGTTCGCGCCGACAACTTACGTGCCGGGCGTCGGCAACGTCTATGTTCCGGGCTCCTTTGACCCCAGCGGCATCATTGCCGCGGTCTGCCTCGTTTGGGTCTGTCTCGGCTGGCTCCTGTTTCTCGGCCTCAAGGTCTTGAAGCCGCAGGAAGCACTGGTGCTGACGCTTTTCGGCAAGTACGTCGGCACGCTCAAGGGCGAGGGCTTCTACTTCGTCAATCCCTTCTGCTCGGCTGTCAATCCCGCCGCAAAGACCAAGCTCAACCAGAGCGGCGACGTGGACAACGGGAAAAGCGGCGCGCTGACTGCCGCGCTGTCGAGTGCGGCGGGCGCGCAGGCGCAGCAGCTCGATCTGGCCAGCAAGAAGGTCTCGCTCAAGATCATGACGCTCAACAACTCCCGCCAGAAGGTCAACGACTGCCTCGGCAACCCCGTGGAGATCGGCATTGCGGTCATGTGGCGCGTGGTGGACACGGCGAAGGCTGTCTTCACCGTAGATAACTATAAGGAATACCTCTCGCTCCAGTGTGACAGCGCACTTAGAAACATCGTGCGCATCTATCCCTACGATGTGGCGCAGAACGTGGACACCACGGGCGACGGCGTCGCGGACGAGGGGAGCCTGCGCGGGTCGAGCGAGGTCGTGGCGCAGCGTATCCGCGACGAGATCCAGTCCAAGGTCGCGGAAGCGGGGCTGGAGATCATCGAGGCGCGTATTACCTACCTCGCCTATGCGCCCGAAATCGCGGCGGTCATGCTCCAGCGTCAGCAGGCAAGCGCGATCATCGACGCACGCAAGATGATCGTCGACGGCGCGGTCGGAATGGTGGAGATGGCGCTCGACCGCATCAAGGACAACCATGTCGTCGAGCTGGACGAAGAGCGCAAGGCGGCGATGGTCTCGAACCTGCTGGTCGTGCTCTGCGGCAACCAAAATGCGCAGCCGGTGGTCAATTCCGGCAGTTTGTACTAATTGTACCAAGATGAATGAGAATCAGAAAAAACAAGTTCCTCTGCGCCTCAGTCCAAAGCTTTACGCCGCCATCGCGGCGTGGGCGGAGGACGATTTCCGCAGCGTGAACGGACAAATCGAGTATCTGCTTTCGGAGTGCGTGCGCCAGCGGAAAAAGAACGGCAAGTATGTCGGTGAGGAAATCGACAAGCCCTTGGACATTGAGATCGATTGAGGAGGGAACGCCATGACAAAACGGATTATCCGCATTGCGGCGGAGGTATTGAGCCTTCTGGTGCTGCTGGGAACGGTCGTGTTTCTGATCGTTTATTGGAAGCACATCCCCGATCAGATCGCGGCGCGCTTTGACGGCGCGGGGCAGATCGACGGCTTGAGCGGCAAGCGTTCGATCCTGTGGATGCCTGCCGTCATGCTGGCGCTCTACGTTTCCCTTTCCCTTGTCAAGACCATGCGCCTGCGTTCGCTGGGCAGGGAGACGCGCATCCCCGCGCCCCTCACGCTTGCTTCGATGAAGCTGATAACGCTCGTCGGATTCTCCTATATGACGGTATGCGCCGCGCTTATCCGCCCGCTGGGCGCGTGGTTCCTGCCCGTGTTTCTGACGGCAGCGCTCGCACCGATGCTTGCGCTCTTGATCTACGCAAGAAAAAACCGGCTCTTTTGAGCCGGTTTTTTATGATTCCGTTTTCTCCAAGTGAAAGTGCTCCCACACGGCTTTCGCCGTGTTCTTCGGCACCACCCGCTCCAGCGCCGCCTGATCCGCCTCGCGGATCGCTTTCACGCTTCGGAACGCCTTCAAAAGCGCTGCCTTGCGCGTCTTGCCGACGCTGGGAATATCGTCCAGCTCCGAGTGGAGCGTGGACTTCGTGTGGCTCTCGTGGTGGAACGTGATGGCAAAGCGGTGCGTCTCGTCCTGAATCTGCCCGATGAGCGCAAACACCGCGGGATTCGCGTGCAGGTCGATCTCCCGCCCCTCCGCGGTGATGAGCGCACGGGTATGGTGGCGGTCATCCTTGACCATGCCAAAGATCGGCAGCGGAACGTTCAGCGCCGCGCAAACACGCTCGGCCACCTGCGCGTGGGTCGCGCCACCGTCGATGAGCATCACGTCGGGCAGCGGAGCGAACTTCTCGTCCCCGTCGAGGTACCGCCGCAATCTTCGCGTCAGCACTTCCTCCATGGAGGCATAGTCGTCGGGATGCTCGGTGACGGTTTTCATTTTGAATCGCCGGTAGGCGCTTTTTTTCGGCTTCGCGCCGCCGTAGACCACCATGGACGCGACAATGTCGCTCGCGCCGGTGTTAGAGATATCGTAGCTCTCCATGCGCCCTGGCGGCTCCGAAAGGCCAAGCATCTCGGCAAGCGCTGCAAGCGTTCGGTTCTCCCGCTCCTGTAAAGTGGTAACCCTTTCCACATCCTCACGGGCATTACGCGCCGCCATGCGCAGCAGCTCTGCCTT
This sequence comes from Oscillospiraceae bacterium, assembly GCA_040307975.1. Taxonomy (GTDB): domain Bacteria; phylum Bacillota; class Clostridia; order Oscillospirales; family Oscillospiraceae; genus Hominicoprocola. The sequence goes on along the minus strand of JAWRIJ010000024.1, from coordinate 13,913 downwards.
GTCGCCGCGCTGTGGGACATGGACGTTCACCCTGTGGCCCGCGCGCTCGCTCAGCACCGCCGCAAGCTCCTCCGCGTCCGGCGTTTCGCACGGGATCAGGATCTCGTGCGGCAGCACAGCGCGGGGCAAATAATACTGATTCAGCAGTGCCGAGAGCATGTCCTCCTCCGCCTCGTCGGTCGGCGCGGCAAACAAGTCCGTCTCGCGGCCGGTCACGCTGCCCTCCTCCACATGGATGACCGTCCAGCCGCATTTTGCCGCGCCGCGATACAGCCCCCAGATATCCGTGTCGGCGCAGATGCCCGCGATGACTTTCTGCCGTTTGCCGAGCGATTCGATGGCCGCGATGCGGTCGCGCAGCGCCGCCGCCTGCTCAAAGCGCAGCGCCGCCGCCTCCCGCTCCATTTCCTCGCGCATCGCGCGCGTCAGCGTTTTATAGTGTCCGGATAGTAATTGCGTTGCTTGTTCTATACGGTATGTATACTCTTTCTCGTCCGGAATCCCTCGGCAAAACCCGTCGCAGCGTCCCATGTGGTGGTTGAGGCAGGGCCGCTCCTTACCGATGTCGCGCGGAAACCGCCGCGCGCAGGTCGGGAGCTTGAATGCCGCGCAGATGGCGTCGATAGCTGCGCGCGTCTCGCTGCGCCCGCCGAAGGGGCCGAAGTAGCGCGCCCCGTCGTCCGCGGGCCTGTTCACCATCGTAAAGCGCGCGTAAGGCTCCTTCCCCAGCCTCACAAAGGGATAGCCCTTGTCGTCCTTCAAAAGGATGTTGTAGTGCGGCATGTGCTGCTTGATGAGCGAGTTTTCGAGGATCAGCGCCTCAAACTCGCTGGACACAAAGATCGTATCGAAGGCGTCGACCTGCGCGACCATACGCCGCGTCTTTTCGTTGTGGGAGGCGTTGTTCTCCTGAAAATACTGGCTCACGCGGTTTTTGAGCTTTTTCGCCTTGCCGACGTAAATGACCTTTCCGGTCTTGTCCATCATCAAATAGACCCCCGGCGCGAGCGGCAGGTCGTTCGCCTTGGCGCGCAGTTCTTCCTTTGTCATCTCTTCGCCTCCCTTGGCCATGCTTCGCGGCTTTTATGTGAAAAAGGCGGTTTCGTTTTACCGAAACCGCCTTTCCCCGTTATCCCTGTTATTCGCCAAAATTGCCGGACACCAGCTCGCAGAGCGCGTCCACGGCCTCCTCCTGATCGGAGCCGTCGGCGAGCAGCGTGATCTCCGTGCCCTTACCGATACCCAGCGACAAAACGCCGAGCAAACTCTTCGCGTTTACGCGGCGTTCGTCCTTTTCGACCCAGATGCCGCTTTTAAATTCGTTTGCCTTCTGGATAAAGAACGTAGCGGGGCGCGCATGCAGTCCTACCTCGTTATTGATGGTAATGTTTCGCTGATACATATCCAATCCCCTCTCTCCGTAACACTCCAATTACTGGACCGCTATATATTATACCATAAGGCGGGACTTCGTCAATGATTTTTCTGAATATTTCCGAGGGAAAACTTCCCTGTTTTTTGTGTATTTCGTCTGTTTTCACGGCGCTTCACCGCAGCTCCACGACGGTCACGCCCGCCTCGCCTTCGCCGAACGCGCCGAGGCGGAACGATTTGACGTGCCTGTTGCGCTTTAAGAGCGCATGAACCGCCTTTCGCAGCGCGCCCGTTCCCTTGCCGTGGATGATGGTGACGCTTTCAAGATGCGCAAGCACAGCGGAGTCGATATAATTCTCGACCACGCTCTCCGCCTCCAGCGACTCCATGCCGCGGATGTCCAGCTCACGCGGCGCGGCTGAACGCAGCGGCATACGGCTCACGCCGCCGGCGGGCTTTTTCGGCTGCATCGCCGCGCGCTCGTCGTCCTCGATAAGGCGCACCTCGTCCGCCTTCACCTTCATCCGAAGCGGCCCCGCCTTGCACTCCAGCGTATCGCCCTGCACGGAAAGCACCTCAGCCTGACGGCCCGTTCCCGGGATCTCGACGAGGTCGCCCGCCGCGATGGGGCGGCTCGGCTTCGGAATGGGCGCCTTGACGTTCTCGTGAGCGCCCGCCGCTTCGCGCGCGTCGTTGAGCTTGCGAAGGATGTCTGTGCGCTTTTCATTCGCCTCCTGTGCGGCAAGCTGCTTCTTTTGCGCCTTGCGCAGGGCGTCCAGCTCTCGGAACGTCTCGTCCGCGGCGGCGCGCGCGTCGGCGAGGATGCGCCTCGCCTCGTTCTCGCCGCGTGAGCGCGCGTTCTCCTTCGCGCGCTCCATCTGCTCGCGGAACTCGCGGGCTTTGCGCGCGTCCTCCTCGCGGCGCAGGAGCAGGCGGTCGGTCTCCGCTTTCTCCCGTTCGAGCGCCTGGCGCTTCTGCTCAAGCTGCGCAAGCACATCCTCAAAATGGACGCTCTCGCCGCTCAGGCGCGCGCGGGCGCTTTCGATCACGCGCTCGGAAAGGCCCAGCCGCTGGGCGATCGCAAAGGCGTTTGACTTGCCGGGGATGCCGATGAGCAGCTTGTAGGTCGGGCGGAGCGTCTCGACGTCGAACTCACAGCTCGCGTTCTCGACGCCCGCCGTCGTCATGGCAAAGGTCTTGAGCTCGGCATAGTGCGTCGTGGCGGCGACCTTCGCGCCGCGCGCGCGTACCTCGCCGATGATGGCAACGGCAAGCGCCGCGCCCTCGACGGGATCGGTGCCCGCGCCCAGCTCGTCGAAAAGAATGAGGCTGCCGCGATCCGCTTCGTCTAGGATCTGCACAATGTTGCGCATATGTGCGGAGAACGTGGAAAGGCTCTGCTCGATGCTCTGCTCGTCGCCTATGTCGGCGAGCACGCCGTCGAAGACGCTCACCGCGCTCTGGTCGGCGCAGGGGATATGCAGCCCGCATTGTGTCATCAGGCATAAAAGCCCCAGCGTTTTGAGCGTAACGGTCTTGCCGCCGGTGTTGGGACCCGTGATGACAAGCGTATCGAAGCTCCTGCCGAGCTCCACGTCGATCGGCACCGCCTTCGCGCTGTCGAGCAGCGGATGGCGCGCGCGGCGGAAACAAACGCTCCCGTCCGTGCGCAGCTCGGGGCGTATTGCGTCCAGCTTGTCGCTCAATTCCCCGCGCGCAAAGATCAGGTCTAAATGTACTAGAACGTCATAGTCCCATTGAATATCTTCCGCAAAGCCCGCCGCCTCAGCAGAAAGCGAGATAAGGATGCGGTCGATCTCCTTGAGCTCCTTCGCCTCCAGCTCCTTGAGCTCATTGTTCGCCTGCACGACGCCCATCGGCTCGACGAACAGCGTCGCGCCGCTGGAGCTTACGTCGTGAACAAGGCCTGGCAGCTCGCCGCGACACTCCGCCTTGACGGGCACGACGAAGCGCCCGTCGCGCTGCGTGATGATCGCCTCCTGCAGGACGTTTCGGTAGGTCGACGACGAAATAATTTTTTGCAGCAGCTGCCGCCCTCTCGCCGCCGCGGCGCGCTTGTGCCGCCGGATGTCGGCAAGCTCGGCGCTCGCCCCGTCCGCGATCTCGTCCTCGCTGAGGATGGCGGTCGTGATCTTCTCCTCAAGATAGCGGTTGCCGTGCAGCGAATGGAACATCTTGTCGAGCACCGACGGGCGCGCGGAGCCGTCGTCGTCGGGCAAGTATTCCCGCGCGCGCCGCGCATTCGTCAGAAGTCCCGCAATGTCCAAAAGCTCGCGCGCGTTAAGCATACCGCCGCGCGCCGCGCGCCCCAGCGCCTCCGCGACCGGCTTGACGCCGCCGAACGACGGGCTCCCTTTGAGCGCGATGAGCCAACGCGCCGCGTCCGTCTCGTCAAGCAAACGGCGCACCTCGTCGAAATCGGTCGAAGGCGTCAGAGCGCGGGCGCGTTCTTTCGCCTCCGCGCTCACCGCGCGCTCCTCCAACTGCTCCAAAACGCGCGGCAACTCCAGTACACGTATGGATTTTTCAAAAAGTTCGGTCATGTCACTACTCCGTTAACATGTATACTATTTCGTAAACTATTGTCGATGCGCCTGTTTTCCCGTCGATTATCTCCGATTTCCCGGGAAAAGCGGCGCTCAGTCAATGCCGCTTCTGCGGCGCATGCAGACTTTTGTAGAAGTCAAGCGTGCGGAAATCACGCTCCAACTGTACGCGGGCAAAGGTTTCGCAGGCGCGTGAAAAAAGCGCGAGCGTCTCGCCGCGGAGCGCAAAGGAGAGCATGCGCTTGCGCTCCGCGCCGATCACATGCCGAAACGCCGCGAGCGAGCCGGCGTCAAGCGGCAGCAATCCCTGCGCCGCCGCGCCCGCGCACTTGCGGCAGAGCACCACGCCCTGCTCCGCGTCAAACAGCGGCTCCTCGGGCGCGGCGGTGCCGCAGACCGCACACTCCGTGATCAGTGGCTCATAGCCCGCAAGCGAGAGGAGCTTCAATTCAAACGCCGCCTTGATCTGGTCGAGCGGCTTATCCGTCGCGTCGAGCGCGTAAAGCGTGTTGAGAAAGAGCGCGAGCACCTCGCCCGCCGGCTCGCCCTCGCCCGTGACCCCCTCCGTCATCTCCGCAAAGTAGGAAGCGAGCGAAAGGCGCTCCACATCGCGGCGGATGTTGTTCCACAGCTCGATGGTCGTCCCCTCGGACATCATCAGCCAGCCGCGCTGCTCGTAGAGCACCAGCTCGGAAAAAGCCAAAAGCTCGCTTGCGGCAGCAAGCGGGCTGTTCTTCCTCCGCGCGCCGCGCGCAATAACGGCAAGCCGTCCCCGCTCCGCGGTCAGCACGGTCAGGATCTTGTCGGCTTCCTTGGTCTGCGTCTCGCGCAGGACGATGCCCTTGATTACGGTTTTGTCTGACATATTATGTAAACCTCGCCTAACACGGCGAGGCTTCCTCCTTTGCCATGGGCTCCGGCAAACCGGAAACGGAGCCCGCGCTTCCCTGTTTCGACAGCAGATAAAATGTCGGCTCGCCGGTTTTCAGGAACAGTCCGAAATAACCGTCCATCGTATCACCCCGCGCTTAGCATGGGCGGAAATCGGCGCGGTTATCGCCGGAAATGATTGCCGCAAGTAACATTCCGGTACGTATCGGAATGACTGGATTATTCTTTTTAGTGAAGCCTTACTCGTCCTGATAGCCGAAAGAGCGAATATAATTCATATTATCCCGCCAGTTTTCCTTGACCTTCACCCAAGTCTGCAAAAAGACCTTCGCACCCATAAAGCGCTCAATGTCGCGGCGCGCCTCCGTGCTGATCCGCTTGAGCATCTCGCCGTTCTTGCCGATGATGATCCCCTTGTGGCTCTTCTTCTCGCAATAGATCGTCGCCTCGACCTCGATCACCTCGTCGTCACGCTCGGCAAAACGCGTGATTTCCACCGCCGTGCCGTGTGGGATCTCCTTGTCAAGGTTGCGCAGCATTTTTTCACGCACGATTTCCCCAACCACCTGTCTGTCCGGCTGGTCGGTCGTCATGCCGTCTGGGAAAAGCTGCGGCCCCTCCTGCGCGTACTTGGCAAGCTCGATAAGCAGGTCGCGCAGCCCGTCCTGCTTCCGCGCCGAGATGGGAATGATGGCGTCGAAGTCATGGCAATCGCTGTACGCCGCGATGACCGCGAGTAGATCATCCTTTTTCTCAACCGTGTCGATCTTATTGATGCACAAAACCGCGGGACAGCCGGAATCCTTGATCTTGCGGATCAGTTCCTGCTCTGGGATGCCGACGTGCGGCACCGGCTCGACGAGCAGCGCCACCGCGTCCACATCCGCAATACTCTCGCGCGTGACCTTGACCATGTAGTCGCCAAGACGGTTTTTCGCCTTGTGAAAGCCCGGCGTATCAACGAAAACAAATTGTATCCCATCGCGATTGACCACGCCGCAGATGCGGTTGCGCGTCGTCTGCGGCTTATCGCTGACGATGGCGATCTTCTCGCCGACGAGCGCGTTGGTGAGCGTCGACTTGCCGACGTTCGGCCGTCCGCAGAGCGTGATCATCGCGGTTTTGGTTATGTTCATAGATGATCCTCAACTTTCTTGAGCGTTGTCATTTCTCTCCCAGTCCGAGCTTGTCCATAACAGCTTCCTCATGCGCGCGCATGAGCTTTTTCTGCTTTCCCTCGTCGAGGTGGTCGTAGCCGAGCAGGTGCAGCACCGAGTGCGTCACAAGATACGCAAGCTCACGGCTGCGGGAATGGCCGTACTCCTTCGCCTGCGCCGCCACGCGCTCCCATGAGAGCACCATGTCGCCAAGCGGCACAAGCCCCGTGCCGGGGTCGGCGTCGCTTGCCTTCGGCTTTTTCCCAGGCTTCAGCTCCAGCGCGGGGAACGAAAGCACGTCCGTCGCATTGTCAACCTTTCGTTGCTCCTTGTTCACTTTTCGGATACCACGATCGTTCGTTACCAGCACGTCGACCTCACACGCAAGCGTCACGCCCTCGGTCTCGAGCGCCGTGCGCACTGCCTTTCGGATGAGCGCCTTCGAGCCGTCGCTCACTCCCTCCACGTCCGCCGTGATGGGGATATAATGCCGCTTTGCCATGGTCGTTCCCTCCCTATCGTCTCATCTTGTTCTGTTTGTTCTTTGCGTCCTCGTAATCCTGATATGCTTTGATGATGCGCTGCACCATCACATGGCGCACAACGTCCTGATCGCTGAGCTCGCAGATGCCGACGCCCTCGACGCCTTTTAAGACGCGCACCGCCTGCTTGAGTCCCGAGAGCTTGTCCGCCGGCAGGTCGATCTGCGTCGCGTCGCCGGTGATGACCATTTTCGAGCCGAAACCCATACGCGTCAAAAACATCTTCATCTGCTCACAGGAGGTATTCTGCGCCTCGTCGAGAATGATGAAGCTGTCGTCGAGCGTGCGCCCACGCATGTAGGCGAGCGGCGCGACCTCAATGTTGCCGCGCTCGAGGTATTTGTTGTAGGTTTCCGCGCCGAGCATATCAAAAAGCGCGTCGTAAAGCGGGCGGAGATACGGATCGACCTTGCTCTGGAGGTCGCCGGGCAGGAAGCCCAGCCGCTCGCCCGCCTCGACCGCGGGGCGCGTTAAGATGATGCGGTTGATCTTGCGCTCACGGAACGCGGCGACCGCCGCCGCGACGGCAAGGTAGGTCTTGCCCGTGCCCGCGGGGCCGACGCCGATGGTGACGGCGTTTTCCATGATGGACTCGACATACTTCTTCTGCCCAATGGTCTTGGGCTTGACCGGGCGGCCCTTGGCGCTGATGCAGATCACGTCCTGCGTCAGCTCGCTGACCTTATCCTCCTGCCCCGCGCGAGCAAGCCCAATGACGTAGCGCACATTCTGCTCGGTAATGGTCTCGCCGCGGTTGGAGAGCGTGAGGAGCGCCGTGAGCGCCTTGGCGGCTACCATAACGTCCTCCGGCTCGCCGTTCACGCGCAGCTCCCCCTCGCGGTTTGCGACGGTGACGCCGAACTCGGTCTCAATGAGGTGGATGTTCTCGTCAAACGAGCCGAACAGGTTCACCGCCTGCTCCAACCGTTCAATGCTGATGCGTTCCTCCATAGTATACCTTCTTACATTTAGTTTACTTATCCGTTACGGGAATGGGAACGGTTCGCCCGATCTGCTCGGCGCACTCGGCGCTGAGCATCACGAGCAGCCAATCGCCCCGCGCAGCGGAGGCGGTACGCGTGGATACGATCTCTCCGTCCGAACCGACGAGCTGACGCAGATACGCTTCCAGCGCCGCGCACCCCATTTGCTCCGCCTGAGCGCGCGGACGCTCAACGCGCACGGTGGTATAGGGTCGATAGGTCTCCGTCACCAGCGTGACGGGCAAAGCGAAGCCGCCCGGAAGCGTCCCCTGTTTTCGACTGATTATTTTATCATATCCTGTCGATAAAATACCAGTCCCTTTTCTACTGAATTTTACCCGTTTCTCCCCCCACAAAACCGCATACTCCCGTTTTTCGCCGCCGCAGGGCATTTTCTGCTCCACATAGAGCGGTACTTTCACGGAAAGCTCATACCACGTCCGCCCCCAGACCTCGCCCTTGCCCGCGAGGTAGCGTGTGGAAACGACGGGCGTCATCACATCCCGCGTCTCCACCACGCCGCTGATGAGCAGCTGCCCTCTGCGCACCGTCGTTCCCTTCATTACGCGCGCCTCGCCGTCGAGGGCGCGCACCTCCGTCACAAGCGCGTCACGCGCCGCGATCACGTTTGTCGGCGCGGATTCGTTGACGATCTCGGGCTTCGGCACGCGCTCGCGTACGATGACATGGGCGCGGCAGCCGCGCACGTTTACTGTCAGCCACGCAAGGCGCGGCAATTCGAGCAGCGCGTGATTGCAAAGACGGCGCGCGTTTACCGAGAAGGCAAACGTCCCGCGGCGTACGCCGTTTCGTGCAAGCACGCGCAAAATCTCCTCCCGCGGCACGGTTTGGTTGCCCTCCACCTGAAAGTCCCAAATGAAGCACGCGTTCGCGAGCAGCAGCGCCGCGCAAAGCCCCACGCCCGCGAGCAGCGCGGTGCGCCGCCGCAAGCGTCCGAGGACAAACGGTACGCCCGTGACACGCTCAATGTGCGCCTGCGCGCCAATGTCGGCGCACGCCGCCCGCAAGCGCCGCCAGTCGCGCCGATCGACGGAGAGGGCAAGCTCGTCTCCGCTCAGAAATACCGGATCGCGGAACGCGATGCCGCGCGCGGAGCAGACGTTGAGCACACGCTCGGGAAAAGCGCTTTTCGTGCGCACGCGCACGGTGCCGCTCAGCAAAGAAACCAGTTTTTGCAGCATAGTAAAAAACCTCTTTATCTGACGAACTCTACGCAGTCGATGCGCCCGCGGATACGCACCTCGTCCGCGGTCATGCTGCGCAGTTCCATTCCCATGCCGCGCACACGCACGACCAACGCGCCTGTTGAGACGTCGATCTGCTCGTCGCTGTAGGAGAGGATACCCTCGTGCCCCTCCAGAAAAAACTCCCGATCGCCGAGCAGCTCCATGTGCGCAAGCCCCGCGACCAAATCCGCGGGCAGGTCGAACAGCTCCGCCATGCGCGTGCGCCGCTCCTGCGATTTGCCGAATTTGTCCATGGTAACACCCCTTCGGGCAAGCATATGTAAAGGACAGGCAAAACTTGCCTGTCCTTTTCCGCGTGCGCCGTGCATATCCTCCCATGAGGTGGTTCTTTTGGAAACGGTCAAAAATATCCTGCTCGGCGCGCTGCTATCGCTCTTCGCCGCGGCGCTCCTGCTCTTCCCCGCCGAGGCGTCGGGCGCGGCGCGCGATGCGCTCGTACTGTGTCTCCGCTCCGTGCTGCCGTCGCTCTTTCCATTTTTCGTGCTCTCGTCGCTGCTCGTCTCCCTCGGTGCGGCGGACGTCTTCACTCATGCGCTGCGCCCCATAATGCGCCCGCTGTTCGGTCTCTCCGGCGCGGGCGCGCTTTCGCTCGCATTGGGGCTTATCGGCGGCTACCCCGTCGGCGCGCGCACCACGGTGGAGCTATACCGCGGCAAAACGCTGACCAAAAGCGAGGCGGAACGGCTTCTCGGCTTCTGCAACAACGCCGGCCCCGGCTTCATCCTCGGCGTCTGCGGGGGTACGGCGCTGCAAAGCGCCCGCGCGGGGGTATATCTCTGCCTTGTTCACGCCGCCTCGGCGGTGCTCTGCGGCGTTTTGCTCTGCCGCGCGTTTCCGATGTGTGACAAGAGCCGCGTACCGGAACGCGCCGCCCGCTCCGCGCGCATGGAACGATCCGTCCCGCGCTCCCGCGCCGCCGCCTTCACCGGCTCGGTGCGTGATTCGTTCGCAGCGGTGTGGAGCGTATGCGGCTTCGTGGTCATCTTCGCGGTGGCACTGCGCTTTTTGACGCTTATCATGCCCGCGGGCGCGGAGGACGCGGCATGGTATGGCGCGCTGCTCGGCGCTGTTGAGCTGACGAGCGGCGTGCTCACGCTCAGTGCGGATCGCGCCGGTTTTATACTTTGCTCGGCCCTGCTCGGCTGGGGCGGACTGAGCGTCCATGCGCAGACGCTCTCGGTGTTGGAAAACTCAGACCTGTCGGCAAAGCGGTATTTCCTCGGAAAAGCAATGCAAGCGGCGCTGTCCGTGCCGCTTGCATGGGGAGTAGCAAGACTGCTCTATTAAGCCTCGCAGAGTTGCCGCCCGCAGCGCCCGTGCGCGCTTGCGCGTGCGGGAAGTGAAGTGAAAGCCAATCAAAAAAGAGGACTGCCGTGCGGCAGTCCTCTTTTTTGAAGATGTTATCGCTGCCCCTTGTCGTAGGGAATGCCTTCCGCCTTGGGCGCGCGGGAGTTCTTCGAGGTGAACGCCAGCACAATGAGCGAAATGATATAGGGCAGCATGTTGTAGACCGAGCCGGGCAGATTGAGCGCCGTGAGCGCGGGGAAGCCGAAATAGACGTTCGAGAGCGCGCGGAACAGTCCGAACAGGAGCGCCGCAAGCGCAATGCGCGTCGGCCTCCACTGTCCGAAGATCATCACCGCGAGGGAAAGAAAGCCAAAGCCTGCAACACCGTTTTCAAACTTCCACAGCGACACGCCCGCGAGGATGTAGCAGATGCCGCCAAGTCCGCCGTAAACGCCGGAGATCAGCACGCCCGCCCAGCGCATCTTGTAAACGTTGATGCCGACGCTGTCCGCCGCCTGGGGATGTTCGCCGCACGCCATCAGGCGCAGGCCGAAGCGCGTCTTGTAGAGCACCACGTAAGCGATGACGAGCATCAAAACGGCGATAAGCATGAACCAGTTGAATTCAAACGAGCCAATGCTCACGAGGAACTTCTTCTTCGCCTCGACGTACTCGATCTCCGAGGAAACGTTGTCCGGATTCGCGGCGGTGTTGATCGCCTTGACGAACACGGTCGCCGCCGCGACGCCGAGCATGTTGAGCGCGGTGCCAACGATGGTCTGATCCGCCTTGAAGTTGATGCACGCAACGCCTAAAAGCGCGGAATACGCCACGCCGAAAACGATGGCGCCGAGCAGCACGAGCAGAATGGTCGGGAACGCCGCAAGCGTTCCGGGGAAGGCGCGCATCACAAGCGCGCCGCCGAGAGCGCCGATGACCATGATGCCTTCAAGACCGAGGTTGATGACGCCGGAATGCTCCGCAAAGCAGCCGCCAAGCGCGACCAAAAGCAAAACCGAGGCGAAAACGAGCGTATATTGCACCAAAAGCAGCATTACTTGTCGCCCCCTTTCTCACCGGACGGCTGAGCCGTCTGCTCCTTCTCTTTCTGGATGGCTTTTTCCTCGCGTTTTGCAATGCTCATGTTCATCGCATACTTGATGAACAGCACGAAGCCGCAGAGGTAAATGATCAGCGAGGAAATGAGGTCGGAGATCTGCGAGGAGTACATGGTCTTATCCACATACGCGCCGCCGACGGTGATGTGCTGGATGAAGTAGGACGCGAAGATCGTACCGATCGGATTCAAGCCGCCGAGGAACGCCGCCGCGATGCCGTTGAAGCCCATGCCGGGCACGGCGGAGGCGGTGACGAGCCACTGCTCATAGTCCGTGAGGTAGAGGAACGCGCCGCCAAGCGCCGCGAGCGCGCCCGCAATGACCAGCGTAAGGATGATGTTGCGCTTCTCCGCCATGCCGGCGTACTTCGCCGCGTTCTTGTTGTTGCCCGTCGCGCGCAGCTCATAGCCGAGCTTCGTCTTGTCAAGCAGGATCATGATGGCAACGGCGAAGAGGATGGCAAGCGGAATGGCAACGGTCACGTTCGTGTTGTTGTTGAAGAGCCTGTCGATACCCGCCGTGGGAAGAATTGCCTGCGGCGCCTCCGCCTTAAGGTGGAGCGTGTAGGGGCTGGTGCTCTCCTTGACCTTGGCGAGCAGCATGTTGGTCGTATAGAGGCCGATCCAGTTGAGCATGATGCCCGAAATGACCTCATTGACGTTGCAGTATGCCTTCAAAAGCCCCACGAGCGCGCCATAAACGCAGCCGGCGAGCGCGGCGAGCAGCAGGCAGGGCAGCCAGCCCAAATGCAGCGCGAGCGCGCCGTAAAGGCAGGCGCAGGAGCCGACGACGTACTGCCCCGCCGCGCCGATGTTAAAGAGCCCCACCTTATAGGCGAACAGCACGCTCAGCGCGCACATCAGCAGCGGCGCCGTCTTGACGAGCGTGTTGCCGAAGTTCTTGATCTGAAGGTTTGCGCGGGAATAGTTCCAAAAGTTCTTGATGACCGCGAGAATCGCCTCACCCGCGCCCGCGGGGTTGATGAACAGCAGCACGACGTAACCGAGCAGCAGACCCAGCACGATGCACAGCAGCGACGCGATCAGCGACTGGACGGCGTTATTCTTGAGAAGGTTGTTCTTCATGCGCTCACCTCGTCTCTCTTCGCGCCCGCCATGTAAAGACCAAGCTCCTCCTGCGTGGTCTTCTTCGGGTCGAGCTCGCCGACGATCTCGCCCTCATACATCACAAGGATGCGGTCGGGCACATCCATGACCTCGTCCAGCTCCAGCGAGATCAGCAGCACCGCCTTGCCGGCGTCGCGCTGCTCGACGAGCTTCTTGTGGACGAATTCGATCGCGCCGACGTCAAGGCCGCGCGTCGGCTGTACCGCGACGAGCAGATCGGGGTTCTTATCGACCTCGCGGGCGATGATCGCCTTCTGCTGGTTGCCGCCGGACATGGCGCGCGCCCTCGTCACGGGCCCCTGACCGGAGCGCACGTCGTACTGCTCAATGAGGCGCTCGGCGTACTTGCGGATATTGTCGCGCCGCAAGAAGCCCGCTCCGTTGGTGAACTCCGGCTCAAAGTAGCGCTGGAGCACCAGATTGTCTTCAAGCGTATAATCGAGCACCAAACCGTGCTTGTGGCGATCCTCAGGGATGTGGCTCATGCCAGAAACACTGCGCTCGCGAATGGACGCGTGGGTGATGTCCTTGCCGCCGAGCGTGATCTTGCCCTGCGACGCCGGTTCGAGTCCCGTCAGGCCGTAGACCAGCTCGGACTGACCGTTGCCGTCGATGCCCGCGATGCAGACGATCTCGCCGCGGCGCACCTTGAACGACACGTCGTGCACGGCGTCTTTCTTATGTACCTTCGACACGACCGAAAGGTGCTCCACGTCGAGCACCACCTCGCCGGGCTTCGCCTCGCCCTTTTCCACATGGAAATTGACGTTGCGCCCGACCATCATCGCGGACAGCTCCTCCGCCGAGGAATTCGCGGTCTCGACCGTGCCGACGTACTTGCCCTTGCGCAGCACCGTGCAGCGGTCGGCGACCGCCATGATCTCGGCGAGCTTGTGGGAGATGAAGAGAATGCTCTTGCCCTCGGCGGCAAGGTTCTTCATGATCTTCATCAGCTCCTCGATCTCCTGCGGCGTAAGCACCGCCGTCGGCTCGTCGAAAATTAAGATCTCGTTGTCGCGGTAGAGCATCTTGAGGATCTCGGTACGCTGCTGCATGCCGACGGTGATATTCTCGATCAGCGCGTCGGGGTCGACCTGCAGGCCGTACTTGTCGGAAAGCTCGACGACCTTTTTGCGCGCCTCCTGCTTTTGCAGAAAGCCCATCTTGTCCGTCGGCTCCACGCCGAGAATGATGTTGTCCAGCACGCTGAAGCACTCGACAAGCTTAAAGTGCTGGTGCACCATGCCGATGCCGAGCGCGTTGGCGTCGTTCGGGTCGCGGATCTCGACCTCTTTCCCGTCCTTTTTGATAACGCCTTCCTCCGCCTGATACAGCCCGAACAGGACGCTCATGAGCGTGGACTTGCCCGCGCCGTTCTCACCGAGCAGCGCGTGGATCTCGCCGCGCTTTAATTGCAGCGTGATGTTGTCGTTGGCGATGATGCCGGGGAAGCGTTTCGTGATGCCCAGCATCTCGATCGCATACGGCGTTTCCAAATTGACTCCCCCCTTGTTTAAGATTCCTAAAGCATATTATATAACGTCTTCATCCATAAAGCAAAGGAAACTTGTGAAATCGGCGCAAAAAAAGACGCGGCCC